>CAYUTG010000008.1:0-33814 GCA_964447555.1 uncultured Marinobacter sp.
GTAAGGCCAGTGCCGCCATTCGCGGACCCTGACCAGACTCCGGAAGCCCAGCTGTATAACTGGGTGCTGCACGATGCCGGCGGAGATGCGCAGGCTCGGGGAACAGGCGACACCCGTGACACGATTGAGCAGACACTTTCGCAGAATGCACTGGATAACGTACTGCTGATCGGGCTGATTCCCGGAGATGAGGCACTGTACTGTCAGGCAGACATTCCCGCGAAGCAAAGCCGGTTTATTCATCAGGCTTTACCTTACGCAGTAGAGGAACAAATTGCGCAGGATATCGAATCTGTTCATCTGTCCCTTGGCCGGCACACAGACCAGGGGTATCAGGTAGCCGCTATCGATAAACAGCGAATGGCCCAGTGGGTGTCTCTGTTTCGTGGCTGGGAATACGCCAGGCTTGAGGGCATCTTCCCGGATGCTGCACTGCTGCCAGCAACCGAAGGCGGCTGGTCCATCTGCCTGACAGGTGATCTGGCGCTGATTGTCAGTGATCGGGGAGAGTGGCTAAGCATGCATTCGGCGAACCTGGGCATGTTTGCGCAGACTCTTGCAGTGCCGTCCGAAAGTGAAGTGATTGCCGAAATGCCTGTCACTCTGTATGCCACTGCGGAAGAGTTTGATATTCAGCAGTCGGCCATCAGTGAGCTCGTATCCCCCGGTGTACTATCAGTTCACCGAGAGGTACTGGAGCTGATGCCGCTGGAGTTACTTGCGCACTCGTATTTCCACCAGCTCTGCCAGCCGGTAAATCTTTGTCAGGGTGAGTTCTCCAATCAGTCGAACAGGGCCAGCCCGCTCAAACCCTGGAAGCCCCTGATCGCCGTCGCCGCTGTCTGGTTTGGTGTTCAGGTTGCGCTGGAACTTGGAATGGGGTTTTATTATCAGCAGCAAGCCGATGAACTGAAACAGGAAGCGATGGCGGTGTACCATCAGGCATTTCCCGGCGATAAGCGCACCTCGGCGGGAAGTGTCCGTCGGGTCATTGAGGGGCAGTTACGGGCAGCCGGCTCCGGCCAGCCTGAACTGGGATTTGTCACCCTGATGAAGTACACCGGCCAGCAGTATTCACAACTGCCCGCTGCCGGCTCAGTCGTGTTTAACTCGGTCAACTTCAACCGCGCGAGGGGCGAACTGGTGGTTGACGTTCGGGCGAACAGTTACGAGCGGCTCAGTGCGTTACGCAACGGCCTGTCGAACCAGGGGCTAAACGCACAAATCGGCTCTGTGGTTAATGAATCCAGCGGTGCACGTGGCCGGCTGACGGTCTCGGGAGGGTAATGACATGCTGAGCAAGCTTAAAAACCAGCCCGCTATAGGCAAACTGATTGCCCAGTACGACCAGCTACCCAAGCGTGACCAGCAGGCGCTTACCGTGTTAGCGATAGCCGTTTTCATTGGTGTGCTCTATTTTGCAGTCTGGCGCCCGGCAGTGGACTTTAACGACCGGGCAGCCAGCGACCGGCAGAATGCCGCTGAGCTTCTGGCGTGGGTAAAATCAAATGAAGCCACCATTAAGCGCCTTGGAACGGCAGGGGCATCGCCAGATACCAGCTCAGCAAACAAACCGGAAAACGGCCGTGCCCTCATGGCACTGGTTACCGGGTCTGCTCAGCAGGCCGGGCTGTCACTGCAGCGTTTTGAGCCCAGTGGTGAAGATGCCATAAGGGTCTGGATTGAACGTGCGCCGTTTGCCGACGTAGCGGCCTGGTTAGAAACGCTTAAAAAGGACCATGGGGTCATTATTGATCAGGCAGCGATGGATAAGGCCAGTGAGCCGGGGCAGGTGTCTGCAAGGCTGACACTGGCAATTTAATCACACTGAAGCGAGGGGTAAGGAGAATGAGCGGTAGCAGCGAAAACAGATCTGAGCCGGTTATTGTCCGGCTGGATTCAGGCGCAACAAATGAAGCCAGATCCATTCTCTATCACGCTTACCGGAATGAGCCAACGTTTCAGTACCTGTTTGACCACAGGCGTGCAGGCTACGAAGCACGGGTAAGGGCAACGGTTCGGGAACTGGTGGACCTTTATTTTTCGCTGGATCAGGAAGCAGTAGGTGTGATGGTGAAGGACTCGCTGGTTGCGGTTGCGTTTATTGGTGATCCGGATTTGCGCATGGACCTGGCCAGTCAGTTCAGCTGGCGCATACGAATGGTGCTGACAGCCGGGTTCGCCTCAACCCGCCGGTACCTTGATTACCACGAGAAAATCCGGGCTATGTTGCCGAAGCCGCTCGCTCACCAGTTACCGTTAATGGGTGTGAACCCGAAGTACCAGAATTCGGGGTACGGCAGGTTGCTGCTGAAGACCGTCGAAACGCTGTGTGCAGAAAACCCCGCCTGCACGGGGCTTGTGCTGGACACCGGGAACAGCCGGTATCTGCCTTTTTATGAATCCGAGGGGTTTCGAAGCCTCGGTAAAGTTCGCCTGGGTAGTTTTGAGGATCATGTGCTGTTCCGGGAAATACAGCCTTTAAGCAAGGCAGCGCATGAGCAAGCCTGAACATCCGGTGAATACTCAGTGAACAACAGGAGACAATGTGTCTGACGACCAGGATTATGATCTGATTGTGATTGGTGCCGGTTCCGGTGGTGTGCGGCTGGCCCGGATGTCTGCCGGGCGCGGTGCAAAAGTTGCCGTTGTTGAGTCCCGTTATCTGGGGGGAACATGTGTCAATGTTGGCTGTGTCCCAAAGAAACTCTTTGTTTACGGTGCCCACGTCAGTGATGAGTTAGGGGATGCTGCCGGTTATGGCTGGAATGTTCCCATGAACGATGTCAGTTTTGACTGGCCTACACTGGTTGCCAACAAGAATACAGAAATTGAACGTCTGAATGGTATCTATCAACGACTGCTCGAGGGCGCCGGGGTAACGATCATAGAGGGTACGGCCACCCTGAAAGACAGCCACACAGTGGTAGTCGATGGCCAGGAATACAAATCCCGCCATATAACCGTGGCAACAGGCAGTTGGCCAGTGGTGCCAGACATTCCAGGTAAAGAATGCATTCTCACATCCAACGAGATGTTTTATCTGCCACAGTTGCCGAAAACTGCCACAGTATGGGGCGGTGGTTATATTGCGGTGGAGTTTGCCGGCATATTGGCGGGCCTGGGTGTTGAAACAACGCTGCTTTATCGTGGCGATCTGTTTTTGCGGGGCTTTGATGGTGATGTCCGCCGGTTCGCGGAACAGGAAATGCGCAAAAAAGGCATAAACCTGCAATTCGGTGTCACCATAGAGTCCGTTGAGTCTGAGGGGGTTCACTACCGGGTTAACCTGAGCAACGGTGAAAGTACAACAACAGGGCTGGTTATGGCTGCCACTGGCAGACGAGCGCTGGTTGAGGGGCTGGGGCTTACGGAACTGGGGGTTGAACTGAGTAAGTCAGGGCATGTGGCGGTCGACGATCACTTCCAGACCGCTGTGCCTTCTATTACTGCGCTGGGAGATGTCATCGGTACGCCTCAACTGACGCCGGTAGCCCTGGCTCAGGCCATGGTTCTGTCGCGCCGGCTGTTTGGCGACGGGCAGGGTGATATGGACTATTCAGCCATTCCTACAGCGGTATTCTGTCAGCCAAATATTGGCACGGTGGGCTTGACCGAAGAAGAAGCGGAGTCAGCCGGACACCAAACGCGTATTTATCGCTCCGAGTTCCGCCCGATGAAGCACACGTTGAGTGGCCGTGACGAGCGCTGCATGATGAAGCTGGTGGTGGATGATAAAACCGACAAAGTTCTGGGGGCGCACATGGTCGGGCCGGATGCCGGGGAAATGACCCAGGGGCTGGCTGTTGCCATTAAAGCAGGCGCTACCAAAGCTCAGTTTGATTCAACACTGGGCATTCACCCAACGTCGGCAGAAGAATTTGTCACTATGCGGGAACCGGTTGCCTGAGCAAGACCAGCCAGAGCATGGCTGGTTATTGCTGAACCCATCGGTTTAACACGCTTGCCAGATTGTCCTTCCTGACCGGTTTCGCCAGGTAGTCATCCATGCCGCTGTCCTTACAGCGGCTTTCTGTTCCTGGCAGTACATCTGCTGTCAGAGCAATAATGGGCGTACAGGATTGTCCATTGCTGCGCTCCCACTCACGAATGTACTGCGTGGTTTCGTAGCCATCCATAATGGGCATCTGACAGTCCATAAGAATAATGTCGTAGCCCGAATGATTGTTCTTCACCATAGCCAGTGCTTCCTTGCCGTTGTAGGCAGAGTCTGTTTTGAATCCGAGGCGTGTCAGCATAGCGACTGCTACCCGCTGATTCACCTGGTTGTCTTCAACAATCAGTGCTTGTGAGGGGCCATTGGGGGGTGTATTCGCTTGTACTGCGGATTCTGGCGCTGCATGCTCTGACGGCAGGCTGCCTGCAAGTTCAAATGGCAGCTCAAAACGGAAAGAGGAGCCCTTGCCCAGATCGGTTTCTACCTGAATGTGCCCCCCCATCATTTCTACAAGCCGTTGAACAAGCGGTAACCCGAGGCCAATGCCGCCTTGCTGGCGGGCATCGCCACTGTCCAACTGGTAGAAGGAGCTGAAAATGTCCGAAAGGCTTTCAACCGGAATGCCTGAGCCGGAATCAGTGATGGAGCAGTTGAGGGAAATACAGTTATCTTCCAGTATGGCGTAACCCGCCTGAACATTAATAAAGCCGTCTCTTGTGAACTTGATCGCATTATCCATCAACCCCGCCAGAACCTGCCTCAGTCTGGCGGCATCGCCTGTCACCAGGGGCTTGTCAGGCCAGTTGCCGACAAACGTCAAGGTCAGGGCAAGCCCCTGTTGCCCGGCTGTGTGCTGGTAGGTTGCTGCGCAATTCGAGATAACGGCCTTCAGGTCAAACGGTCGGCTTTCCAGTGCAAGTGAGCCACTGTCCATGCGCGAATAATCCAGAATATCGCTGATTATCAATAAAAGATCCTCGGTAGATCGCCGGGCGGTATTGAGGTGCTCCTGTTGTAAGTGGGTGAGAGGGTCCTCCTGCACCAGATCCAGCATTCCCAGCACTCCGTTCAGAGGCGTGCGCAGTTCGTGGCTCATGGCCGCCAGAAATCCGGATTTTGCCTGGCTTGCGGATTCGGCTTTTCCCCGGGCTTTCTCAGAGGCTTCCAGTGTTCTGTCCCGGGCAGCCTGCAGGCCCTGCAGGTGCCTGGCCAGCTCATTCAATTGTTTCTGGATATTGACCACTTCAAGAGAATTCTGGTGGGTGCTGATCGGCTCTGCATCGTAGTGGCCGTCTATCAGCTTTGTTACCCGGCCAGTGAGGGAGCTGATCGGGGAAAGTACAGAGGTGAGATAGTGCTTAACCAGAAGGATGGTGAACAATAAAAGTGCGATACCTACCGCGAGCGATGTCCAGAGAATATCCTGCCGGCGGCTGGCAAACAGATCTGTACTGACACCGACCTGCACAGTGCCTACTCTCAACGTACCCGCCCCGAATCCATAACCTGGATCAAACCAGTCGGTATTCTGATTTTTCGCCAGGTCGAGCGGCTTTTGCAGTATTTCCGCTTCGTAGGTGTTGTACTGGCTTTTTTGTAAAGATGTGCCCGGAGGTTCGGCAGATACAAAGCCGATCTGATCACCCATTACATCCGAAACGCTGATCCATGCCGCCTTGCTACGCCGTAGCGACTGAGACAGAACCTGCTCAAGAGCGGCCCGGTTTCCGGCAACCACCGCGTATTCCAGAGCGGGTGCAAGAGTGTCCGCCAACAACTGGCTGCTCTGGGAAAGGTCCTGGCGGGCATCTTCCAGCCGTGCTGATGTAAAAAACACCATCAGTACAACAAACATAATAACGGCGGGCAGGGCGCCCAGTAGCAATAATTTCCGGGACAGTGGGGCCTGGCGGGTGTCAGCTTTACTCACTACCTTGCCCTCCCTGTGTATTCAGAAGTGTTTGCACCGCTTCGCCTATTGTTTTTTTGTCAGGCAGTGGAATATTGAGAGAGCGGGCCACCTGGCTGTTTACTTCAGCGCGATAGACCTCGGGGTAGGCCGGGTCCGGAAAGCGCCCGTTGTCGAAATAATCGTTAATGTATTGCGCAGCCAGTTCGGCCATGACTGAAAAGGGTGCGTATTCGGAAGCCAGGGAACCGGCTTTCACATACGCCTGGCTCGGCCCGATCACAATTTTGTTTCGCCGGTAGGCGGTCAACAGAATGTGCTTGATGGTTCGTGGGTTATAGATGGTTTCGTCCGGGCCGGCCAGCAAAAAATCACCGTATCCCAGCGCTCTCGTTAAGGTGGAAATCAGTTTTTTTCTGTCACTGACCACAAAAATCCGGGCCTGCATGTTGTAGCCTGGCAACAGGTCAATCAGTGGTTCATAGAGGCCGGTTGATTCAGGGGTGGCCAGCAACGCAACCTTGGTGGCATGGGGAAGAATAACTTTTCCGAGAAGAGCCTGGCGAAGCAGCGGCACATCGTAATATATACCGGTAATCTGACCTGGAGAACGCTCAGCGAATTCACTGATAAAGCGTTTGTCGACCAGAAGCGCCAGTATGGATGCAGAGCGGTTGGCTTGCCGGGCCTGAGTAAATGCCGAGGGCCCGATGCTGACTATGGGTGCGTTTCTTGACAATACCGCGTGGGTGTCTGTTATGGAAATAAGGCTGACACGCTCACCCAGCTGATCTTGCAAAAGTGATGTGATGTGCTGGTCCAGCGGCGCATTACCAGAGCCAGCGACGTATACAGTGCGGGTTGGCGCATCCTCGGAATAGGCCGGGCAGGCGAAAAACAGAATAAGCACACCCAGCAGGGCGCACCGCAGTGCCCCCCGGCAAGGTAGTTTCAGCAATCCGCTGATGCTATTCGTTATCGTGCTCGCCATACCATCCCGGGTCTCATGTCATCCTTGTTTTCAAGTTAAAAGCGAATGCTGGCCTCAACAAAGAACTGGTTGAGTCTCGATACAATGTTATCCGGGCTTAGCGCCGGGGTCGACTCTAAATAATGCTGCATTGTGAACGCCAGGGTATAGCTGTACCCGGGCATGTCTACGCGGCGGGCAAGGCGGAAGTCTGCGCGCTGAAACTGATTCAGGCGCAACTGATCAATCCAGTAAAACGACACCGCAGAGGTCATGTTATATGGCAAATCCTGTATCCAGGAAACGCTGCCCGAATGACGGGCGGATAGCCGTGCTAACAGTGCCTGAACATATTCCTGACCATTGGCGTTCAGTTTTGTCGGGTCGCCCGTATAGCGTTCTTTCTGGTCAAGGTAGCCGTAGGTAGCCCGTAACCGTGTACCGGGAAAATCCAGCGAGGTCTCTACCTCGAACCCCTTCTGGCGCATGCCGACATTATTGGCAATCGTCCATTCGTTGTCGTTGATTACGCCACTGATCATATCCCGAAGATAGTCGTTGAAATAACGGACTTCCAGCGACAACAGTGAGTGGTCCATGTGGAACTGTCCGAAATAGCTGATTTCCCGGGAGGTGATTCTTTCTTCTTCAAGGTGCTCACCGTAGGTAGACGGGCGCTTGCCATTGCTTGCCAGATCCTCCACGCGGAACCTGGCTCCCTCAAGAGCCTGAAACGGAGCCCGCACGTTCCGGGCGTAATATCCCCAGTCGGGGTTCTGCTCAAAAGCATCGGGAGTGCGTACGGCTTTCGAAAATACAAACCGGATGACATGGTTATCACCAATGATGAAATTTGATGCAACCCGGGGCGAGAAGTACCCCTCATCGGTGGTTGTGGTCTCTTCCCAGTTGCCGCCGGCGTTCAGGGTTAACCAGCGCGTGGGTGAGTATTCCATATTGGCAAACAGCCGGGACTGAATATTGTACTCGCGCCCGTTGAAAAACGTTTCTGATGTGACAGAGTCCTTTCGGTATCCGAGCCCGGAAACCAGTTTCAGGTACTGACTGAATAGCAGTGTATCCTGAAACTCAAACTCCTGACGGGATTCGGTACTGTCTTCATTGAGATCTGCAATAAAGGGCCCCTGGTTAACCGGAAACGACGGCGAACCTGGTGGAAGGTAAGAGGAAAACTCCGCAGCGGGGATGGTTATTGTCCAGTCCTGGCGCCTTTTCTGGTTCTGATAGCTTGCCTGAAGATAATAAAAGTGGCGTTCAGAGGTGCTGCCGTTTAGCCGGAGTTGCAGGTAGTAGTCGCGCACAAGGATATCTGGCTCCCCGTCCCCACCACTGCCAACCCGGCGGGATTTAAACCTGTCCACCTCGTTCACGCCGTCCAGAACGCCAGCACGGAAATCCACAGAGTGCTGATCTGAAACATCGAACGTACTATCAAAATTGAAATTGTTGATGTTGAAACCATCGTGAAAGGGAACGCGGTTATTGTTGTCCTCTTCAATAATCTGTGCGTCAAACCCGTCCGACATGCGCTTTTCGTAGGAGAGTCTCCAGCTGGATTCCAGATCCGCTTCGCCTACAGAGGTAAATACCCGCCTGTGGCCACGGGAACCGGTGGTTGCAGAGGCCATAACGCCGGCCGTATCCAGTGGCGACCGGGTAATAATGTTAATGCTGCCAAGGAAGGCATTGATGCCATACGCCGCAGAATTGGGCCCCCGGCTAACCTCAATACGCTCAATATTCTCCAGCGCGACTGGCATGGCGACCCAGTCGATGTCGGAGAGGTTGGCCCGGTAGGCGGTACGCCCGTCAATCTGTACCTGAAGCCGGCGCTGTTCGTAGTGAACGGTGCCATGGTAAGTGACCACAGGCGAATTACTGCCAACCGCGCCAACAACCATGCCAGGAACCAGGCGAAACACCTCAGCCAGGTTCATAACGCCAAGGTCGCGGATCATATCGCCGGTGATGATGGTGGTCGTACCAGGTACCTTTAATTTGGATTGCCGCAGCCGGGTGGTGGTTAATACCTCCGGCATATCAAACTGCAGCCCTCCGGGGCTAAGGAACTCCGGCGATGGCGGCGTGTCTGAAGATTGTGCCAGTGCTGAAACTGGCATAATGGCCATCACACAACCTGCACCCAGGTACCTGAACAGGGTTTTATAAGCGAGACGTAACGGAAACGGTGTCGTAACTTTCATAGAGGACGTTCTATAATCTGCCGGGCCAATGGTTTAATTCGTATTTTTTATATTTGTGTCTATCGTAGGGAACTACACACAATTTGTCTCTCAAAAATGTAATGAATATTAAAGCCGGGAGTAACGTTAGTTATGAATTGCTGGGAAATCCTGGGGATAGAACCGACAGGCGATCGCCAACACATACAGCATGCGTACGAGCAGCAGATGAAGTTTGCCTCAGGTGAGGAAGCTGCCCGTCTCGACCGGGCCCTGAACGAAGCCATTGGCAGCGGAACACCTGCCAGGGCTCTGGATGGGCATGAAGGGCAGGTTGTGCGCGAGGTCGTTATTCAGGTTAAGGCGTTGTTGCACAGTTCATCCCGGAGCAGCGATGTGAATATCTGGAGAGCCATTCTCGCAGAACCACCCGCGGATCAACCCTTGCTGAAGCAGGAAATTGCGCGGCAACTGGAGCCCCAGCTCCGGCCTATGGCAGAGAATGGAAGTTTCCCTGGCCCGGTAATGCAGTTCCTTGGTGAATGGTTTGGCTGGGACACACTGACAACCGCTCAGGAATCTTCACTGGTGGATGCGGAAGGGCCAGATGCTGATGATAGGTTTCAGGACGAAAGCAACCAACCACCGCAGATGGTGAATTTCTGGCCGGCGGTGATTGGCTGGGTTATTGGCCTGGTTATTCTAGCCAGCCTGTTTGGAGGTATGAGTGGCGGTTGATGGCGTGCTGGCAGCCCGCTCGATTTTCTGACGATATTTTTGAGCCAGTATGGCCCCGATGATTACCTGAATCTGGTTGTAACACATGATTGGCAGAACAATCATGCCAAACCCCGGGTGGCCCGAAAAAAGCACTTTCGCCATGGGCAGCCCTGAGGCGAGACTTTTCTTTGACCCGCAGAATATAACGGCTGCTTCGTCTTCCAGGCTAAAGCCGAACCGGTGAACCAGAAACTGCGCCATAATAATAAAGAATGCGAGCAGCGCCAGGCACAGGAGTATCGCAAATACGATGGCCTTTACCGGCAGATTCTGCCAGAGGCCACTTTCCACCGAGTGTGAAAAGGCGGAGTAAACAATCAGCCAGATAACACACTGATCGTAGCGCGACATTAACCCTTCATTCCGTGACAGATAGCCACCAAGCCAGGGGCGAACCGCATGGCCGGCGGCAAAGGGAAGCAGCAGTTGCAGCATAATGTTCTTAAAGGCTTCGATGACCGAAAAATCACCGCCGCCTGACGTACTCACCAATAGCAAGAGCAGGAAGGGCGTCAGCATCATGCCGAACACATAGGATGCGGCTGCGCTGCAGATTGCGGCCGGCACATTGCCCCGAGCCATGGCGGTATATGCTATGGAAGACGATACCGCGGAAGGAAGCACCCCCAGATAGAGAAACCCGAGGCCGAGGTCTTTCGGCATCCATGTAGGAATGATGTTGCTCAGACCATTAATGGGCAGTACCACCAGCGGAAAAAACACAAACGTGAGGGTGGTAATCAGAATGTGCAGCCGCCAGTGGGTAGCGCCCGAAACGATTTGCTCCCGGGAGAGGGCGGCACCATGCAGGAAGAAAAGCAGGGCGACGGCCAGTGTGCCGGCTGTTGCCATCAGGTCTGCTGCATCACCGGTAACCGGTAGAAACGATGCCAGTACAATCGCACCAAGCAGAAGTAGGGTAAACGTATCAATTCTGAACTTCATGGCTTGAGCATCCTGCTCCTCAATGCGTGAAGGCTCGGCATCAGCAACGCTCTTGACAGTTCACCCGCTTTTACCAGATCTCGCCGGCGCACGGCGGCCAGCAGAAGTTCATGTTCCTCCTGGCTGGGTTCGGGCAGGTCGGCGTCGCTCTCCGTACTTTCGATCGTTTGGCCAACGGCCTGGGAAAAATACTCGTAAAGCTCTGTCAACGCTGAGTTATGAGAGGCCAGTACCAGTGCGTGGTGAAAGGTCTCATCATGCCGAATTCGCTCAGCCAGGTTGTCGCCTGCCTGAGCACGGGCATCGAGTGCGTCTGTCATTGCCCGTAAATCCTGGTCGGTCCTTCGCATAGCGGCCAGGGTAGCGGCTTCTGTTTCCAGCATAATGCGAACTTCCAGTTGGTCTGCCAACTGGGTGTGGGCAATTCGGCGTAATGTTTCACCTGCTTCTTTTATGGCGCGCACGTAGGTGCCATCCCCCTGGCGGGTTTCCAGCATGCCAACATGAACCAGCACGCGTACCGCTTCACGAACCGTGTTCCGGCTTACCCCTAATGCTTCCGACAGGTCTGCCTCAACAGGAAGCTTATCGCCAACTCGCCACTGTTCCGATTCGATCGCGTGTCGCAAGCTTTCAATAGCCGTCTCGACAAGTGACCCTTTTTGAATTCGTTTAAGCATTGCATATGATCCTTTTACCAGATCATCCAATCATCCTATGTTTAGGTGATCATTTCAAGAAGGTCTGTGACATCCGTGGGCTTATTGGTGTGTGTCGGGATAGATAAACTGATAATCACCTGGCTCAAAGCGACGGGTGGCCAGCCGATAAGCGAAAGTAAAGCCCGGCCAGTTAACGGTATTCTTGCCGTTGGCGTCTAAATACCACGAGGTACAACCTGAACTCCAGACGCTGTCTTTAAGGTGATTCTGTACGGATGCAGCAAAGTGTTCCTGCTGATCGGGACGAACATCCATTACCGCATCCGGGCAATTCTGCAACACTTTAAGCCCTTCCAGCACGTACCTGAACTGAGATTCCAGCATAAACACAATCGAGTTATGTGCCAGATTGGTATTCGGACCATACAGGATGAACAGATTCGGGAAGTTGCTTACGGTGATACCTTTAAAGGCAACGGCTCCCTTTTGCCATGCATCGTTCAGCCATTGACCGTTGCGGCCCCTGATCGACATGGGTGACAAAAACTTTGAAGCCTGAAACCCGGTGCCACAGATAATGGCATCTACCGCGTGATGTTGGCCATTCGCCGTAACCACACCTTGCGCATCCACATGGTCAACGGCGTTAGTCACAAGGTTAACGTGGGGTTGATTAATGGCTGAATACCAGTCATTTGAAATCAGAATGCGCTTACAGCCAATCTGGTAATCCGGGACGATGTTTCTGAGCTTCTCAGGATCAGATACCCGTTTTCTGGCTTCCTGCCTGGCCTGGCGTGCAAACAGCGACAGCAAGCCATGGAACTTTGTGAAGGCGAGGGCACGACTTTCATTTTTCCAGTAGATCAAGGTGCGATAACTTCGGTCCAGAGGCGGAAGCGCTTTGAACAGTGCCTGTTCCCAGCTTCTGAATCTGCGGTCGGGTTTTGGAAGGACCCAGGCGGCAGACCGCTGGAACAGACTCAGTGACTGAACCTGTTCAGCGATTTCGGGAACAAACTGAATGGCGCTGGCGCCTGTGCCGATAACAGCCACCTTTTTACCTGTCAGATTATAATTATGATTCCACCGGGCAGAGTGGAAGAGTTCACCAGTAAAACGGTCCAGGCCTTTTAACTTCGGCCATGCTGGCTGATTCAACTGACCAGTCGCAGTAATTAGAACCCTGGCTTGCAGGCAACTGCCATCGGCCAGGCTAGCAGTCCATTCATTGCGGGTTTCATCGAATTCAGCCTTACGGACTTCCGAGTTGAAACGAATGTGTGTGGCAAGCCCGTACTTGCGTACGCAGTGCTCCATATAACCCAGAATTTCTTTCTGGTGCCCGAATTTTCGGGGCCAGTCGTGCTTTGGCTCAAAGGAAAAAGAATAGAGGTGAGACTGAACATCGCAGGCGGCGCCAGGGTAGGTGTTGTCGCGCCAGGTGCCGCCAATGGCGTCTGCTTTTTCCAGCAGCTGAAAATTATTGAAACCGGCTTTTTTTAGTTGGATGGCCATACCCAGGCCGCCAAAACCGGTTCCGATAATCAGAACTGATAAGGCATTTTGCTTTGGAGATTCCGCCATTAAACTACCCAGACATATTATTGTTTTCGTTAGTAACGTCTGAGTATATATGCTTATTCTGGTTCTGTGTTCAAAATCGCAGGCTTTTTCAATGCCTTCTGGAACAGGTCTTTGTCTTCAGCAATGGCCATTGCGCATTGCTCAGCCAGATCATCGCCCAGCCCATTCACCTTGCGGGCCAGGAATACCTGAATTTCTTCTGCAAGCTCAAGAACTTTATCCCGGGCATCTGCATCTGCCTTGGATGTAAAAAGCATGGTTTCCGGATTTTTCAACGCCATATCCAGACCGTCCCTCCCGGAAAAATAGACCGCTTGTACTGCCATGATGAACCTCGTAGTTAATGACTACTGTACAAAAATACAGTCTATATAATCCGCAGTGCCTGATGCAAGGCTTATTAAGGCGGCAACGAGTGTTTACCGGGCGGTCGCAAGCCTGGCGTCAGAACCGGAATAAGGCAGAGCCCCAGGTAAACCCGCCTCCGAAGGCTTCCAGTAATACGACTTCGTTGCGCTTGATGCGTCCGTCGCGAACGGCGGTATCCAGTGCCAGGGGAATAGAGGCGGCAGAAGTATTCCCGTGCTGGTTAACCGTCACAACCACCTGGTCCATCGACATGTGCAGTTTGCGAGCGGTGGCGGCAATGATTCTCAGGTTGGCCTGGTGAGGTACCAGCCAGTCAATATCGGATTTCTGCATGTTATTGGCTGCCAGCGTTTCATCCACAATCTTGCCCAGCGTGTTTACAGCAACTTTAAACACCTCATTGCCTTTCATCTCGACAAATGCGCGCCCGGCTTTTACCTGGTCAAAGCCCGAAGCAACGCCATAGGGAACATGAAGCAGATCTTCGTACTGACCGTCGGCGTGAATGTGGGTTGAAAGAATGCCGGTTTCCTCGCTGGCTTCAAGAACCACAGCGCCCGCGCCATCGCCAAACAGCACGCAGGTTCCGCGGTCTTCCCAGTTAATGATGCGCGAGAATACTTCGGCGCCCACAACCAGAACCTTTTTGCTGGTTCCGGTTTTAACAAATTTCTCTGCGGTGGCCAGGGCGTACACAAATCCGCTGCATACGGCCTGAATATCAAAGGCCGGGCTCCCGTGAATGCCTAGCCGGGCCTGCAGTATGCAGGCGCTGCTGGGAAACACTTTATCGGGCGTTGATGTTGCAAAAACGATGAGATCAATCTCGCTGGCGTCTATGCCGGCAGCATCTATAGCGTTACGTGCCGCCTGTTCGGCCAGGTCTACCGTCGTTTGTCCTGGCAAGGCAATGTGCCGCTGCTCAATTCCGGTGCGCTCCCGAATCCACTGATCAGAGGTATCAACCGTCTGTTCGAGGTCTTTATTGGTCACTATGTTCTCTGGCAGGTAGGAACCGGTGCCAGTGATCCGTGCATACGTCATGTGTGAAATTCCCAAGGCGTAACATGTTAATCGATTCCCATGCTATACCTTTGAACCATTGTGCGTTATTAGCGGTTTGTCAAAGCCTGGCATGGATTCAGCCCCAGAACAGACCCTCTGATAGTGGTTTCCAAGTATTCAGCAACCATGAAATTGTCTATAAAATAGGCACCTATACACTGTTAACCCCCCTTTGATTTTTTGCTGAAGCCCTCTGTGCTTCCCTGTGGAGTTATGTCATGAAAAGAGCTGTTACGTTTTATCGTGGATGGAAAATGAAGCGCGATTTCGTTCATTTGGTCACTACTATGGACCGACGTCTGTTGATTGATGCCGGGTTATCGCCTGATATCGTGGTGCAAAGGCTTAACACACCCTTCTGGAAATTCTGAGGCGGGTGTTTTCCAGGCCTGTTGAATCACAAAATTTCCTACAGGCCTCACGTTTATTCGTGGTACCCCGTGGTTTAATGGCGCAGCCAATCATTATTCAGGGACTGACGCTATGAAGCACGCCACGTTGCAACGCCGGATACAGCACCTGCTTTTTCCGATACTGGTTGCCGGAACCCTTAGCGCTTGTATGCCGGGTACAGTGGAAACTGCTGTGGGCACCGGGTTTGTATACAGCGAGAAGCAGAACTATGCCCACCAGCACGAGGTGGAGCGCGCTGTTGACCGGTACATAGCAGACCATGCGAATTCACCTTGCACCCATGGTGAGGACCGGGTTATTGAATCCGGGGTGGAGATTCTGAAACGCTACCGGTTGAGCGGGTTCGATGAGGTTATCGACCGCCTGAACACCATATATAAGGATCCGGAGCAACCGCGTAATGTGCGGGCGGCTGCGCTTTATAATATGGCCGTTCTTAATTCCCGCAAACTTGAGCCCAACAAGCCAAGGGCGAGAGAGTATTTCAAGCGGTTGTATGTTGAGTTTCCGAATCAGTATCGGTGTATATTCGAAGATTCTGAATGGCGGGATTCAATGATCAGGCAGCAATTGCTGCTGCCTGGCGAAACCGTTGAGAGCTTTCTGGAAGATGCAGAAAAAGATGTGAGGCAGCGCGAACAGCAGGCCCAGTAAGGGCCTGCTGTTTAATTAAGGTTGTTGTTCCGTGTGGGGAGGGAAACTGGCTATTTTTACTTCCCCTGGGTCGCTGGCAGCGGCATATTTTTTATTCCTGTACAGCCAGAGTGGCAGCAGAGCGTGGGCCAGGGCATTCTTCGCTTCGGCCGGATCAACGGGTGTCTCCAGGTATTTGGTGGTGCCCGTTGCCGGGTTATAAATACCTCGCAATGGTTGTTTGTCCTGCCTTAATACAGTCACTCCGAAATCTCCATCCATCCAGGCATAGTAACTATCGAACTGCATCATGGCGCGGCCGGGTGCGTCTGTCTGCCTGGTCAGGTCACGGCCAATCATCGGGTGAACGCTGTCAATGCCCATTAATGAAAGCAGGGTAGGAGACAGATCGACCTGGCTTGCAACTGTTTTGATAGTCCGGGGCTGGATATCTGCGCCGAGTATCACACCGGGAATATGGAAGTTCCTGATGGGCACCAGCTCGTTACCCCAAACGCGAGCGTCATGGTCTGCCACAATAAGAAACAGCGTGTTGTCCCAGTAGTCACTGGCTCTGGCTTTCTTTATGAATGAGCCCAACGCGTAATCCGCATATTTTACGGCGTTGTCCACGGTGTTTTTATCCTTCCCTTCCAGGGTGATGCGCCCATCGGGAAACTGAAACGGGCTGTGGTTGGATGATGAAAACACCAGCCTGAAGAAAGGCTGTCCCGCTGCATTCAGTTGGTCCAGTTTTTGATCTACCCGGTTGAAGAGGTCTTCATCGCTCACTCCCCAACTACCAGTAAATACCGGGTTCTGGTAATCATTCTGATCGATTATGTGATCAAACCCATTGCCGCTGAAGAAGCTGCGCATGTTGTCAAAATGGGCTTCACCACCGTACATGAATCCGGTGTTGTAGCCTTTGGATTTGAGTAACTCTGCAATCGTAAAAAAGCCTCTCTGCGCCAGCGACAGCTTAACGACACTGCGGGCTGGAGATGGCAGGTAGCCTGAAATTACCGCCTCAATACCGCGAACAGAGCGCGTGCCTGTGGCGTAAAGATTTTCAAACCACCAGCCCGTTTTGCCGAGTTCTTCAAGCTGTGGTGTCAAAGGCTTTCCACCAAGCGATTCCACAAAGGTAGCGCCCAGACTTTCCTCCAGCACAATAACCAGGTTCAGCGGCTTTTGGCGACGGTGGGTGGCTTTTTGCTCATGCATGGTCGGGTACTGATCAGACACAAAGGTTTTATCCGCCAGCCAGGGAGCCTGACGAATCTCGTCTATGATTGTGTCGTTAGCCAGAGTGCCGTATTCCTTGTCGGCATTGCTTTCATGTTTAAGATTATAAATGGCGAACGCCACAGACCATGTGGAATTGATGATCAGCGAATTCACCATCGCATCCGAGGTCAACGCAAACAGGGCCGGGTTAGCGGGCCTGTGCTCTGTGGTTGAACGCACGCTCATAAACACCAGGACGACAACCAGAGGCCAGGCCAGAAGGGCTTTGCCATAGCCGGGCTGTCGGGTCTCACGTAACCAGGGCTTCATCAGAAAGCCGATAAGCACAGTGAGCGCAATGGTTAGCCCTACACCACCAACAAGCTGCACTCTGAATCCGTTCCAGAGAGTAGAAAACACCTCTTGAGGAAACTTGAGGTATTCAACAAACAGGCGGTTTGGCCGAATATCGTATTGCCCGATAAACGTTGGGGTGGCGAGTTCCATAAACAGAACAATAAAGACCACAAGCAACACCCATACAAAGGTAAACCGCTTCCAGGTTTTCCAGGTATACCGGTGAGCAAGGACCGGCAGGAAAAGCAGGGGGATGGCAACTGCCAGGCCGGCAAGAATAGCGTCGGCTCTTAAACCCTGAATAAAGATTTGTGCGCCAATGCCGGTATCCATAACCCGGCCTGCCTGCCAGGCCACCAGAAGGCATCTCGACACACCGGTTATCACAAGCACCAGTGCGAACAGCGACAATAGCGGAGCATATGCACCCGCCCAGCGGAACAGGGAATAGAATCTGGTGGAAATACGGTCTCTGAACTGACTGAATGCAGACATGGCGCTACTCTTTAGAAACGGGCAGCGCGGAGCATGCAGGTTTAAGCTTAAGGAAACCTTAAGCACTTCATAAAGCTAATCTTCCTGCCACTCAATGGCCCGGTAATCGAAGGCTTCCTCAATGGTTGGCTTGATAATCCGGAAATAGGGAGAAGCATCAAAATCCCGGGGGGTATACAGGGTGTACGGCCGGAAACGGAAACGTTCGGTCTCGCAATCGTCGCAGTCCGGATCACCCGATGGTTGTGTTTTTATGATGGGTAAAATCGGGTAGTGCAGCAACTGAAACCCTTCGGCAATAAAGGTGGAGCAGATGGCTTTAGTGGGGTCGCCGCTTCCGAATGTCAGCAGCTTATGCCTGTGCTTGCTGGGTACCGGCGGCGTAGACCAGAGATAGCGGGCCAGATCGAATACATTTTTCAGGTCGTATTGATCACCCAGCCGGCTTAGTGCATACGCCCTCAGGTTGGCAATGTCTTGTTCACTCAGCCCGACAGGGCGACATATACGGGTGTGAGTGTTCCGGTAAAACGACAGTGGTAAGCGCCGTATTCCTTCCTCAAGATCTGCCTCCACCAGCACATTGGCCTCGCCGGTATCGGCGTCACCGAGGTCGCATTCCGGCCCGAGATATAAAGCGGAATGCGACCAGGTGGATTGTGTAATGTATTTTATGGCATGGCTTATACGTGTGTTGCCCTCAACAAGCAGCACATCACCTGGCTGAAGGTTTTTCTTCAGAGCCTCGTAAGTGGACGTTCTCACCGTGGGCCAGGTTACTGGTTTGGTGAGATAGGCGGCGAGCCGGCGCGACAGCCAGTGCAGGAACATTACGTATCCCCGTATTTCATTTCAGTTATGTGCCTCGGCGTACACGGTGTCTGGCTCCTCCTGAACCTGCATAATGGCCAGTTGTTCACTGACCTGTGCTTTGAATGCTGCCATTTTCTGTTCAGGAACATTGGCTGACGTAGGAATATCAGCGGTAAGCGGATTAACCGGCCGCCCGCCGATGTGAAATTCAAAGTGCAGGTGCGGGCCAGTGGTTCGGCCAGTATTACCCGAAAGCGCAATAACCTCGCCCCGCTTTACACGTTCCCCACGTTTTACCAGCACCTTGCTCAGATGCAGATACCGGGTTTCATAAGAGCCACTGTGGTTGATATCGATATACCGGCCCGCATAGGGATGGTTGCCCACACGGGACACGATGCCATCGCCGGTGCTCATTACTTTAGTGCCAGAGGGGACGGCAAGATCCACGCCATTATGGGGGGCTTTTCTGCCAGTTACCGGGTGCAGCCTGTGGCGATCAAACGGCGAGGTTACCCGGTAGTGTCTTACGGTCGGCCAGCGACGGAAAGCCAGGGTTATGCTGCTACCTGTTTCATCGTAATAACTGCCATCGTATAAAAAAGCGTTATAGGTGTGCTTACCACGATGAAACGATACAGAATCTATGCGTGTATGGCCGGTGAATGTGTTGTCGGTCATTTCTCTGGCGACCACAACACTGAATGTGTCTCCTGCACGCAGGCTGCGCCTGAAATCAATTTTACTTTTCAGCAACTGACCAAGCTCAACCACTTGTCCTTTCGTTAAGCCAACTTTCAGGCCGGATGCGTAAAAACTTCCCTCAATTCCCCCGGAAATAACCACGGGACTCCAATAGGTGTCCGCCTCTGTTTTCTCGTACAGGAACGAGTCGTCCTGCTGCCTGCTGAAGGTGATTGTTCTGGCCGGGTCTACCTCCAGCCCCAGCTCCGCAAGCTTACCCTGCAGGCTGTACCTGAAGGTAAGCAGGGTGCCCGGCCGCAGAGTTTCCAGTGAAAGATATTCAACATCGGCCTGCAAAAGGCTGTGCAATACGGTTGCCGGGATGTTTTTTTCTTCAAAAATCTGGCTGAGCGTATCACCGGGTTTTATCTCGTAGTGTTCAGTCAGCGGCTGGTCTGGCGTCGACGGCTGTGTCTTTACCAACGCCCCGGACTCATCGTCTGTGGTGCTTGTCAGGTCGCTGCCAAGGTCTGGCTCGGGTTGTGCCAGGTTGGGAATCAACACTGCCTGTGAGGGTTCAGGCGTGGAAAAAAATGCGGCTGTAACAATGACCAGGCTCACCAAAAGCAAGGCTTTATGAGTGGCCGTGAAGCCGTCTCTGAATAGCATAACTACGAATAACCTCTGTATACACCATAAAAAAAGAGCCAGAACCTGGCCCAAGCGTCAATTTTTACAACCTTGGGACCAGAAGAAAAGACTTTTATGCGTGTACTAATGATTCGTAACAATGCGGGCGGGGCAACTGTTCTACTTCACATAGATTGACTGGCTGGCAATCAGCGGTGATAATTTTAGGTTCCAGTGTTTAAGGCCGCTTTCACTGTATACATATTGCCCGCTCAGAGATTTGATTTGTGGTACCTGTTCCGGCCGCACACCATTCAGTATCAGCGCCGCCATACGGGAAGCCGTGATCCCTTCCTGATGGGCAGACACAGTAAAGCCACCAATAGCTTCATGCTCCCCGATGGAAATATCCCAGAAAGAAAAGATGGGAATCTGAGACGTATAGAAGGCGCGGTTGATCAGATCTTTGGGCTGCACATAGTTACCATCTCTGTCCCGTATAGTGTGGTGGGTTCCAACGATAATGGCGTCGTACTGATCGTGTGCATCGTCAACAGCTTTCAGCCAGTCGTCCTTGCTGTTGGTGAGCACAATGTCCACATGAGAACCATACAAAGTCGCCTGCCTGGCCTCTCCGAAGTACTCATTCACCGCGTTACGCATTGTGGGGGAATCGTCCATCAGTATCAGAAAGCGGTCGTGGGGCCTGATCACTTTTCGTACATGGCGCACGCTCTGGGCGAAGAAGGGGCGTTCCAGCACACCAGTCACCAACGGGTTTTTCAGCATGGGATACTGCTCAAGCCCTCCGTTCACGCCAAAAAATACCACCGGAATCTGCTCGTTAACCAGGTACTCCGCCATGAGCAAAAACGCATTGTCGTCGCCCAGTATCGCTATATCCGGTTTTATCCTGTTTACCTCCTGCTGAATGCTGGCAACCTTTTTCGGCCACTCAGATCTGGTCAGGCGCTTGGTGTCCAGTTCAAGAACATGGATATCGTTGCCTTCCCCCAGTTCTTCATGAATGGCAACCAGATAGTCGCTGTCCCACTTATATTCACTGTGGTAGCTTTCAATGACGACCACGGTTTTGGCCAGGCATACGGGGCTGGCAAACAATAGGAGGCATGCCAGCAAACGTATAAGAACGGAGGTTGAGCCTCTGGCAGAACAGGGGGGCGTGTACGAACGGATATCGGTATCAATCATAAGTGCGAGCCTGTCAATTATTTGTAGTTGTTGTGTTTCGGGCTCGCAAATAATGCGCCAAAAATTCAACGGCCTGTTTTTATTGTCTTTTATTCCGTATGTTTATCTTAAATCCGGCATTCCGACCGTAACTGTCTGGCTATCTGCACAACAACTGTCCGCAATGCCGGTCAGTCCGGACAGTTTCACCGCGTGGCAGGCCAGTGCCATGAATCCTCATCTGAAAGGGAATATCGAATATGACTTTACGCGCTCTGATACTTACACCTTTGCTGTTAAGCTTTGCCGCCGGGTCGGCTCTTGCGGGCGGTCAGCCTGAAACGGTGCCCGCTGAGGCGCCGGGAATCGCTCTGCAAGGTGCGGATTCTTATGTTTTCACCGTGGGCGATGTGCGGGTTACCGCGCTTTCAGATGGAACGGTGCCACAAGACCTGCACAAAATATTGCTGGGCACCACGAACGACAAGATCGACGCACACCTGGCGCATGCCTACCAGTCTAATCCTGTCGAGATGTCAGTTGATGCATTCCTTGTGGATATGGGTGACAGGCGCATTCTTGTCGACACAGGGGCAGGGCAGATGTTCGGCCCGGGCTTCGGTGGCAAACTGCCCGATAGCCTGAAGGCTGCAGGGTTCAGCGCAGATGACATTACTGACGTGCTGATAACTCATGCTCACTCAGATCACATGGGTGGGCTTGTTCACAATGGAGAAATCATCTTTAATAACGCCAGGGTTCATATAGGGAAGCCGGATGTTGACTTCTTTATGGATCGCAAAAACGCTGAGAAGTCCGGCTACAATGTGCAGTTTTTCGATCAGGCTATTCAGGCGCTGAAACCCTATGCCGATGCTGGGAAAATAGATACCTTTGACAAAACCACCGAAATCCTCCCCGGAGTGACCGCAAGCCTGCATCCGGGCCATACGCCGGGTAGCGCCTTCTACACACTGGAAAGCCAGGGGCAGACACTGACCTTTGTTGGCGACATTATTCATGTACAGGCCGTTCAGTTCCCTGAGCCCTCAGTAACCATTGCTTACGATGTTTATCCGGACATGGCCCGCGATGTGCGCTCGAAGGCGTTTTCTGCCTTCGCTCGTGACCGCAGCCTGGTGGCTGTGCCGCACATGTCTTTCCCCGGTGTTGGCCATATTCGCAAAGCAGGGAAGGGCTATGAGTGGGTACCTGTTAATTATGGCAACCGGTCGGTCAAGACCCCCGCAGGTGAGCAATAATGGACTGGACTGCGAACGTTCAAGGCTTGATTGGCGGTGCTACTTATCCGCTATTGGCCATGTTGCTGGCGATGGTCGCCGGATGGTGGATGGCAAGGAGAATTCCTTTTGGTAAGAGCACTTGATGTAGCTGTGCCGTCATCAATGGATTGTGCAAATGTTTACCGCTCTTGCTATACTGTTCATATATGAACAAGGTTGATCAGGAGGTATTCCGATGACCGCTGTCGCACAACGTAAACGTGTTAATGGTGACCGAGACGCTGAAAAAGGGCGCGTAGCACTTAAAGGGTTCTTTCGGATTACAGAAGAGTGGGGGTGTAGCACCGAGGAGCGGAGTAAATTGCTGGGCGGTCCATCCAGAACCACGCTGCACAACTATTCAAAACTGAATCCGGTCCGGCTCTCGAATGACACGACGGAGCGCATCAGCTACATACTGGGTATTTATAAAGCCCTGCAGCTTTTATACCCGACCCATGAGCGGGCAAATCGCCGGATTCGCCTGAAAACCTCTGAAGTACCTTTTTGCGGAAAGTCTGCAATGGAATTTATGACTCAGGGGTCGATGATGAACCTGATGATGGCCCGTCAGTACTTCGATGCCAAAAGGGGGTGGTGATGCCCGCCACCCCTCCATTGTGTCTTCCCGAGTGGCAAACCTACCGGATTATTCCCAGCCGCTACCCGCCCATCGACCTTTTCGAACGCATATACGAACCTGATGAGTTTGAACTGGCGTTTGAGATTGAAAGTATGACCAACCCGCGGCTGCGGGATGAAGCCGGCGATATTGCACTGGTAGACCCCTGTGACCGGATCAGCGGCCCCGGTAGCACGCCAGTGATGGCCTCGTTCACGCACCTTGGCTTTGGAAGCCGCTTTGCAGACGGGCATTTTGGAGTGTATTACGCGGCAAACTGCCTTGAAGCCGCCATTCAGGAGACAGTCTTTCACAAAGAGCGCGAAATGGCAGCTGCTAACGAAGAGTCCATAGCATTAACCATGAGAGCGTACATTGGTTGTGTGGCGCTGGAAATGCACGACGTTCGGGGGCCAGAGTTTGCAGACCTGCACAATCCGGATGCAGATAATTACGCCTTGAGTCAGGAATTTGCCCGCTACTGGCGCATGAAGGGTTCACACGGTTTGCTGTACAACAGCGTTCGCCACCCGGGCAGTGAATGCATTGCTGCATTCAAACCGAAATCTGTAACCATCCCCGTGCAAGGGCCGCACTTGAAATACTTTTGGAATAGCGACAAGCAGCGCATTACTCATTGGGCCGAAATAGGAGAGGCCCATCTGCTGGGGAACTGACGTGGGTCAAAACATAAAGCTACCACCGGATACTTGTCACTTACTGTGTTTCCGGGTGCCAGTGTCGAGTGGTTTTTCGACAGAACCTGATCAGACCAGGGCGCACTCCCAATAAGGTTGACAGCTTCACGTTTCGTTATTACGTTTAGTTACTAGCTTAGAGCCAATTTAACGCAATGCGAGGAGGTTGTATGATTTTTCGCCAGATCTTCGATGCAGAATCCAGCACATACACTTACCTTATTGCGTCTGGGCGAGCGCGAGAGGCCCTGATTATTGATCCGGTCAAAGAGTCTACAAAGGTATGACATGCTCTTCTATTTATGAGGAAAAGCATTTCAACCCACGCCTGGCTGGTAAATCGGTGGCCGAGTATGCAGATATCATGAACAACCTGAATTTTCCTGACCCCAAAATGATGGACGTTGCTGTGTCCGCAAACCTCGCCTGTGGAAACCAATAATGGACTGGTCTGCGAATATTCAGGGCTTGATTGGCGGTGGTTTTATTGGCCTGTCTGCAGTGTTTCTGATGGGAACACTTGGGCGTATTGCTGGCATTAGTGGCATTTTAGCCAGCCTGTTTCTGGACAAACCCGGACGTGGTGAGGTGGGTTGGCGATTGATGTTTTTGCTCGGCTTGATAAGCGGCCCGGTTCTGCTAATGCTGTTCGGTGGGCCAGGCAATGTTGTTGGGTCGCCACAGGCCATTATTGGTGCTCCGGCCGGCGGTGTTCCGTTAATGATTGTGGCGGGACTGCTTGTCGGTATTGGCACAGGAATTGGCAGTGGCTGTACCAGTGGCCATGGTGTCTGTGGCATCGCGCGGTTGTCGCAGAGGTCTCTGGTGGCGACCCTGATCTTCCTTTTAACCGCTATGGTTGTGGTTTTCATAACCCGACATGTGATCGGAGGCTGAGTGTGAAAGCACTTCTTGGTTATATCGCAGGGCTGCTTTTCGGTCTTGGGCTCGCACTAAGTGGTATGACGGACCCCGCCCGCGTTCTTGGTTTTCTGGATGTGTTCGGGGCCTGGGATGCAACCCTGTTGTTTGTGTTGGGGGCAGCCGTGGTAACAACTTTTATTGGTTATCGCCTGGTGTTTCGTCAGACAAAGCCTCTGTGGGGTGATCATTTCCGGTTACCGACCCGCCAGGATCTCGATGGCAGGTTGATGCTTGGTGCCGCCCTGTTTGGAGGCGGTTGGGGGTTGTCTGGCTATTGCCCGGGGCCGGCATTTGCTTCCATTGGCGGTGCGACCTATCCACTGCTGGCCATGCTGCTTGCGATGGTTGCGGGCTGGTGGTTGGCAAGAAAAAGCTCACCTGGTTAACGGGTGAATGTTCAGGCCAGTGAACTAACAACCTTTTTGTTTAGTTGCCTCTGTGCCACCACAAAAACCACCAACCCGGCGACCGCTGTGGTAGCCCCCACGTAACCGGTAACCTGCCAGCCCATACCTGCACTGATGGCCATGCCGCCCAGCCACGGCCCAAGTGCATTGGCGAGGTTGAATGCCGCATGATGAGACGCCGCTGCCAGTGTCTGGGCACCATGTGCGACATCCATCAAATGAGTCTGCAAAGCAGGGCCCATGGCCACCAGCAAAGCAACCAGAAAACAGGCCACCAGAATGCTCCAGATTGAACCCGTAGCCAGCGGAAAGAGCGCCAGCATAACGGCGGCCCAGGTCAGAATCAGCCCAACACTTCTGAATTTAAACCGGTCAAATAGCCAGCCACCCAGTATGTTGCCGAAAAAGCCGCCCAATCCGAATACGAACAGGGCAACAGGAATCCAGCCGGGTTCCACCTGCGTGACGTTGAGCAACGTCGGCGCCAGATAGCTGAATACACAAAACATACCGGCAAACCCGACGGAGCCAATGGCCAGCGGGTACCAGATATGCGGGCGGTTGAAGGCTCGTAGTTCACTCAGGGAGCTGTGGCGCACTTCCTCACGGTTCACCGGCAGAAAGACGAACACAAGCACCGTTGTAAGCGTGGCAATAACCGCCACAAACCCAAACGCGTACCGCCACTCCAGATGCTGCCCCAGCAGCGTGGCCAGTGGATTTCCGAACAACAGCGCAAGTGCCAGCCCCATCATAATGTAGCTCACGGCCTTGGCTCTTTTGTTCAGTGGTACCAAAGATGCCGCTACCAATGCCGCAACACCAAAATAAGCACCGTGGGGCAGGCCGGCGATGAACCGGTAAACCAGCAGGGTTTCATAACTGCCTGCCATCGCACTGGCGAAATTGCCCAGAGCATAGAAGGCCATCAGCGCGATCAGCAGATGTTTGCGAAACAACTGCGCACCAAACAGTGCAAGCAGCGGCGCCCCCACAAACACCCCCAGCGCATAAGCGCTGATCAGATGGCCGACCTGCGGCTCCGTAATACCGAAATCCTCAGCCACGTTGGGCATAAGCCCCATAATGGCAAACTCACCGGTGCCAATCCCAAACCCACCCATGGCAAGAGAAAATATAATCAGTATGACTTTCTGGCGTGAATAGGTGGCAGTGGCAGGTGAGTGTTCGGGCATGAAGTACAGGGCCTTGGAATCAGTAAGGTGGCAGCCGCGCATTGTAACTTAAGGGCGCGTGGCATACGAAACCCTGACAAAGAATTATCGTCCTGAAAATGGTTCCAACAAGTTTTGCTCTATCTACGTAGAAAAATTGCGCAATGATCGTGAAGCAAACAACGACACCATGCAGGCAAAAAGTGATGCCAGCCACAGTGCGCAGCCCTTGCAGAACGTTTTGAAGCGCGCTGTGTAACAATGCTTGGCAAAGAAGAGCTTTCTGGCAAATGCAGGGGTGTCGCCCGTACTTTTGAAATGGGGGGGGAATCAGAAAGATGCCGAATAGCCGGATTTGCACAATTGCGGGAATGCAGTTGCCAGAGTAATTACTGTGCACATTTAGTGTTACTCTTCTTGTTAAATCCATTTAGCACCGACTGAAATTCTGTGAACAGAGTACCAACCGGTGTACCTGAACCTTCAGATCTGATAGATGAGGTATCTGAGAGACCCTTATGAGTAAGCGACTGCACGAAGACGCTGCCTGTACCGTTGAGACCATCGACGACCTCGCAACACTGGCTAACTATTCGCTTACTGACACTCTCAATTGTGACCCTGACGCGAGATCTGACGGCTGCGATCACGAGCCGCGGCAGGTTTTCTCGGGCCACTATGTTCCCGTTAATCCAACGCCTATCCGCGCCCCAGAGTACGTCGCTCATAGCAAAGATCTGTTTCGCGATCTGGGTTTTGCAGACAGTTTGGCCGAGACAACCGGCTTTATTAAGATGTTTTCCGGTGACACGGCGTCCGTTCCAGAGCCGATGCGCAAGAGCGGGTGGGCGTGTGGCTACGCGCTCTCCATCTACGGAAACGAATACACCCAGCAGTGCCCATTCCAGACCGGCAACGGATACGGTGACGGCCGTGCAATTTCAGTACTGGAAGCTGTCATCAACGGCCGGCGCTGGGAAATGCAACTGAAGGGCGGAGGCAGAACGCCATATTGTCGGGGTGCCGACGGCCGTGCCGTTCTGCGGTCGAGTGTTCGTGAGTTCCTGGCACAGGAGCACATGCACGCACTTGGGGTGCCAACGTCCAGATCTCTGAGTTTGTACGTTTCGAAAACGGAGAAAGTAGGGCGGCCATGGTACTCGGAAGGCTCACGTCTGAGAGACCCGGATAGAATGACATCGGAGCCGGTCGCCATTACTACGCGAGTAGCACCCTCATTCATTCGGGTTGGCCAACTTGAACTCTTCGCTCGCCGTGCCCGGAAGGAGGAGCACCCGCAAGCGATGGAAGAGCTTGAGCAAATCGTGTTGCACTTGATCGATCGTGAATACGCAGACGCAATCGACCCGGCTCTGAGCACCAACGAGAAACTACTGTTGCTTGCGCATGAATTCCGCGACCGGCTTACGTCACTTGTGGCGAACTGGATTCGCGTCGGTTACTGCCAGGGCAACTTCAACAGTGATAACTGTGCGGCGGGTGGTTTCACACTGGATTACGGCCCATTCGGATTCTGCGATGTGTTCGATCCGCTTTTCCAGCCATGGACGGGGGGTGGGCATCACTTTGCATTCCTGAATCAACCGGCCGCAGCGGAGCGTAATTATCAGTCGTTTTGTTCGGCGTTACGGCCGTTGCTCGCGGCACACCCGGACAGCCTGCGGCAGCTCGATGAAATTCAACGTAATTTTCTCAAATTCATGCAGGGCAAAATGGAAACGATGTGGGCTGAAAAACTCGGGCTTGGGTCTTTTGATGCCGAGTTATTCAGTGAGCTCGCAAGGCTGATGCAGCAAATGCCCGTTGATTACACCATTTTCTTCCGTGAGCTCTCGTCGATTCCGAACGACATCGGCCCCCTTAAAAGGAGCTTCTATAAAAGTACACCCTATGATGCTGACCCGGAAGGAATGGATAGACGGTGGGCAGAGTGGCTCAGAAAATGGACATTGCTCACCCAATCTCATCCTCGCGAGGAACTTGCCCGCCAGATGAAACTCACCAACCCGAAATACAGTTTGCGGGATTGGCTTGTTGTGCCTGCTTATCAGCAGGCGGCTGCGGGAAACTATTCGTTAATTCGAGAGCTTCAGAACGTTATGACTCAGCCATACGCTGAACAGTCGAAAGATGTGGAAGAGAAATACTACAGACTGAAGCCAGCGGGGCTATTTGGGGTTGGTGGTTTGTCGCACTATAGCTGCTCGTCGTGATCAGGTTTATATCCTTACAGTCTGTACTGCGCATAATGTATATTATGTTAAATTATATACACAGACATCCTTTTAGTTCATAATTTTTTTCAGATAAGGCTCAAGCCGGGAGCACGCAGCGCTGGCTCCGCGCTACCTGGGTCTGCGTGCGGTGATTGCCAAAAGTTATTCCCGCATCCACTGGCAGAACCTGTGTAACTTCGGCATCCAAAGGCAGACTTCTGAACATCATGCGGGAAACGCTCGCGATTTGAGCAACGTGAGAAAGCCGCCCCCTACTTCTGGCCGACGTCGTTATCTGATAAGGCTCGCTCTTATTTGCCCTGGCAGCCCTTTCCCGACGCTCCTCTTCCAGTTGCCGGCGCACCTCAGAGAGTGATGAGGTTATGATGCCTGTAGGCACCGCAATCAGCCCAAGGCCAACGATCAGAATTCCGAATGTGAATAAGCGGCCACCGGTGGTAATCGGATAGATATCACCATAGCCAACCGTAGTTAGCGTCACGATGGCCCACCAGAGCGCATCGAATATTGAAGCGAATGCCGTTGGCTGGGCGTCGTGCTCAAAGTAATAAATGCCCACTGCTGCCAGGAACAACAACACAAAGCTCGCAATCGTGAATATCACCAGTTCTTCTTTAGCTACGTAGATGGCCCTCGCAAACCGGAAAATAGCGAGGTTATAACGGGCCAGTTTCAGAAGCCGCAACAGGCGCAGGAGACGAATCAGCCTCAGTGTACGTAAATCAATAAATAATCCGAGATAAAAAGGCAGGATTGCCAGCAGGTCGATTAAGCCATAAAAGCTGAAAATGAACCGCAGTCTCTGGGGCGCGGCATAGAGGCGATAAAGGTATTCAACTGAAAACAGGCCAACCACGACGATTTCTGAGTATTTAAGAAATGCCCTCGTGGCTTGCGGTAAATCTGGCAATGTCTCAATGGAGAAGCTGACGACTGAAAACAGGATCAGCGCAGTAATTGACCAGGCAAAAATGGGGCTATCCAGTACCGGTGTGGGGTTATTGTTGCTCACTTTGGTGATCCTTTGTTGTACGTAAACTGAACCCCGCAATCAGCCTATGCGGTATTGACCCTGTACCCACTACAGCCTTTATTGTGCAGTTTTCCCCAATTCAGGAGAATGGTTTGTGGATAGCTGTTGTGAAAGCAAGGCAGACGAACTTGCAGAACTCCGGGCCAGTCAAAGCCGGATACTTTACATTGTGCTGGCCATTAATGGCCTGATGTTTTTTGTAGAATTCACCGCTGGATGGTTGGCTGGTTCTACCGCGCTTCTGGGTGATTCGCTCGACATGTTTGGCGATGCCTCTGTTTATGCCCTTACACTATTTGTACTGGATAAAAGCCGGCGTGCCCGGGCTGGCGCTGCGTTGGCCAAAGGCGGGTTCATGCTTTTGTTCGGTATTGTTGTTATCGCTGATGCTGCCCGCAAAATGGTACTTCAGGAAGTTCCTGAAGCCGACTGGATGGGCATTGTAGGCGCCCTCGCCTTGCTTGCCAACGGTATCTGTTTCGCGTTGCTTTATCGTCACCGTTCAGACGACATCAATATGCGCTCTATCTGGTTGTGTTCCCGGAATGACCTGTTCGCCAACAGCAGCGTTATTATAGCCGGGGGCCTGGTTGCGTTAACCGGTACTCTCTGGCCTGATACAGTGGTTGGCCTGGGTATTGCCGCCCTGATTCTGCACTCGGCATGGCAGGTTATACGAGACGCCTTGCAGGAAATGCGAGGGGATGATGAAACCGTGGACGAATGCTGTAAATGATGATCAGCAACCCGGCCCCGGTTTACACCTCGTGGCAACGCTCAATAATATCCCCGGAGGTGCCATCGTCCATGTGCTGGAAAAGTGTGCCTTCAGATCCCCTACCGGTGCCTTTTGTCCACCACTCCAGTTCATCACCAACGTAACGCGCACCGCTGGCAGAGATGGCAATGTGAAGATTATAAGTAGTACCTTCGTAGTGAACCCTGGCTGAGTCGGTAGAGTTGTACGTCGCTGCTATTGTTTTGCCACTTTCGCACTGATAGTGATGTGCGGAGGGCGATGACATTGCCTGGGTGCCCGGGTCATCTTGCGGAAAGCCCGCGCAAGCAGAAACAAGCAATGCTGACACGAGTGTTAAAGGAGCCAGGAGTTTCATAGGAGTTTCCATGTTGTATCCTGTTAAGCCATCAACCTACGGCAAGCCATACGCCAACCAGCATCATCAGGCTGCCTGAAATTCGGTTTGCCAGGCGCACACCACCGCCTTTGCGCAATGTGCGGCGCAGTGTTCGGCCACCATGCGCATACAGTTGCAGGCACAGGAATTCCAGAGTGAGAATAATCAGCACCAGTGCGGTCAATTGTGGTGCCATGGGGAGAGACCGGTCTATAAAGGGAGGCAACAAAGCAATAAAGAACGCCCAGCCCTTTGGGTTGGCGATTGCGGTGACGAAGCCCTGAATCGCTAACTGCCAACGCGATGCAGTAACCGGTTTGGCATCGTCATCAGTCATGGCCATCTTGCCTCTGGAGCGCCACATTTGTATGCCCAGCCAGATCAGATAGGCTCCGCCTGCGTATTTGAACACCTCAAATGCCATCGGGTATTGCAACATGAATGCAGCAACGCCTACCGCTGAGGTTGCGGCCACCAGGCCCACGCCCGCTAACTCGCCCATCATCATCCACAGGGCACGTTTTACACCCACGGTGATGCCCAGCGACAAAGCCATGGTCATACACATACCCGGCGTGATCGACACGAGGAAAAATGTTGGAATAAAGGCAGATAATAAGGAAATATTCACAGTAACCTTTTAGCAACACTGGTGTGATACTGCAAGTTTGCTAGCTTGCTATATGCTGGCCTGTAATGAACTTTTTTATTTTTAAGGACCCGACATGTCATCGTCATTGATCGCACTGGCCGATAACCTGCCTAAGGCCGAACTTCATATGCATCTGGAAGGAAGTCTTGAGCCCGAACTTATGTTTTCTCTGGCTCGACGTAACGGTATATCACTTCCTTATGAAAACGAAGATGATCTTCGAAAGGCTTATAAGTTCAATAACCTGCAGGAGTTTCTTGATCTGTATTATAGCGGCATGTCCGTGCTTTTAACTGAGCAGGATTTTTACGATCTCACCTGGGCTTATCTTGAGAGCAGCCACCAGGATAACCTCATTCACACCGAGGTATTTTTCGATCCGCAGGCCCATCTTGAACGTGGCGTATCTTTTGAAACTCAGTTTAATGGCATTTACAGGGCACTGACCGACGGGCATGAAAAGCTGGGTATCAGCTTTCGGCTGATTATGTCGTTCCTGCGCCATTTAAGTGAAGAAAGTGCATTCGAAACACTGGAACTGGCTACGCCCTATCTTGACCGGATTGATGGTGTCGGTCTGGATTCTTCAGAGATGGGACACCCACCTGAAAAGTTTAAGCGAGTGTTCGCTAAGTGCCGTGACCTCGGGTTGCTGGTTACCGCCCATGCCGGTGAGGAAGGTCCGCCGGATTATGTATGGCAAGCGATTAAACAGCTTGAAATCCAGCGCATTGATCATGGTAACCGGGCGCTGGAAGATGAAAAATTAACCGCGCTGATTGCCGAAAAAGAACTAACGCTAACGGTGTGCCCTCTTTCGAACAAACGGCTTCGGGTTATTGATGATCTGAGCGAACATCCTCTGCCCGCCATGCTGGCAAAGGGGCTTAAGGTTACGATTAACTCGGACGATCCGGCGTATTTTGGTGGCTATGTGAATGATAATTTTCACGCCATTATCGAGAGCCTTGATCTCAGTTCAGAGCAAATTCTGGAGATGGTCAGGAACAGCTTTACCGGGAGTTGGATGACGGCTGAAGAGAAAGCGATTGCGCTTGGGCGTGTAAATGCGGTGTGGTCGGAGTTTTCTGCCTGAATTGCCTGAAAAAGGGGCGCTTATGATTTTGTACCATAAGCGCCCTGCTTCGATTATTTTGATTCTACTTCTGCTTCAGTACCTTAATATACGTTTTTTCCTGACTTGGTACTCCGGTATCAACGGTTCGCTCCCATGAGTTCTCTGCCAGTACATCATTAGCTGCTGGCGTATTCCAATCTGTAAAGCGGAACTTCCAGGACATTTCGGGGCAACCGGATTCCGGCGGAACCGCGTGCAGTTTGCCCTGGTGTGCCTGCAAAAACATTCCGCCCCACATAGTTCCCGGAGCAAAAGGTCCTGCAGACTGCAACTGATCCGGGTCGAAACATAGCCGCACATCCAGAGTGTCCGTTGAGCCATCACCAGAGATCGTCGCCCAGACCCAGATGTTCGGCCTTGGGCCATCCGGAACGGTAATAGGCAGGTCCGGATTATAAATATCAGGTTTCTGCTTGAGATCCATCAGCGTGGCACCCCGATACGCACCATCCTCTCCTCTTGTCAGCGGCACATCGACGGCGTACCGGCTGTGGGAGTGTATGTACCCGCCATTGTCCATATCCAGCTCATAGTTGAAATACGAATCGAAATGCAGCGTGTATTCACTGGCTTCACCTATTTTAACCTGAATTGTCTGATTACCACTGACATCTTCACCATCAACGGTGCCAAACACCTCAACTCTTACGCTATAGGTGCCTTCCTCGGAGTAAATATGGGTGGTGTTTCGGCCAGCATTATTTTCAGAAGTACCGTCACCATAGTAATAACTGTATTGCAGGCCTGGCGTATCGACACCGCTAAAGCCGGTTCTGAATCCTATGTTCTCATCCACCTTACTGCCGGAAACATGCGTCAGATTAATCTCTCCACACGGGTTACTCGCTGCAGCTTTTGGTTCGGCAGATTGGTTAGTACCTTTGTATTTCAGCCCATTCAGTGCATTTTCCATCCCTATGGCAAGAGTTTCCTGGTCTGGATTGGATCCTTGCGGAGGCTCAAATCCAGCCTGTTTCATAGCACTGATACCGCTTTCCTGCTGGGCCTGCGTGAAAGAGGTCCCCGCGGTAAGTACCTGCGCAAAAATAGAGTACTGATCCCGCGTGCCACTGCTATCTGTTTCACTGGTCAGGAAAATTTTAAAATTGAGCACTTCTGATGGCTCTGTTATATACCGTGCGCGAAGTTGGCAAAACTCTTCATTAGCATCGCGCCATTGTTCATTTGGCACCAGCCGCCCTTCTTTATCCAGGCCGACACTTACCCGCACGTAACCATTGGAAACATCGGTTTCAATATACTGATCAAGCGTTCGGCCGGTTCCGGCATCTGGCCCCAGGTATCTGTCTTCCAGTACCTCTTTCAGGGCATTTGTTGCATCATCAGGATCAATGTTTGGGGCCTCAGGAAAGAGCTCCAGTTTATTGAATTTGTCCTTAAGATTGTCCGTGGCCTTGCTGATGAGGTCGCCCGCATCTCCGGCCTTGCTTTTGATTTTGTTAAAAAGGTCCTGTCCGTCGCCATTAAAGTTGCCATCGTCGGCAAAATCACTTGTTGCATCTCCAAGCGCTTCGCTTGTTGAAGTCCCTCCTGCGGCGATTGGTTTTGACGCCCAGTCCGGATCTTCAAGT
>CAYUTG010000009.1:0-33462 GCA_964447555.1 uncultured Marinobacter sp.
AGCCCGAAGCGAGTATGATCCGGCCCGGCTTAAACGCAATGTTATGTCTCCCGGCGGTACAACCGAGCAGGCGATCAATACGTTTGAAGAGGGCGGCATGCGGGATCTGGTGGGCAGTGCCTACAAAGCCGCGTACAAACGCTCGGAAGAAATGGCCAGAGAACTGGCAGGCAAACAGTAACCGTTAACGGAGACAGGGCTTCATGCTGGCAGACATAGTAATCACGATCCTGCTGATCGCGTCCACCTTTTACCTGACCATAGTGCTATTGCGCTTTTTGCTGCAACTGGCCAGGGCAGACTTTTATAATCCGATTTCACAGTTTGTGGTGAAGATAACCAATCCACTGCTGCGCCCTATACGGAAAGTTGTCCCTGGCTGGGGAGGTATAGATGGTGCTTCACTGGTGCTCGCCATTATTATTCAGGCCATTACCTTCTTTCTGATACTGATTGCGCTGAATGGCGGTATACCGGCGATCAACCCGCTTACCCTTCTGGTCTGGGCCGTACTGAATGTGCTGGACCTGATTGTGAAAATCTATTTCTGGTCGGTCATCGCTGTTGTCGTTATCAGTTGGATTGCTCCCGGCAGCAGCCACCCGGCCATACAACTGGTTGCCCAGATTACCGAACCCATTATGCGCCCGGTGCGCAATGTCATTCCTTCCATGGGCGGTCTGGACTTATCACCGATTGTGGTATTTCTCATTTTGCAGGTGATTACGGTTATGATTCAGCACATGAAACTTGCAGCCGGGCTGGGCGCCATTGGCCTGGGAATGTAAACAATGTCTCAAATATACATTTCGTAACAGTTCGCCACGAAAACCATAAAACGAAAACCGTAAAGTCATCTATTTGATTTTACGGTTTTTTTGTTAAAAATCCTGCCATTTCTGACGACATTCCCAAACCAGCTTATCTACAAAGACGACAGTAACAGGATACTATTACCGCTAATTAATCCGCCACCCCGAAGCGTCCGGTGTTTATGCCTGGGGTCCCGGTAGTCGCGCAGAAGGAAAATCCAATGAACCAGCAGGGAACTCTGTCGCAGCAGGTAGAGGCTTATCACGACTGGAAAAAAGAACTCATCCGGCAGATTGGCCGTTACCGGCTATGGCTGCAGGATAACAACCTGTTTTCTGAAGACGTTCGCACCCGCATTCGCCACGGCCTTGAGCTGCTGGTGGAAGATGAGCTGACCATTGCGTTTGTTGGCGAATATTCCCGTGGCAAAACAGAGCTGATTAACGCCCTGTTTTTCTCGGAATATGGCCAGCGCATGCTGCCCTCTCAGGCCGGACGCACCACCATGTGCCCGACCGAACTGTTTTTCGACCGAAGCGCGAACGAAAACTACCTGCTGTTGCTGCCCATCGAAACCCGTACCGGCGAACTGTCACTTCAGCAACTGCGCAAACAGCCGGAACGCTGGGTGAAGCATGAGCTTGACGAGCGCAACCCGGAGGTTATGCGCGACGTTCTGGCCGAAGTAGCCCGGGTGAAGAGTGTCCTGCCCCGGGAGGCCAGCAAGCTTGGCTTTGATGAGGACATGCTTGAGCATGACCGGAACAAGCCCGGCAATGTTCTGATTCCCGCCTGGCGCAACGCCCAGATCAGTATTCGCCACCCACTGTTTGAGCGTGGTCTGCGCATTCTGGACACCCCAGGCCTGAACGCGCTGGGTTCCGAGCCAGAGCTGACGATCAGCATGCTGCCCCAGGCACATGCCATTATTTTTGTGCTCAGCGCAGACACCGGCGTAACCGCCAGTGATATGACCATCTGGAAAGAGTACATCGACACAGAGCAGGCAGACCACCGCGCCGGGCGCTTTGCCGTACTCAATAAAATTGATGTTTTGTGGGACGACCTGCAGGGCGAAAAACATACCCAGGATGCCATTGAGCGGGTGCGCAATTACACGGCGGACCACCTGGGCATTCGCCAGCACGATGTTATTCCGCTATCGGCCAAACAAGGGCTGGTTGGCCGCATCAGGAAAGATACGGAGCTGTTTCAGCGGTCCAATATCAACCGCCTGGAACAACTGATTATCCAGCGCATTCTGATGCACAAAGAGCAGTTGATCACCCAGAGCCTGATCAATGACCTGCTAGGCATGCTTCAGAACAGCCAGGCCGCCATGCAAACCCGGCTAGCCTCTCTGGAAGAGGAACTGGCCGCCTGCTCCGGCACCACCATGGACAAAGCGGCCCTGGGCCGCCTGGCTGACCGGGCTCAGAAAGATTACGACTTCTACTATAAAAAACTGATCACGCTTCGCTCCAGCCGCCGACTGATGGACTCTCAGGGAGCCATCCTGAAAAAGCTGGTGGAAGAAGACCGGTTTGAGGCTCACGCCGACAGAATTCGTCAGTCCATGGCAAAGAGCTGGACAACCGCCGGCATGAACCGCGCAATGGACCAGTTTTTCGAGGTGCTGGAAAGCGATCTCAACAATTTGCTGAGCGAAGGCCGGCTGGCCGAGAAAATGGTGGGGGCTATTTACCGGCGGTATAACGACGACACCCGCGCCCGCCACCTTGAACCCATTCCCCTGCGGGCCGGGCGACATGTGATCGCCATTCGCGAGTTGCGCAAAAAAGCCAAACGCTTCCGCATCAGCCCTAAGAACCTGCTGACCGAACAGTCCTTGCTGGTACGGCGATTCTTCAACGTGATGGTGGAAGAAGCCCGCACCCTGCATGCCCGCGTACGTAAAGATGTGGACCGCTGGCCTCAGGAAGCTCTGCTGCCCATCATGCAGTATTCGATGGAGCAGAAACAGTTACTGGAACATCAGATCCGCCGCCTGCGCGACATGGTGCGCAGTGACCGGGACAGCCGTGCCGAACGGGAACGCCTGAACAACACCATCGCTGACCTACGGCGGCAGCTGGAACTGGCCGATGCCATGCATCGTCAGATCCGCAAGCCAGCCCCGACCCTGATTCAGCAGAAGGTGGTCAACATCTTCGGGTCTGTCTGAGCCCGGCCCCCCACTCAAGCGGTGGTTGCAGGCGCGGCAACCCCGCTTTATAGTGATGAACTGCCAATGGCATGGCCATTGACACCTCAGACACTCACGGATTGAACCAGGAACCCTTCGCGCCAATGCCCGATTCCCTGCCTTCGGACTCTGTAGGGATTGTTTCCCCGCAGACCTGTCATTTTGATATTCCACTGAAACTGGCCTGTGGCCAGACACTGGAAAGCTACGATCTGGTGGTTGAAACCTACGGTGAGCTGAATGCAGGCGCAAGCAACGCCGTGCTTATCTGCCACGCACTCAGTGGCAATCACCACGCGGCAGGCTATCACTCGCCGGAGGATCGCAAACCCGGGTGGTGGGACAGCTGCATTGGCCCCGGAAAGCCCATAGATACCAACCGGTTTTTTGTGGTCAGCCTGAACAACCTGGGTGGCTGTCACGGCAGCACCGGCCCTAACAGCATTGATCCGGCAACAGGCAAACCCTACGGGCCGGATTTCCCGGTGGTCACGGTCAGTGACTGGGTACAAAGCCAGGCGTTGCTGGCCGACCGGCTGGGCATTGAGTGCTGGGCCGCCGTTGTGGGTGGTTCACTGGGTGGCATGCAGGCCTTTCAGTGGAGCCTGGACTTCCCCGAACGCCTCCGGCATGCGGTCGTTATCGCCTCCACGCCCCGGCTAACCGCACAGAACATTGCATTTAATGAGGTGGCTAGGCAGGCGATCACCTCCGATCAGGAATTTCATGACGGGCGCTATTACGATTTCGATGTCATCCCCCACAGGGGCCTGATGCTGGCCCGGATGGTTGGCCATATTACCTACTTGTCCGATGCCTCCATGGGCGAGAAGTTCGGCCGGGAGTTGCGCGATCAGGCCTACAAGTTCGGTTATGACGTTGAGTTTCAGGTAGAAAGCTACTTGCGGTATCAGGGCGAACGCTTTTCCGAATCGTTTGATGCCAACACCTACCTGCTGATGACCCGTGCACTTGATTATTTTGACCCCGCCTACGACTTCGGGGGCGATTTGTCCAAAGCCCTGGGCCCGGCACAATGCGAATTTCTAGTGCTGTCCTTCAGTACCGACTGGCGCTTCACCCCGGCGCGCTCAGAAGAGATGGTGAAAGCCATGGTTGCGGCGCGCAAGCGCGTAAGCTACGCCGAGATTGACGCTCCCTGGGGGCACGATGCCTTCCTGATTCCCACGCCCAGATACACCGACATTTTTAACGCTTATATGGACAGGGTTGCCCGGGAGGCTGGCGTATGAGAGCAGATCTCGAAATCATCCAGCAATGGATAAAACCCGGCCATCATGTTCTCGATTTAGGCTGTGGTGATGGCACCCTGCTTAACTTTCTGCAGACCGAGCGTGGGGCCAGTGGTTTTGGCCTGGAAATTCACCCGGAGCACATCACCACCTGCATGGGCCGCGGCGTAGCCGTTATTGAACAGAACCTGGACGTGCAAGGCCTTGGTAATTTTGATGACGGCAGTTTCGATGTCGTGCTGATGACCCAGGCATTGCAGGCTGTTCGCAGGCCAGACAAAGTGCTGGATGAAATGCTTCGGGTTGGCCACGAAGGCATTGTGACCTTTCCGAATTTTGCCTACTGGCGGCTGCGCTGGGGTCTGGCTCTGAGTGGCCGCATGCCCGAATCCAATGCCCTGCCCTACAAATGGTACAACACCCCTAACATCCGGCTGTGTACCTTTAAGGATTTCGAGGCGCTGTGCAGGCAGAAAGGCATACGTATTGAAAGCCGCCGGGTGGTCGACAGCCAGCATCAGAACAGCTGGCTGGCCCGCGCATGGCCCAACCTGCTGGGCGAAATTGCCATCTACCGGATCACACGGGAGGACAGATAGCCATGATCAGACACTGCCGCAGCCTCTGTTATCTGGCTGCTATCGCCCTGTTCTGGGCTGCCGGCCCACGCCGCCGGCGATAAGGATTTTGGTGACTACCGGGTGCACTGGAACGTCTTCCCCAGTACCTTCCTGACCGCAGAGGTGGCCGAAGCCAACCAGCTACACCGCAGCAAAAGCATCGGTATCGTTAATATTTCGATTATGAAGGAAAATGACGACGGCACCTTATCGCCGGTCAGCGGGCAGCTTGAGGGCAAACTGACAAACGATATCCAGCAGGTAAAGTTTCTGGCATTCCGGCGCATTCAGGAAGGTAAGTCGGTGTATTTTATTGCCGAATACCAGTACACCCCCGGGGAGCTGATCACGTTCAATATTACAGCCCGCCCTGTCGGCCACGATCAGGATCTGCCGGTCCGGTTCGCCCACACCCTGTTCAACGACTGAGCCAGCCATGACAGAGACACTTGTAATCGCCAGCAATAACCAGGGCAAAATACGCGAGCTGACCGAGTTACTGGCACCGCTTGGGCTGAGCCCCGTCGCACAAGGCGAGCTGGGTGTCGGAGAGGCAGATGAGCCGGCCGTTACCTTTGTCGAAAATGCCATTCTCAAGGCGCGGCATGCTGCTCGCCAGACGGGTAAGCCAGCACTGGCCGATGACAGCGGCCTGGCCGTTGATTACCTTGGCGGGCAACCGGGGGTGCGCTCGGCACGCTACGCCGGCAACCAGGCCAGTGACGAGGACAACACCAACGCCCTGCTCCAGGCCATGGCCGATGTTCCGGATAACGAGCGTGGTGCACAATTTCATTGCGTACTGGTGTATCTGCGCCATGCGGATGACCCGACACCGCTGATTTGTCACGGTATCTGGCCCGGCTCCATTTTGCGCCAGCCGCAGGGTGAAGGTGGCTTTGGCTATGATCCGGTTTTTCTGGTGCCTGAACGGGGCTGCAGCGCTGCGGAGCTGTCTCGCGCGGAAAAAAGCCGTATCAGCCACCGGGGACGAGCCCTGGAAAAGCTGATTGAGCTACTTGAAGCAAAGGCGTAATCCGATGGCGGATACGTCAGCACCGGCCGTCAGGCCACCTCTGAGCCTCTACCTGCACATGCCCTGGTGTGTCCGGAAGTGCCCCTACTGTGATTTCAACTCCCACGCGGTAAAAGGCGAGATTCCAGAAGCCCGCTATCTGGCGTCAATACTGGAAGATCTTGATCAGGACCTGCCTCTGGCCGGGGACCGGAGCATTCACACGGTGTTTATCGGCGGCGGTACGCCTTCGCTGATGTCTGGTGACTTCTATCAGGCCCTGTTCCGTGAGTTACGCCAGCGCCTGAACCTGGCACCGGATGCGGAAATCACGCTGGAAGCTAACCCCGGCACCCTGGAGCAAGGGCGGTTCGAAGCCTTCCGTGCTGCCGGTGTTAACCGGCTATCCATCGGGGTTCAGAGTTTTAACAACGACCACCTTACAACTCTGGGCCGGATTCATGATGCCGACAGTGCCCACCGTGCGATTGAGGCTGCCCGCCAGGCGGGGTTCGACAATTTCAATATCGACCTGATGCACGGGTTGCCGGACCAGACACCCGACAACGCCCTTGCCGATCTGAAAGCGGCACTGGCCCACCAGCCGCCGCACGTGTCCTGGTACCAGCTGACCCTGGAGCCCAACACCGAGTTCTACAGCCGCCCGCCAGACCTTCCGGATGATGACCGGCTGTGGGAGATTTACCAGCAAGGGTCCCGCTACCTGAGAGATCACGGTTTTCAGGATTACGAAGTTTCTGCCTGGAGCAAGCCCGGGATGGCATCGCGCCACAATCTGAATTACTGGCAGTTTGGTGATTACCTGGCTCTGGGGGCCGGGGCTCACGGCAAAATCAGCCTGCCCGATGGCAGTATTCGCCGTTACTGGAAAACCCGGCAACCGGGTGCCTATATGAACCGCATTGGCAGCCGCACGGCGGGCACAGCAACGATAGAAACCAGTGAGCTCCCTCTGGAATTCCTGATGAACGCTCTACGCCTCACGGGCGGTGTTGACGAAGAACTGTACTCGAAACATACAGGTTTACCCTTATCGTCAGTTGGGGTACAACTTCAGTTGCTGCGCGAAGAACAACTTCTTGAAAAACACCGTATTCAGGCCACGGAGTTTGGCCGTCGGTATCTGAACAGCGTGCTGGAGCGTTTTCTGTAATGAGCTTTGTAAATGGATTGACAGCCCTGCCCAGACAGACCCGGTTAACACTGGTGGTTGCCGTGGTGTTGTTTGTTGCCCTGCTGCTGATTAATCAGCCCCTGAAAACAGAGTCAGCGCCCCAGGGGATTGTCAGCTTTCAACTGGCAGGCACCGCTGAGCACGCCCGGGACATACTCCGCAGCTGGCACCCCGAAGGCATGGTCTGGGCGCGGGCTTCGCTGTGGCTGGACTTGCTGTTCATTCCGGCTTATCTGTTTTTGTTGATCCAACTGACCCGGCGGTTAACCAGAGACCGCCCCGGTGTCCGAGAACGTACCGGGGCTCGCTGGGTGTTCGGTCTGTTTCTGGCAGCCGGGCTGAGTGATACGGCTGAAAATATACTGCTGCTGAATAATCTGGATTCTTCCACCGATATCATCAGCCTGTCGGCAACGATCTTCGCTCTGGCCAAGTTTACCGGGCTAATTCTGGGAGCTGCGGGCCTGGTGGTTATACGGGCCGCCCGCCGCCATCCTCTGGTGAATGACTGACACCAGAGGTTCCCGAAACCACACTACCGGCTCTGGCCACCGACTAATTCGTGCGATGAAACAGCAGATCCCAGACACCATGGCCAAGGCGTTCACCACGCTTTTCAAACTTGGTCACGGGCCGGTCATCGGGCCGGGGTGAAAACTCGCCTTCACCCTGAGCGTTGGCGAAACCTTCAGATTCTGCCATCACTTCCATCATGTGTTCCGAGTAATTTTCCCAGTCCGTCGCCAGATGCAGCACACCACCTACACGCAGTTTGTGGCGAATCCGTTGCACGAATTCAGGCTGAACAAGCCGGCGCTTATGGTGCTTTTTCTTGTGCCAGGGGTCTGGAAAAAAGACCATCACCCGGTCAAGGCAGGCATCGGGCAGGCACAGATCAATCACATCGTTTGCATCTATGTTGTATACCCGGACATTCGTCAGCCCCCGGTCTTCCACTTCTTTTAGCAAGGCGCCCACGCCCGGCAGGTGCACTTCAACGCCAATAAAGTCCTGCTCTGGCGCCGCTTCGGCCATCTCTGCCAGTGATTTGCCCATGCCAAAGCCAATTTCCAGGTTCAGCACTGCATCGCGCCCGAACACCTGGCGCGGGTCAATCATACCGTTTTCACGGGTCAGGCCATAGTGTGGCCAGTTCCGCTCGTAGGCTTTCTTCTGGCCTTCGGTCATTCGTCCCTGGCGAAGCACAAAACTGCGTACCCCCCGGCGAGTGGTCACCGGTGAATCGGCGCCAGTCTCTTTTGGCGCTTGCGGTTCTTTGTGGTCGGTCATCAGTTATCCTCAGAAACAGATTGCGGGTTCCGGGTAATAATACGGAATCTAGTTTACCAGAGTCTTCACTTGCGGGAGCTGTCCGGATCAGGAGGATACCAACGAATTCCGGCCTTGTTGCCGGTCCAGCTGGCGATACCCCAGCGCTTCTGCCAGATGGCCCTGGGTAAGGGCATCGCTGCCGTCCAGATCCGCCAGGGTGCGGGCCACCCGAAGAATTCGGTGCAATGCCCGGGCAGACAACCCCAGTTTTTCCATGGCGCCGGATAACAAACGCTCACTCGCGGCATCCAGCCGGCACACCGTTTGTAAATCGCGCCCGGACAACGCAGAGTTCAGTTGCCTGCGGGCCGCCTGCCGGTGGCGGGCCAGTGCCACCCTTTCCCGCACCAGAGCGCTGGTTTCACCGTCTCCGCCCGGCCGCATAAAAACCCCACTGTCCTGAACCGGAACCTCCACATGCAGATCAAACCGGTCCAGTAACGGCCCGGAAATTTTTGAGCGGTATTTGAGTACCTGTTGAGGCGTACACTGGCATACAATGGTCGGGTGCCCGCTGTATCCACACGGGCATGGGTTCATGGCAACCACCACCTGAAATCGGGCGGGGAAGCTGACCTGACGCGCGGCACGGCTGATGGCGATCTCGCCGGTTTCCATTGGCTCCCGAAGTACCTCCAGCACACGACGCTCAAACTCCGGCAGCTCATCCAGAAACAGCACGCCCCGGTGGGCCAGAGAAATTTCGCCGGGTCGTGGGCTGCTGCCACCGCCAACCATAGCCACAGCGGAAGCTGTATGATGTGGGGCACGAAACGGCGGCTGGTGCCAGCCCTTATCGCCTACCGGCTGCCCCGCCACAGAATGAACACTCGCTACCTCCAGCGCCGCTTCATCCGACAGTGGTGGCAGTATTCCCGGCAAACGGCTGGCCAGCATACTCTTCCCCGTGCCCGGCGGGCCGAAAAACAGCAGGTTGTGGTTACCCGCAGCCGCAACTTCCAGAGCCCGTCTGGGTACGCTCTGGCCACGCACATCGGCCAGATCCAGCCGATTATCACCGGCCCCTGCTGCACCAGGAACGGCCCTTGCCACCGGCACCAGCCGGGCCCGGGCCGACAGGTGTTCGCATACCGCCAGCAAGTGCCCGGCGGCCAATACATCGTCCCGGCTGGCCAGTGCGGCTTCGCTGGCATTCGCTTGTGGCACCAGTAAAACCCGGTTGTCTTTACGGGCTGCCAGCACCGCCGGCAACACACCTTTTAAGGGCCGCAGGGCACCATCGAGCGACAGCTCACCCACAAACTCATAGTTGTTCAGGCTTTCGGGGGGAATCTGGCCGGAGGCTGCGAGCACACCCAATGCAATCGGCAGGTCAAAACGACCACCTTCTTTTGGTAAATCGGCGGGGGCAAGGTTGATGGTGATGCGGCGTGCAGGGAATTCAAAGCCTGCGTTTAACAAGGCACTGCGAACCCGTTCTTTACTCTCCCGCACCCCGGTTTCGGGTAACCCGACAATCGTCAGCGCAGGCAGTCCACCCGAAAGGTGTACCTCAACGGTCACCGAAGGCGCAGAAACACCGATACTGGCTCGGGAGTGAACAATAGCAAGCATAGCAACCATCCCTGGCAGAAATTTCCATTATGAACAGGGGGCGACATCCTGCCACCCCTCTCTTGTAATTAGCTCTCCTGAAGCTTTTGCTCCAGTGCAGCTACCCGCAGTTCCAGTGCTTCCACCTTTTCGCGGGTTTTCATCAGCACGGCCTGCTGGGTATCAAACTCTTCACGGGTAACCAGCTCCAGCCGGGACAGAACCGACGTAACGGCTGCTCTGGCCTGGGTCTCAAAATCATCGCGGGCCGCTCGGGCCATATCGGGTACAAACTGGCCAAACTGGCCCTGTAACTGAGAGAAAAAATCCTGTGGGCCTTTCACGAGTCACCTCTCTGGTATGAAAAAACGGGCGCGGTAAACGCTCGCGGGAGTGTATCACACCCAAGGCCCTGCCATACTGTTGCCAATCGGCAGTATAATAGCTGGCGTAGCGGCTTCTGAGGCAGGGTTACCCTGATTCATCACGGAGCCCAATGCTCTTTCACGGTGCATTCTGTTGTGCCAGACCAGGGCACAGAATATATATGGCGTTGTTTTTATTATTCTTTTTTGCGTTGGCATACCTGATGCTATAGCTATCCCACGCGATCCGCACAATTGGCGTGCGAGATAGCAGCATCCCAAACTCAGCGATCGGCCGACAGGCCCCTTACCGGGGCGGCTTTATCAGGGAGAAAGTAATGAAACTTGTGACAGCGATCATCAAACCGTTCAAGTTGGATGACGTACGTGAGGCACTATCCGAGATTGGCGTTCAGGGCGTAACCGTTACTGAGGTAAAAGGCTTTGGCCGGCAAAAAGGCCATACCGAGCTGTATCGGGGCGCAGAATATGTGGTGGATTTTCTGCCCAAAGTGAAGGTGGAAGTAGCCATTGGCGACAACCTGCTGGACCAGGTGATCGAATCTATTACCAAGGCGGCTAACACCGGCAAGATCGGTGACGGCAAGATCTTTGTAACCGAACTGCAGCAAGCCATTCGTATCCGGACCGGAGAAACCGGCGAAGAAGCGGTTTAACCCGGCCCGGACGAACTTCGGCCAACGCAATATTTTCCCGGATATCATCAGAAAAGCCTCGTGCGGAGGGCTCTTTTCATGGAAAACAACGTTTTTCACCTGCAATACGCTATAGATACCTTTTATTTTCTTGTGTGCGGCGCATTAGTTATGTGGATGGCCGCCGGCTTTGCCATGCTTGAAGCAGGCCTGGTGCGAGCCAAGAATACAACGGAGATTCTCACCAAAAACGTCTCGCTGTTCGCCATTTCCTGTACCATGTATATGGTCTGTGGTTACGCAATCATGTACGACGGCAACCTGGCCCTGTCCGGCATCGCCACACTGGACGTAACACAGGTTCTGGGGGAATTTGCAGGCCGCGAGGGCGGCATTGAAGGTAGTTCCATTTACGCGGGCGCGTCTGATTTCTTCTTTCAGGTTGTGTTCGTGGCAACTGCGATGTCTATCGTGTCAGGCACGGTGGCCGAACGCATGAAACTGTGGTCTTTCCTGACTTTTACCGTGTTTATGACAGCCTTTATTTACCCGGTTGAAGGTTCCTGGGTGTGGGGCGGCGCGCAGGTTTTCGGCATCTACTCGCTGACCAGCCTCGGATTTCACGATTTTGCCGGCTCTGGTGTGGTCCACCTGGCTGGCGCGGCCGCAGCGCTGTCCGGGGTTCTGCTGCTGGGTGCCCGTAACGGGAAATACGGCCCACGGGGTGAAATCCGGGCCATTCCGGGTGCCAACCTGCCACTGGCAACACTGGGCACGTTCATTCTGTGGATTGGCTGGTTTGGCTTTAACGGCGGCTCTGTTCTGAAGCTCAGCGATATGGCCAGCGCCAACTCAGTCGCTATGGTTTTTCTGAACACCAATGCCGCGGCTGCCGGTGGTGCTATTGCAGCGCTGATTACCGCACGGCTGATGTTCGGCAAAGCCGACTTAACCATGCTGTTAAACGGCGTACTGGCCGGGCTGGTGGTCATTACGGCCGAGCCGTCGACCCCCGGCGCTTTGGCTGCCACCCTGTTCGGAGCGCTTGGTGGCGTACTGGTGGTACTCAGCATTGTTACCATGGACAAGCTGCGCATTGATGACCCGGTAGGTGCTATTTCCGTTCACGGCGTTTGCGGCGTGCTGGGCCTGATGCTGGTTCCTGTGACCAACGGCGATGCCAGCTTTGGCGGGCAACTGATCGGTGCTGTCACTATCTTCACCTGGGTGTTTATCACCAGCCTGATCGTCTGGGCCATTATCCGGTTTACGGTGGGCTTGCGGGTAAGTGAAGAAGATGAATACGAGGGTGTGGACCTGTCTGAGTGCGGCATGGAAGCCTACCCGGAATTCCTCCGGGGCAAATAGCAAAACCTGTTGGCCAGCGCGCTGGCTGGTATAACAGGCGGGTAGCCTCCGGAACACCGGAGCTACCCGCTCTTTATCTGCGGCGGGTCAGCCCTCTTCGGGCTGCACTTCGTCCTCCAGCGCATCAACCATAAACTGCGGCATGGCCAGCGCACCGTGATGAACTCCGGTATTGTAGTAGCGGGTAACGAAGGGCCGGTTGTTGGCGTCGTCTTCACGGAAATATTTCAGGGGGTTTTCCTTGCTGGCCATGGTGCAACTCCACCAACCGGTCGGGTAAACCGGCTGAGGGAATGGCAGGGTCTGCACATGCCCGAACCCGGCCTTGCGCATGTCGTTATGAATGGTTTTGATGATGGTCCCTGTATGCAGTAACGGCGACTCGCTTTGCTGCACAACAATCCCCCCTTCCCGCAGCGCCAGCATGGCGTTCCGGTAAAAGTCCAGGGCGAACAGGCCTTCGGCCGGGCCAACCGGGTCGGTACTGTCGATAATAATGATATCCACACTGTTCGGCTCTATGTCTTTCATCCACTGAATGCCATCACCAAAGAAGAAGTTGGCGCGCGGGTCGTTATTGGCCTCACACAGTTCCGGGAAGTACTGCTCAGACACCCGTGTCACCCGTTCATCAATCTCTACCTGCCAGGCCTCTTCCACGCCCGGATGCCGGAGCACTTCTTTGAGCGTGCCGCAGTCACCACCCCCGATAATCACCACCTTCTTCGGGTTCTTGTGGGTAAACAGCGCCGGGTGAGTCATCATTTCGTGATACAGAAAATTGTCCCGGGTGGTCAGCATGACACAGCCATCCAGTACCATCAGGTTGCCAAAGGTTTCGGTCTCATAGATTTCCAGCGTCTGGAACTCTGTCTGCTCTTCGTGCAGTTTCTTTTTGACCTGCAGAGAAAACGCCGTTCCCTGGTCCTGGAATACTTCGGTAAACCAGCCATCGTTCAAAGCTGTCATAATGTGCCTCCCACTCTGCTCTATGAGCTCCGTAAATGGCGTATTGTAGGCATGCTGACCGGGCAGCTAAAGCCATAATCCATCATAATCCGCAGGTATTTTCCGCTACCGCTGCTTTTAGGCGGCCAGCGTAATACCTACAATAGTGCCCATACACCGGCGCCACCTGTAAACACACACCTGCAGCCCGCCGGCCCGGGTTTCCTGACAGGATAGCAAGTATGAGTGAAGCCAGCGGCACCGCTGCCCACAAGACTTACAACATTGCCCACTGGAGCGACGGCTACATCGGCGTTGATCACTCTGGCGAGGTTGTCATTCAGCCCAACCGCGGCCACAGTCCGGCGCAGATCAACCTGCCAGGACTGATTCGCTCATTGTCAGAATCGGGCGTGCAGCTTCCGGTGCTTATCCGGTTTATCGATATTCTTCACGACCGCGTGAACACCCTGTGCGGCGCGTTCAACACCGTTGCGAAAGAGCAGGGTTATCAGGGGCAATACACGGCGGTCTACCCCATCAAGGTGAATCAGCAGCGCCAGGTTGTGGAAGAGCTGGTGTCGGCAGAGCCGGCTGCAACCAATGGCCAGATCGGCCTGGAGGCAGGCAGCAAACCCGAACTGATGGCGGTGCTGGCCATGGCACCCCGGCGCGATTCCGTCATTGTGTGCAACGGCTACAAAGACCGTGAGTACATTCGCCTCGCCTTGATCGGGCAGAAACTGGGCCACCGCGTATTCATTGTGGTGGAAAAAGTGTCGGAGCTGCCGCTGATTCTTGAGGAGGCGGGCTCTCTCGGTGTGTCGCCCCTTATTGGGGTGCGTGCCAGGCTGGCCAGTATTGGTAAAGGGAACTGGCAAAATACCGGGGGTGAAAAATCCAAGTTCGGGCTTTCCGCCAGCCAGATACTGGATGTGGTCAACACCCTGCGCCACGCCAATGCTCTGGACACGCTGCAACTGCTGCATTTCCATCTTGGTTCGCAGATTGCCAACATTCGCGACATTCAGACCGGGTTACGGGAATGCGCGCGTTTTTACAGTGAATTACGGCGCATGGGTGCTCCCATAGGCACGGTTGATATTGGTGGTGGTCTGGGAGTGGACTATGAAGGCACCCGCTCACGCAGCAGTTGTTCCATGAATTACGGCGTGAATGAATACGCGTATAACGTGGTACACATCCTTCAGGCTGAATGTGACCGTAACGGCCTGCCCCACCCGGACCTGATCAGTGAATCCGGCCGGGCGCTAACGGCCCACCACTCGGTACTGGTCACCAACGTGATTGACCGGGAAGCACCGGATAACCGTAAACCTGCCGCCCCGGCCGCAGAAGCACCCACCCCGGTACAGGATCTGTGGCAGGATCTGCAGAGCCTGGAAGGCACAGGCGTGCCACGCTCACTGGCGGAAATTTATCATGGCCTGCTCAATGCCATGGCCGATGTGCATACGCAGTTTGCGCACGGCCTGCTGTCTTTGCAGGAACGTGCCGATGCTGAAACTCTTTATACCCGCTGCTGCCGGCTGCTTCGCGGCCAACTGGATACCGGCAGCCGGGCACACCGGGAGATTCTGGATGAGCTGAATGAAAAACTGGCCGAAAAGCTGTTCGTTAACTTTTCGCTGTTTCAGTCGCTCCCGGATGTCTGGGGCATTGATCAGATTTTCCCGGTAATGCCGATTAATGGCCTGAACCGCCCACTGACCCGCAGGGCCATTATTCAGGACATTACCTGCGATTCCGATGGCCGGATTGACCGGTATGTCGATGGCCAGGGCACAGAAGCAACCCTGCCTCTGCCGGAAGAAAACTCTGCAGAGCCACTGCTGATGGGGTTCTTTATGACCGGCGCCTACCAGGAAATACTGGGGGATATGCACAACCTGTTTGGTGATACTCACTCCGTTGATATCCGGCTGAACGCACAGGGTGGGTTTGATATCAACGACCCGACGGCGGGAGACACCGTGGCCAAAGTGCTGCGGTATGTGAATTTTGAGCCAGAGGTGCTGCTGGCCGCCTATCAGCGGAAATTCAGTAACAGCGGGCTGCCACAGCAGCAACAAACGGCCCTGCTGGCAGAACTGGCTGCCGGGCTGGAAGGTTACACCTATCTGGAAGACTGATAATTTCTTTCTACTTGCCTGGCTGCGCCGCCTGTGCCCGCCAGGCACTGGGCGCAAGCCCTTCCCACTTGCGAAATGCCCGGCCAAAATTGGACGGGTCGCTGTAGCCCAGTGTATCCGCAATCTGGTCAATACTGAGATCGTTCTGGCCGAGTAACTCAAGCGCCCGCTGATGCCGTATCTCATCCTGCAACTGCTGAAAACGAGCCCCTTCGGCCGCCAGTTGCCGGCGAAGCGTACGCGGCGATAAACCCATTTGTTCAGCAATAAGATCAAGTCCCGGCAGGCGGCCTTCCCGAACAGACTCCAGCAAGCGGCTTACTCTGGCTGCAACGGACGTTGCAGCTTCAATAGACCGCATCTCCTTTTCGCACTGCTCTTCCGCGACACGCCGGGTCACCGGGTTCGACAGCGACATGGGCAGGCTCAGAAACTGTTTATCGAAGCGCAGCTGATTCACTCCACGACCAAACTCCACACGGCCACCAAACAGGGCCTCATAAACGGCATAGCTTTCAGGCTTTTCAAAATTCAGCAGGCAGCGACCTTTGCCGACCAGTTGCCTGCCGAAAAGCAGAAAGTTCACATCCATCAGCGACGCCATCACCACCTCGATATTGAAGCGGTACAGGTCCTCAATGCCGTGAGCAAGCTCAAGCTGAAGTACCGCATCGTCACCCTCGATAAAAAACGACAGCTCCATGTAGGCAAAACGGATACGGAAATATTTGATCAGAACAGACAGCGCCTGCTCCAGATTGTCACAACTGATCGCTGCCTGAGACAGTGAACCGTGGGTTGTGAACTTTAAACGTTTGCCATATTCAAGGCCCAGTGTATCGTTACCACAGCGCAGCAGGGCCTCGCGGCACAGCGCGGTAAACTGATCCACGGTTACCAGATTATCCGGGTGGCCGAGCATGGAGGGCCGGATACCCGACGCCGCCAGCATTATCTGCCGGTCCACCCCCATGTCTTCAGCCAGCTGACACAGGATATCGGCGTAATGGGCACGGATAACAGGCAGGCTACCGGTAATATCTGGCACACTCATGAAGAAAAGCAGCTCCGGAAAATAGTTATCATCAAGCCTAGACCGTCACTCCGTGAACCACAATTACCCACGGGACGCGCCCTGGCGGCACACAGGCCAGTGCCGTATGACAGTCTGAATGAAAGATCCCCAATGCACGGCACTCAGAATGATCCATCCGTGTGGTGAATCCGTAAACCTTTACACTGACAAACTGGCGACGAGTGCCTAAAATGATGACCCGACCAAGCCGTAATCATGCAACAGTCAAGGAGCATCCAGTGACCACACTGGACCCAACGCCAGCAAATTCTGAAGGCCGCAAAGATCCCTGGAGCCAGTTGCTGCAAAAAGTGGGCAAGCACCAGGACCGGGCGGCCTATCACGCACTGTTCGAACATTTTGGCCCTCAGATCAAATACTATGCTATGGCAAACGGCATGGCGGGGCAGGCCGAAGAGCTGGTTCAGGAAGTATTCGTTTCCATCTGGCGACGCTCAAGCCTGTACGACTGGCGCAAGGCGGCAGCATCAACCTGGATTTTCACCATCGCCCGTAACCAGCGCATTGATATGCTGAGAAAAAAGCAGCGTTCCAGTGCCGAGATTGCCGTTGAGACGGAAGATCTCTGGCAAATACCGGGCGACAACGAGAACGAGCCGGTAACCTCGCTGCACCGCATCATGTCAGAGCGGCGTGTTCGCGAATCGCTGAGCCAGCTGCCCCAGGAACAGGTTACGGTGATTGCCAAGGTGTACATGGAGAACAAATCCCACCAGCGGGTGGCCGATGAACTGAACATTCCCCTTGGCACCGTTAAAAGCCGGGTACGCCTGGCACTGAACAAACTGAAAGTGATTTTGCAGGACCAGAACGTATGACACGGCACCATCCAGACAGCCTGAGCCTGATGGAATACAGCGCCGGCAACCTCAGTGAGCCGCACGCTCTGTGTATCCGGCTTCATCTGGACCAGTGTTCAGAGTGCCGTACCCGGGTAGATACACTTAACAGCCTGGGAGCTGTGGTGATGGAGCAACAATCAAAGGTGAGCCTGTCGGAGGGCATGTTTGACAGTATTCTGTCTCGCATCGACAGCCTGCCAGATGCTCCGTTAGCCGTCACCAGTGAAAAAACCGGTGTTTTGCAGAAGTTGCTGGGCGACGACATCAACAACCTGCCCTGGAAGCGCCAGCTGGGCGATGTCAGTGTGCTGAATATTACCGACAGGTTCCCCGGCCAGGATGAACAGGTTGTACTGCAAAAACTGGCCGCCGGAGGCAAAGCGCCTGCCCATACCCACCGCGGTAGTGAAACCACCATTGTGCTTCAGGGTGCCTTTACCGACCAGAATGGCCTGTTCAACCAGTGGGATTTCGTGGTGCTGACCGAACAGGACGAGCACAAACCCATTGCCGTTGGCTGTGAAGACTGCATCACACTGTCTGTATTAAGTGCGCCATTGAAACTGACAGGCACATTTACCCGCCTTTTGAACCCGTTTCTTCGATAAATCACGCCTTTAGCGACAGACCTGGTGCTGCTTTTGCCCAAAACGGTCGGCTCCTTGTCCTTACTGACCGGAAATGACCGACTTTTGGCATGTTGTGACCTTCAATGTGACATGTCACAAACCGATAATGATCACGTTGATTAGTGTCTCTGAACTAGTCCTGCCCATATCTCCTTTGATCTGGGTACTTTGAAAGCCACGATTTTTCGTGGCTTTTTTTATATCGGGTGTCCCGTCTGCTTTACCTCTGAGTTACAATTGCGGCCTTTAGTTTTATCGGGGGCTGAATGAACGCTGACGATTACGCATTCCGCTTTGGCGGTATTGAGCGCCTGTATGGACGGCGGGCACTGAACGCCTTTCGCAACGCCCACATCGCCGTTGTGGGCCTGGGCGGTGTAGGAACCTGGGCCGCCGAATCGCTGGTCAGAAGCGGCGTGGGTGCGATCACACTGATCGACATGGATGATGTCTGTGTATCCAACACCAACCGCCAGCTTCACGCTCTGGAAGGCCAGTACGGCCGTACCAAAACCGAGGTCATGGCAGAACGACTGAAAGCCATTAACCCAACGGCGGATATCCGTGTGCACTTTGGCTTTCTGACGCAAAAAAACACCGGGGAACTGATCACCCCGGAAATAACCGGCGTAATAGATGCCATAGACAGCGTTAAGGCCAAAGCCGCTTTGATTGCCCACTGCCAGCGCCGGAAAATTCCGGTGGTGTGTGCCGGTGGTGCCGGTGGCCAGATGGACCCCACACAAATTACCGTGGGCGACCTGAGCAAAACCACCCAGGACCCGCTGTTAGCCAAAGTGCGCAACCTGCTACGCAGAGAGTATGGTTTTTCCCGCAACCCCAAACGCCGATTTGGTATCGAAGCCGTATACTCACTGGAGCAGCTCACGTATCCTGCCGGTGACGGCGAGGTGTGCCTGCAAAAACCGGTAGCCAACGGCCCGGTGCGCCTTGATTGTTCTTCAGGATTCGGAGCGGCCAGCCCGGTTACGGCCAGTTTTGGTTTTTTTGCTGTCGCTCGCCTGTTAAACCGGATTGCCCGGCGCGCCAACCAATCATCGCAAAGGACCTGACAACCTTATGCCTGTCAGCACGGTTATGCTACTCGCCAGCATTGGTGTACTTTCTCTTGCTTGTCAATGGCTTGCATGGCGAATAAGAACCCCGGCCATTTTACTGCTACTCGGAGCCGGCCTTGCCATCGGGCCGATGTTTGACCTGCTGGTTCCGCGGGAGGTGTTCGGTGATTTGCTATTCCCGTTTATCTCCCTGTCCGTTGCTATTATTCTTTTTGAAGGCAGCCTGACCCTGCGCTACGGCGAAATCCGTGACCACGGCAAAATGGTCCGGAACCTGATTCCGGTCGGTTCGATTGTCACGTTTATTATTGGCACCCTGACCGTCCGGTGGATACTGGATACCTCCTGGCCAGTGGCTCTGCTGTTCGGGTCCATATCCATTGTGACCGGACCGACGGTTATCGTGCCACTTCTGCGGTCGGTAAGGCCCACCTCCAAACTGTCCAATATTCTGCGCTGGGAAGGCATCATTATTGACCCGGTGGGTGCACTTCTGGCGGTTCTGGTGTTTGAGGGCATCCTCTCCTGGGGCCAGGGCAATGTATTCGGGCACTCCCTGTATATTTTCGGTAAAACGCTGGCCATTGGCTGCCTGGTGGGTGCCGTGGCTGGCTACCTGAACGGCATTGTTCTGCGCAAACACCTGATCCCTCAATACCTGCACAATGCCGGCACCCTTACCTTCATGCTGGGCGTATACGCGATCTCCGATGAGATGGCCCATGAATCCGGACTGCTGACGGTGACCGTTATGGGCATCTGGATGGCCAATATGAAGCAGGTGCCCGTTGACAGCATTCTGGAATTTAAAGAATCCCTCAGTGTTCTGCTGATTTCCGCGCTGTTTATTATTCTGGCGGCCAGAGTGGAGTTTTCGGCGATTGCCGAACTAGGCTGGGGGCTGGTAGCAGTGCTGGTTATTCTGATGCTGGTGGCCCGTCCCCTGAGCATTTTCCTCTCGTCCATCGGCACCACCCTGAACTGGCGGGACAAACTGTTTCTGAGCTGGGTTGCCCCCAGGGGCATCGTGGCTGCCGCGGTTTCCGCCCTGTTTGCCTTTCAGTTGGAGATGCGTGGATACGAAGGTGCAGGGGCACTGGTCCCACTGGTCTTCATGCTGATCATTGCCACGGTGACCATTCAGAGCCTGACCGCCCGCCCCATCGCCCGGCTGCTGGGAGTTGCCGAGCCACCGGCCTTTGGCTTCCTGATTCTTGGCGCTAACCCAATGGCCCGTATGATTGCTTTGGCCCTGAAGAAACATGACGTGCCCGTGACGCTGGCCGACACCAACTGGGAAAACGTGCGCCATGCCCGCATGGAGGGGCTGCAGACCTACTTTGGTAATCCCGCGTCGGCCCATGCGTCTACGCATCTGGAGTTAACGGGGATTGGCAACCTGCTGATCATCTCCCCCTATAAGCAAATGAACTCACTGGCCACCTACCACTTCATGGACTGGTTCGGTGATAGCAACGTGTTCAGCCTTACAGAAGGCGAGCAGGACCAGAAGGCCCGCCATCAGGCGGCCGAAAAAATCCAGACAACACGGGGCCTGTTTGACGGTGTCAGCTACTCCAAACTGGCCAGCCTTGCCAGCAAAGGCTATACGGTAAAAACAACGCAACTCAGTGACGCGTTCACTTATCAGGATTTTCTGAACAAATATCAGCGCAACGCACTGGTGCTGTTCATTTTTGACAGTAAAAGCCGGGTAAGGCCGGTGATGACCCTGGACACAAACAAGGTTGAGAGTGGTTATACCCTGATCAGCCTGGTGCCGCCCCAATCGCCGCAGGAGCGGAAAGAACAGAAAGAACAATATGGGAAAAAGAACGGTAAGGGTAACGGAAATAACCGGCCAGAGAGCAGCCCGGCCGGGAATAACGGAAGCAATGGCGAAAGTGAGGGGCCAGATCTGCCCTAACGGCAATCCAGAACCAGCTTGCCACGCACATGGCCACCCTCAAGAAGCTCATGGGCACTGGCCACCTGGTCCAGAGGGAACGCCTGACTGATATGCACCCTGACGTCGCCGTCCTCAATCAACTCGGCGATTTCATCCAGGTGAAACGCATCCGGGCGAACGGTCATACCGTGAGCCCGCAGGCCAAGCTCTTCGGCCGCACTGATAATTTCGTCTGCTGTCACGGTGGGTATTGTTACCAGCACGCCGCCCTCACCCAGACAACTCAGTGACCGCTTACCGGTTTCGCCACCGACCAGATCCAGCACCACGTCCAGACCATAGCATTCTTCCGACGGATCGTTCTCGCGATAATCAACCACCTCGTGAACACCGAACTCCGACAAAAAGTCCCGGTTTGCGGACGAAGCCGTAGCAATCACATGGGCTCCCCGCTCCAGTGCAAACTGCACCGCAAAGTGCCCGACCCCGCCAGCACCGGCGTGAATCAGTATTTTCTGCCCGGCTTCAAGTTCTGCCACTTCAAATAATGCCTGCCAGGCGGTCAATGCTGCCAGAGGTAATGCCCCGGCCGTTACCAGGTCAAGCTCCTCAGGCACGATGGCCAACTCATCCGCACCTGCAACGGCGTATTCCGCGTAGCTACCGCCATCGGCAGGAAATCCGATCATTCCCATAACCCGGTCACCGGGAGCCAGTGTCGTTACATCCGCAGCCACGGCAACCACTTCACCCGCCATATCATAGCCGGGAGTCCAGGGCAGAGAATGCTCTATCTGCCGTGCCGCAAACCCCAGGCCTTTACGGGTTTTCCAGTCAATGGGGTTCAGGCCGGCCCCGTGTACACGAACAAGTACCTGGCCTGAACCTGGCTCCGGAATGTCGGACTGGGCCAGCCGTAACACATCACGCTCACCAAACTGGCTGTAAATAACATGGCGCATCGTGGAGTGAATGTCTTGAACAGAGTTTTCCATGGCGATCTCCCGCACGTATCGGCCTTTGGTAAGCGAACCTTACTCACATTAGCAGAATGTTAGCTGTCATGGTGGCATTGATTATTACGAAATCCAGGCCCTACCCTGAGCCCAGTTGCTTTCCACCAGACACAATCGCCCCTTCCAGAATATCCATAAATTCTTTGGGTGCCCGTGAGGGACGCTGGCTTTTCATGTCAACACAGGCATGCCCCGACACAGCACGCATCAGCGTTCTGCCATCGGATTGCCGGACCAGTTGAAACTGTCGTGAAGACCGGAACCGGCCGTCATAGCCCGTCAACCAGGTGCCAAGCAGCAAGTGATCGCCCTCATTGGCAGGCGCCAGGTAATCAATCTCTGTGCGGGTAATGGCCATCGCTTTACCGGTAGCTTCATGCAGTTCCCAGGTCAGGCCCAGGCTCTCTATGTGCGCCCAACTGATATCTTCAAGCCAGCGAACATACACGACATTATTGGCGTGGCCCAGCTGGTCTGTATCCTGATCTCTCACAGTAATGCCGAGAGTGAATGGATCAGGCAGGTCCCATTGTATCGGCGTTTTTTCTGTCATTTCTCGCTTTCTCCCGGCGCGGACAAAGTGGGTATTGGTAACCGCCCCATACGGTCATTGTGGAGCGAGCCGAAATACAGGTGCCCATCGTGAGGGGTTACCGAGGTAATTTCCTGAAGGTGCGTGCCTGTCGTATCCTGCAGGCTGGTGAGAATGTTGCCCTTGCGATCAAATGCAGCCACCAGCCCATACTCCTGCGGTGCCGGCCGGAAAGCATCGGGCAGCTTCGCCACCAGGTCCTTCAGCCAGGGGTGTGGATGCAGGCTGTCCATCTGCGCATTGCGGAGGGCGGGGAAAGTAACCCAGAAGCGCCCTTCCGTGTCCACGGCCAGATTGTCGGGAAACCCCGGCAGGTTGTCGGCGAACACCTCCTTTGTTCCGGCCCTGGGGCCGCGAATCCAGTAGCGCAGTATCCGGTACTTCCAGGTTTCATTGATCAACACGTAATCCCCCGCCAGTACCAGCATGCCTCCGATCAGCCATTTCATCACGCCAGCCCGCTCCCGTCAGGCATCTCTTCGCCTTTCAGAAACCGCCGGCTCAAAGACGCGAACAGATCCGCTTTCTCGGCATGCAACCAGTGGCCTGTGCCCTGAATAATCCGTATTTCGGCGGCGGGGAACAGGCGCTGGATATCAGCCCGGTGTTTTTCCTGAATATAGGCAGAATCCGCCCCCTTGAGAAACAACACCGGGCCGGTGAAGGGCCCCTCACTGACCGGAGCAGCGGCAAGGTTCGCGTAACAGGCGTCAATGACTGGCAGGTTCAGGCGCCAGCGAAACATGGGGCCATCCGTTACCTGCTCGTCCCGGGGCACCCGCTCCAGATTTTTCAGCAGAAACTGCCGGGTCGCGAGCGCATCAACCCACTCGGCCATCTGTTCATCAGCATCCTTTCGTGATTTTACACCCGTCAGGTCCAGGTTTTTCAGGCTTTCCAGAATGGCGTCATGCCTGGGTTTGTAGGCAACAGGTGATATGTCCGCAATAATAAGTTTTTCTACACGCTCAGGTGCCTGCAGTGCAACCTGCATGGCCACCTTGCCCCCCATGGAGTGGCCAAGAATACTGGCTTTGTCTATTCCCTGGGCATCCATATAGGCGACAACGTCCGCTGCCATTGCCGGGTAATCCATGGCACCTGTATGAGGCGAACTGCCGTGATTACGCTGATCCAGCGCATGAATCTGCCATTCATCCTGCAACCGTCGGGAAATTCCCCCCAGATTCTCCAGCGAACCAAACAACCCGTGTAATAAAATCAGGGGCTCGCCTTTGCCGGAAATACGATAATTCAGTTCTACACTCATGGACAGACAATCTCCTGGTCGCAGATTCATAGTCGGAACCGTAACAGTACCATTGCCAACCGGGTGAGCAAGAAATCTGTCCGCTCAGCGCCCTTAACGGGCGTTATTCAGACGAAAAAAAGCCGGGGAACCCCCGGCTTTTGGCAATACAGACTGTTGAACGCAAATCAGCAGTAAAATATGTTATCCAGATACAACGCAAGTTCAATCACGTTCTTCCGCTCAATTTCAGTCTTCGGTATAAAAATTTCCTGTGTCATACAACACCTCCCGGAAATGCCTTTCCATTGTCTCAACCTGATGACTTAATGGTATCGTGGCTGGCATGACATACCGTTGACAACTCGTCTCATAAGCTTGACATTTTGTACCAGTGTCCATGACAACCGGTTAACTATCGGAACCATCTATTGTGACCTCAGCCCAGTCTGACAGCACAACAACACCGCTGGTGGCAGCCTCCAGCACACTCGCCCTGGTTGTGTTCCTTGAGCGGCAGGGGGTGTTGAACCCGGCCCGGGTTGAGTCGATCATCCATCTGGATATGCAATCTTTGAAAGATCCGGACCTCAGGGTGCCGGCTGAAGATCATTACCGGCTGTGGGAGTACGCCGAGGAAGTCACCGGCAACCCCGCGGTCGGCCTGCATGCCGGCCAGGTGGTTGATCCCGAGCGAATGGGGCTGGTGGGGCATGTCTTCTTCAACTGCGACAACCTGGGGCAGGCCGTAGCCCAGTACGTACGCCTGCACCGGCTGATTAACGAATCGGTCACACTCAGTTTTGAACAGGTTGACGACCTGGCGGTTCTCACCTGGCAGCCAGACACCCCCGGACACTACTGCCGCCAGGACATGGACCGGACTCTGTCCGCCGCGCTGACCAGAGCCAGGCATTTTATTCACCCGGGCATTCGCGCCAAATGGGCCGAAATAGCCCACCCCAAACCGCCTTACGCGGCCGAGTATGAGGCTCTGTTTGGCGGGCCGGTGTACTTTAACTGCCCGGTAACCCGGCTGGCATTTGAAAGCCGGCACCTGAGCCACCCCATTCCTCACCGGAACCCCTACGTATACTCCGCCGTGCTCAAGCAGGTAAACGCCTTACTGGCGCGAATGAGGCCCAGGCGCTCCTTCAGCCGGAAAATCCGCCGGCTGATTTCCATGCAAATGTCGACCAATCGTATCGACGCCGACAGCCTGGCCAGACAGTGCCATATGAGCCGCCAGACGCTGTACCGGAAACTAAAAAAGGAAGGTCTGGGTTTTCATGAACTGGTAGAACAGGTACGCAAAGACAAAGCCCTGCGCTATGTTGCTGAGGATCACTATGCACTGGGTGAAATCGCCTTTCTGCTGGGCTTCTCGGAGCTCAGCGCATTCAGCCGGGCCTTTAAACGGTGGACAGGTATCAGCCCGGCCCACTACCGGGCCCAGTCACAACCCAGAGATAACTGACCATGGACCAATCCACTCTGCTTGCGTTCACCATCGGCCTGCTTTACCTGGGCGCGGCCGCCTGTATCTACCGGATTTTGCTTAGTTATCGCACCTCACAGGGGGCCGTAGCCTGGATTATCGGATTACTCGGCATTCCTTACCTGGCCGTACCTCTGTTTCTGCTGTTTGGCCGGTACCGGTTTGGCGGGTACGTCAAAGCCCGGCGCATGGGCGACGAAAAGCTGACCCGTTTTCTCAATCAGTTCGAGCAGCAGTCCACATCCATTCCCCACACATCAGACACCCACTTTGACGATGAACTACAGGTGCTGTGCACTCTGGGCAGGCAGCCATTCACTGATGGCAACCGCTGCACGCTGCTAAAAGACGGAGTGGCAACCTTTGAGGCTCTGTTTGAGGCCATGGAAGCCGCCACCCGGTATATTCTGATGGAGTTTTATATTGTCCGGTCCGACAAAATCGGCCAACGGATAAAATCCATACTGGAACGCAAACTGGCGGAAGGTGTGGAAGTATGGTTTCTGTATGACAACATCGGCAGCGTGTTTCTGCCCCGAACCTATCTGAATCAGTTATCGGCGGCCGGCGCCCGGGTAGCGTCTTTTGGCGACGGCAATATTCGCCGGAGACGTTTTCAGATTAACTTCCGTAACCACCGGAAACTTCTGGTCTGCGATGGCACTGTGGGGTTCGTTGGCGGCATCAATCTGGGCGACGAGTACCTTGGCACGGCTATGCATCAGGAGCCCTGGCGGGATACACACTGTCGCATTGAAGGGCCCGCCGTAACCGGTCTGCAACTCACCTGGCTGGAAGACTGGAACTGGGCAGGCAGCGAAACGCCTCAACTGGACTGGAACCCGGCCAATAACACCCCCGGCAACGACCGGGTGCTGGTGCTGCCAACCGGGCCAGCCGACACCTGGGAAACCTGCACGCTGTTTTTTCTGAACTGCATCAACAACGCGCGCAGCCGGATCTGGATTTCGTCCCCCTATTTTGTTCCGGATGTGCAGATCATGAACGCGTTGCAACTGGCGGCACTTCGCGGAGTGGATGTCCGCATTCTTATACCGGAAAAATCAGACAGCCGGCTGACTAACCTGGCCGCGTACTCCTATCTGGTTCAGGCCTGCAAAACCGGCATTCAGATCTGGCGGTATCAGCCCGGTTTTATGCACCAGAAGGTTTTTCTGGTAGACGACCGGTACGCCGCGGTTGGCACGGCCAATCTGGACAACCGCTCGATGCGGCTCAACTTTGAAATTACCGCCGTCAGTACCGCCCGGCACTTTATTGACAGCGTTCACACCATGCTGGAAGAGGACCTGACCCACTGCAGACTGATGACCGAAGGCGACTACCAGAACCGATCCATTGTGTTTCGCCTGAGCTGCCGGGCCACCCGCCTGCTTGCCCCGCTGTTATAACAGGCGTATTCAGGCTGGTTTCAGGTGCCGGTAATGTGCGAATATGCTGTCTCGAATCAGCCAGAAGGCCGTAGTGAACCCGGATAATGACAGCATTCAAACCCAGAGAAACGCTTACTGAGCAGGTTGCCCGACACATTGAGAATCAGATTGCCTTTGGCCAGATTCACTCCGGGGAACGTATTTATGAAGCCGCGATGGCCAGGCAGATGGACGTCAGCCATGGTTCAATCCGTGAGGGACTTCTGCTCCTTGAAAAGCGGCACCTGGTTCGTAACGTGCCCCGCAAAGGTGCTTTCGTTACGCCGCTGGATGACTATTTTGTTCGCAGCCTGTACGAGACGCTTGAGCTCTACCTGACCCATACCGGGCGCAAACTGGTCCGCCAGTGGCAGCCCGACGACATGGAACGGCTGGAGCAGTTATACGATCAGATGAAAATCTGCTTCGAGAAAAATAACCTGCTGGAATTTCTTGAGTTGGGCATTGAGTACACCAAGGCATCGCTTGCCTATGCCGATAACTACTTTATTGTCTCTGCCATCGACGATCTCTGGCCCTCCGCCAAACGCTGCGCCTTCGTCGCCTTCAAGCAGGGTGGCAGCCAGATACTGGAAGACAATCTGGAGCACATGCGGGAATCCATTCAGGCCATCAAGGACCGGGATGAAGAGCGCCTGGCAGATATTCTGCACAGATACGCCCTGCAGCAGTGCCAGCAGGTGCTTGAGGGCATGGAGTAGCCAGCTCACCCGCCTTTGTTACCCGCCGGGTCGTCCTCTGCCAGCGACAAATGAGACACATCCGGCACAACCGGCGGGGGCAAGTCTTTCTTAACCCCCAGATCACTGCCTGCCGGTGCCAGTGTCCAGTCATCAATATGCTGGAACATGGGCGTATCAACGGTGGTGGGCTCCGCCAGTGTTACTCCCACCGGGTCCAGGCTGAAATCCGTGCCTGACAGAATCTCATCCACCTTATCACCGGCAACCTGCAGGCGGTCACCCGGCTCGGTCGCAACGGGCTGCTGCCGTGCCGGCGCAGGCTTTGGTTCCGGAGCAGAAGCAGTGGAGGCCGATGGTGCCGGGGCGGCTGGAGCTTCCGGTGTTTTTTGTGTCGGAGGTTCAGCGCCTGGCATCGGCTGAACATAGGCGACCATGCCATGCTTTCTTAATACCGCCTGATATTTACCCGCCTGGGCTTCTTCCAGCTTGTTACGTATGACCACCGGCTGACCACTGAACATACGCTCCAGTTGTTCGGTACTGGCCTTGAACAACGCCCGGGCATTGGTGCGCGCGGCTTCCGGTTCTGTGCCGGGAACACACTCCCCCTTAAAGACGAGTTGAAACATAAGCCCCCCTGTTGAATTTGTCGCGGTGTGTGAGCAAACCGGCCAGAGGCCTGAGCGTCACTCGCTTTTCTCCATGATAGTCGATTGAGCTCTGCCCGGCAGCCCCGTAAGCCCGGCAATGCCTGCAAACTGCAAACAATTGAAAAATAGCCAACGCACATCACGCAATATGCGACAGGTTCTGCAATACTCATTTGTAACGCAAGGTTACAAACCGTTACGATTTGCGCCAGAACACCCTACGGGAAGTGATACTAATGAACCTTCGACACGTTTCACGCATTGCGGCAAGCACCGTTGCCCGCACCGCCATTACAAGGCTGCTGCTACCTGTCGCTTTGTTCGCCAGCCACAGCGCATTCGCCGAAAATCTTGATGTGCTGATGAGCCAGGTCTTCTCACAGGATCAGGCGACCTATATCGGGTATGAGAGCGTCGAGCGTGAGGACATTCCTGCCACGTCCAGCGTTGACCGCAAATTTCTGATTGTCGACTTTCGTTTTCAGGCCCGCCAGCCTGCTGCTGAGCAACTCCAGGCCAGTGTTCATAAAATCTGCATGACGTTGCTTAAAGACCGCGACCTGATCCGCCACTTGTCGGATTCCGGTTATGACATGGTGTCCGTTGCATTTGACCGCCAATCTCAGTTCGACTGCCTGTAACTGTTTCTGGCTCTGGTGTCCCGTATGGCTAAATTTCGAGTAGCCGGGGAAAGGCCTCCAGGGCACTGTTAACAGCGTCCAGATTAAACGCCTCAACGTCCGCCAGTAGTTTTTCACCATAGCGGGCCACAGAGCCGGACCGGTTGTGCTGTCCCCAGGCTATAACGCGACGGGCGAAATCTTCCATTTTTTCGGGGTCGCCACTTTCCCGCACGGTTTCCCACTCGTCCCCGAAATCTGCTGTTAACTGTTCTCGCAGCCAGCCCCGCTCCTGAATGCTCAGAGTCTGCGCCAGCAAACGATCGGCCTCTTTGGGCTCACCTTCGTCTTCTGCCTGCTCGCCGGTTGCCTGCACTTCCGGAATAACCACGGTGAACACAGAGCCTGCCCCAGGCTCACTTTCCACCTGCAGATCTCCCCCCATCATCCGGGCAAGCTTCCGGCTGATGGCCAGGCCAAGGCCGGTACCGCCATAGCGGCGGCTGTTTTGCCCTTCCTGTTGTTCAAACGCATCAAATATACGCTCACGCTGGTCCGGTGAAATGCCAATGCCTGTGTCCTGCACAACCACTTCCAGCGAGTACCAATGGTGATCGGGTTTATCCGGGCTACTGCCATGGGGGGAGTCGTCCGGAGCATCATCGGGGGCATCGGCTTCAGCACCCTCTTCCGGCTCATCGCTGGTACCGAGACGCACCGCTGTGGCCCGGACCGTCACACCACCATCGTGTGTAAACTTGATGGCATTACCAACCAGATTAAACAACACCTGTCGCAGCCGGGTCTCATCCAGCATCATGGCTGCCGGCATTCTGGAGTCGACACTGACTTCCAGCGAGATATTCTGCTCTCTGGCCCTCAAGTCAAAGATGTGCCGAACGTCATCCAGCAGGCGACGCACGGAGACCGCCGAATAATCCAGGCGCATTTTGCCCGCCTCAATACGCGATAAATCAAGAATGTCGTTGATCAGCATCAGCAAGCTGCGGCTGCCGGCCCGGATAGCGTCCAGATAATTGCGCTGCTGAGGATCCGTCACGGTGTTGCTGAGCAAATCGCTGTAGCCGATGACGGCGTTCATGGGGGTGCGGATTTCATGGGACATATTGGCCAGAAACTCGCTTTTTGTGAGGCTGGCGGCTTCAGCCTCTCTGGCCAGCCGCTCGGCATCCAGTTTCGCGGCCCGCAACTCATCTTCACTGCGGCGCAAAGCGTTCTCTGAACGAATACGCTCATCCACTTCCCGGGACAGCTTGCGGTTCCAGTACAGGAAAATCAGAACAACCAGCAGGGCAATTAACACCACACGCCGCACCACGGTGTAATCCGCCTGCTGCTCTATATCCAGATGAATCCAGCGATTATAAATAGCTTCGGTTTCCGAGCTTTCCAGGCTGCCCAGCGCCTTGTTCAGTATTCGGTGCAACTCAGGGTTGTCTTTGCGCACCGCAAGCCGGAGATCGTACTGGTAGGGGGTAATGCTGGTAATACGCAGGTTGGATAAGCCAAGCCGGGCCACGGTGTAGCTGACGGCGGGAATATGCGTCACCATCACATCCAGATCGCCGTTGGATAGCGCGAGCAGCCCCTCCTCTACCGTGTCTACCGGGTACAGGTTCAGATTGGGATGGTTGATCAGCAGATAATCGTACGCGGCATGGCGGTTCACCACGCCAACCCGCTCATTACGCAACTCCCGCAAATCACCAATAAACCGGCCATCATCCCGTATGGCCAGAACAATAGGCACCGTCAGATAAGCGCGGGTAAAGAGGAAGTCTTTCTCGGTACGTGGAGTTTTCGACAATCCGGGCAGAATATCCACCTTTCCCGAGCGCAACTGCTCTTCAGCCTCGGTTCGGCTGGCAACAATCGTGCGATCGAAATGCACCTTGATCTGAGACTCCAGCCGGGTCACCAGGTCCGGCACCAGCCCGGTTGGCGTGCCATCCTGTTCATATTCAAATGGCGGCCAGTCAGACCGGAAGGCAACGCGCAGGTCCGGATGCTGTTTCAGCCACATCTGATCTGTCGCAGACAGTTCCAGGCCACCGGGTTTGAGTGGTGGCAGGTCGGTTTCCAGCCAGGACTGCCTGATCACCCGGTGCTCAGCATGGCTGATTGCCGCGACGGCCTGATTAAGCACCTTGTATAGTGGCGCGTTACCGATATCGACCTGCAACACAACATCAACGGTTTTCTTATCAAGCAGTACAGCAAGCCCGATACCATTCACCATGGCCGATTGAAGATAGTCTGATACCACCGGCACTGGCCCCAGAAACGCATCGGCCTGCCCCGACAATACACTGCTGACAGCTTCACTGACACTGGCCGCCGGCACGGGGGTGAAGCTGTCTACCGAATCCAGCATCGGAAACTGGTTAGGGTCATCTTTAATGACCGCAATGCGGGCGCCCTCAAGGTCTGAAAGCGTGCGAATGGCGGCATCTCCGGCACTGACGAACAGGCCATAGGTGAGGGTCATCAGTGGGTCTGTGTATCGCTTCCCGGGGGTTACCGGTGCATTGGGCAGGCGGGTGGTGAGAATGGCATCCAGTGCCGGGTCCTGCGGTGTGCCTTTGGCGGATATAACCACTGGCTCAACCGGAACACCCAATTTGTCAGACAGACGGGCCAGGTAATCAATATAGGTGCCGGCAGGTGTGCCATCGCCAGTATCGAATATTAAAGGCACCTGGCCAACCCGCACCCCCACCTGAAAACTGCCCTGCTGCGCCAGCCATGACAGATCTTTATTGCCCAGTACGGGTGAAGGAGAGGGCTGGGGAGGGTCTGCGCGAAGGGGTGTCAGAAAAAGCACCAGCAGACAGAAACATAAAAGGGATGAAAGAGCCTTCACTGGGCATCCTGTTTATTTCGCGTGAGTTTCAGAACACAATACCGGTACAGAGGTGGCTTTTCACTCAGACCAATGGCCTGCCCGCAGATCACGCATCGGGCGAACTGCCACTGATGTGGACACGGTTTCTCCCGGCCTTCTTTGCTATGTACACGGCTTTATCAGCCCGTTCAAACACGGAGTCTTCTGAATCTTCCGAGGTAAAAGCCGCCAGGCCGGCGGAAAATGTGATCGTTACCGGGTTGCCACTGAAGTGAAAGGGGAGTTTACTGATGTGTTCCCGGATTTTATTCAGGGCCACCAGGGCATCCTCTGGCCGGGTTTCAGGAAGCAGCAACACAAACTCTTCGCCGCCGTAACGTGCCACAAAATCTGTGCTGCGCAACCGTTCCCGCAGTTCTTTAGCGACCAACTGCAACACTCGATCACCCGCCTTGTGGCCATAGGTGTCATTAATGCGCTTGAACAGGTCAAGATCCAGCACACCGATGGTCAGTGGGTACTGGTATCGCTGCCAGCGATTGAACTCGAACGACAGGCGCTCCTGCCAGGCCTCACGGTTCGGCAACTGGGTCAACAGATCGGTCATGGCCCGTGCCCGTTCACGCTGGATCTGGTCCTGCATCTGCTCGGAATGGGTTTCCATCGCAGTCAGCTTTTCCTGCATGGCCACCAACTGTTCAGTCAGCAACTTTTCGCGTTCGGATTCCTCAGTCCGAAAATGGTCCACGGCCTGCCCGATGGAAGCCAGATGCCGGCTGACAGACTGCCGTAGCTGACCAATATCATCGGTGGCCTGCATTTGCTGGTTTACCTGCTCCAGTTCATTCCGGATTTGCTGATTCAGGGTGTCGGTTGCACTCAGGCGGCCAGACTGGGCACTCGACTGGTCGGCAAAATGCTGCCGAAGAACATCCAGCCGTTCATCAAGGCGCTTCAGGAACCCCTCAAACTCCCGCTGGCTCTGGGTAATGGCTGCTATCACAAACTCGGCCACATGATTCAGGCCTTCGCGCAACGCATCCCAGTCATCACTGGACAACAGCGCCTGCTGAAGCGCTCTTGCACTGGCCTCAGCGTCTGGCGCCAGCGAGATCTGATTGATGATCTGGCCCAGCAACTGCCCAACCCGGCGGGCAATGCGCAATCGCTGGTTATGGCTGGCAAGATCGTGCTCTGAGCCTTCAGCAACGGCTGGTGCGGCTGACGACACAGGTTCAGGTGCTGGCTCAGAGGCAGGTTCCGGGGCGGTTTCTGGTTCTTTGCGGGCGGCACCGGCAGGTGACCCGGCGGCCAACTCATCAAGGCGGGCTACCTGGTAATCTATCTGCTCCTGCAGTTTGCGCCAGGCATCCAGATCTATCTTATGCCCGCGCAGGTCTTTGCGTAGCCGGGCAAGAAGTTTGTCGAGTTCGGGCGTTTGCCCCTCTGAGGCCAGGCTGGTACGCACCAGCATACGCTCCAGAACATTACGCTCGTCTTTCCACTGCTGCTTCCGGTCATCCGCGCGCTCAATTTCCTGAAGGTATTTCTCCTTCCAGGATTCATCCGATGCCATTGGCCGCTCCCGTGCTGTTTTTTTTAGCCACATAATGCCGTGCCGGGTCCTTGTTATCAGCGAGTCACTGGTTATTCTTTCCCGGGCGGCTGCCCGTCCGGTTTGCGATGAGCCCGGGGGTGGCTCTGATCATACACCCGGGCTAAATGCTGGAAATCAAGATGAGTATAGACCTGAGTTGTCGCTATGTCCGCATGGCCAAGAAGTTCCTGAACAGCCCGAAGG
>CAYUTG010000010.1:0-870 GCA_964447555.1 uncultured Marinobacter sp.
GTTTTAGCTACTGTGTGGGAGGGACTTCCAAAACTGTGCGGAGCCTTGGATGGCGGAGCTCAAGTGCCACATGGACGTGCTCGAGGGGGTTTTGGAAGTCCCTCCCTCACAGTAGCTCGCACCCAGCCAGCAGGCTACAAAATAAAGAAAAAACCTAAACATCCCGCCGCAAATCCGAAGGTATCGGTAAATCAGGCATCCCAGGCTTGGGCCCGCGCCCTTTGCGAAACTGTCTGAGCTGGAACACGTAAGCAAGCACCTGTGCAATGGCCATATACAGGCCATCAGGAATCTCCTCACCAATATCCGTATTGTGGTAAACCGCCCGGGTGAGCGGTGGTGTACGCATTAGCTCCACCTTATGCTCACGGGCAATCTCCATAATCTTGAAGGCCACCTCATCTGCCCCCTTGGCAACAACCGTTGGCGCACCCATTGCCTTCTGATCGTACTTCAAAGCAACCGCATAATGCGTCGGGTTGGTAATAACAACATCCGCCGCAGGCACATCCTGCATCATCCGGCGCTGTGCCATTTCACGCTGCAGCTGGCGTATTTTACCCTTAACCTCAGGCTTACCTTCGGTGTCTTTGTACTCGTCTTTCACCTCCTGTTTGGTCATTCGCAGCTTTTTCTGATGATCAAAAATCTGAAACGGCACATCAATCATCGCAATAATGATGGTTGCGCAGGAAAGCAGAAAGAAACTCCAGCCAAGCGTCCACAGAACATGCTCCATGGCAGGAACAGCCGGCTCATCTGCAATACTCAGGAGGTCTCCCGTTCGTGCATTCAGAATCAGGATAGCGATGGCCATGACCAGCCCGACTTTGGCAACGGCTTTGACAAGCTCGATCAGAGAACGCATGG
>CAYUTG010000010.1:880-14772 GCA_964447555.1 uncultured Marinobacter sp.
TCAATGGCCTTCCCGCTGAATAACAAGCCGCCGATTCCAATAGAACCTGCAATGGCGGCAATCAGCAGCACGATAAGAATGGGAGAAAGCGCTAACGCGGCTTCCTTCGCCGAAGCCAGTAAATGAATACTCATTTGCCGGGTATTAAAAATGGCGGAGCGCTCAATCGTGAAGTTATCCCGCATGATGTCGGCCAGCGAGGCGCCCAGTTGCGCCCCGAATACAAGCAAACCGCCAGCGCCTGCCAGCAGCACCGCCATCGTCGCCAATTCGCGGGAACGCGCAGTCTGGCCGTCCTCCTTCGCTTTCTCAAGCCTTCGGGGGGTCGCCTCTTCCGTTTTCTCCTGACTGTTGTCGTTTTCTTCTGCCATGAGTTAACGCCTGCTTTCGCCTGGCTAAAGATCTAAGGCCGCCCCAGTAACTGCCTCATAAACTGAAACGTTTCTCTTGTGTACTGATCGAAGTGCGGCAGGAAATTGGCGTGCAGCACCCATATTGCAAACAATCCAAAAATCAGGCCAATCGGGAAACCCAGCGCAAAGATATTCATCTGCGGGGCAGCACGCGTCATCACACCAAAAGACACGTTCACAATCAGCACCGCCGTTACGGCGGGCAGCGCCAGTAACATCGCAGAAACAAACATCCAGCTTATGCGATGCGCCAGGTCCCAGACCCCGGCTTGCCCCAGCCCCTCCATACCTATGGGCATCACCCGGAAACTCTCAATGAATATCTCAAAGGCCGCAAGGTGGCCGTTCATCGCCAGAAACAGCAAGGTAATGGTAATGGTATAGATCTGGGAAAGTACCGGCACGTTCACCCCGTTCGCAGGGTCGACCATAGAGGCGAAGCCCAGGCCCATCTGCATAGCGATCATCTGGCCGGCAATCACAAAAAGCTGCCATAGTGCGGTAAGCGCAAAGCCCAGACCGACACCGATCAGTATTTGTTGCAGGGTGATGATAATGGCATCTGCGTTCAGGGCGTCCACCTGCGGCACAGGCGGTATCAACGGCACGATGATAATCGTCATCAGCAGGGCCAGCCCAAGGCGTACTCTGGCCGGCACAAGCTGGGTGCCGAAAATGGGGATCACCATCAGAAAACTGCCCAGCCGGAACAGCGGCCACAGGTATTGCCCTACCCACTGGCCAAGCAGATCTGCGCTCAGTTCCGCTGGTATCATTCGTCAACCAATCAGGTAGGGAATACTGGAAATCAACCGGTGGGCATGGTCCAGTAGCTGGGTGAGCATCCACGGGCCCATAACAATAATAACGATCAGGGTCACCAGCAGACGCGGCAAAAAGCTGAGCGTTTGCTCGTTGATCTGAGTGGCCGCCTGGAAGGTACTGACCACCAGGCCAATAATCAGCCCTGGGCCAATAATGAGCGACGCCAGGGTGACGATCATCCACAAAGCTTCGCGCAGAATATCAATAACGGTTTCCGGAGTCATAACGCCCCCTATAATCCGTAACTGGCAGCCAGCGTGCCCATAATGAGGGCCCAGCCATCGACCAGAACAAACAACATGATCTTGAACGGCAAGGAAATAATGATGGGTGACAGCATCATCATACCCATGGCCATAAGAACACTGGCAACCACCATGTCGATAATCAAAAAGGGTATAAACAGTATAAAGCCAATCTGAAAGGCGGTTTTAAGCTCACTGGTCACAAACGCCGGCATCAATACCCAGAAGGAGACGTCATCGGCCGTTTGGTACTCTTCATCGGCCATGCGCACAAACAGCGCCAGATCACTTTCCCGGGTTTGCGCCAGCATGAATTTCTTAAACGGCTCGCTGGCCAGTTTTACTGCCTCCAGCGAGGTGACCTCTTCCTGTAAATATGGCTGCAGCCCTACGGTATTCGCTTCTTCCAGCACCGGCTTCATAATAAAAATACTCATGAACAGTGCTAACCCAAGCAGAATCTGGTTAGACGGCGTAGCCTGTAACCCCAGCGCCTGCCGCAAAATGGCAAAAACCACGATGATGCGGGTAAAGGAGGTCATCATCATCAGCATGGCGGGCAGGAACGTAAGCGCGGTCATCAGCGCCAGAATCTGCAGGGTCACCGAATACTCCTGCACACCCTCGCCTTCGCCGGGCGTTACCGTAAACGCAGGGATACCGGGAATACCCGTGGCATCCTGCGCCAGCACAAACTGACTCCAGCCCAGGCCAAGCAGAACAACAATCAGTGGGCTGAAACGTTTGAGCATGCGAACAATCATGGGTCACTCGTTCCTTGTGGGCGAAGTCCAGGATTTACCAATCATGCTTTGCAGGCGACGGGCAAAATCTCCGGAGGCAGGGTTAGCAGCATCAACAACCGGTTCATCAAACACATGCAGGGTACGCACAGTAGAAGGGGTAATGCCCAGGAGAATCTGTTGCCCGCCCACTTCGATAAGAGCAATGCGCTCTCTGGCCCCCAGAGCCATCACAGATACAACCTTGATGGCCCCGTTATTCATGCCGGTCATTCCATTCATGCGGCGAATAATCCAGGCACAGCCATAAATAAGCCCGATCACAACCACAAGGCCCACACCAAGGCTTACAAAGGTTCCGATGGTATCCGGGGTCTGTACCGGTGACGCCGTTGTGGTGCTTTTGCCCGCCTCTTCAGCCAGTACCGGAAAGGCAAGAGACAGGGCTGGCAGTGCAGTCAGCCAGAGTTTCAGCCAGGCCTTCATGTTATTTCTTCAACTGCCTGATTCGTTCACCCGGGCTGATGACATCGGTCAGGCGAATACCAAACTTCTCGTTCACCATAACGACTTCACCATGAGCTATCAGAGTACCGTTTACCAACACATCCAGCGGCTCCCCGGCCAGCCTGTCCAGCTCTATAACCGAGCCCTGGTTCAGTTGCAGCAGGTTGCGGATAGGAATCTGCGTGTTGCCCACTTCCATGGAAATGGTAACCGGGATATCAAGAATAACGTCCATGTCCTGACTCAGGCCCGGGCCCTGGGCAGGCTGGGTGCTGTGATCAAACTCTTCCATGGGCGGCGTCTGAACGTCATCCTGCTGCCCGGTTTCACCGGCCTCTTCCATGGCTGCGGCCCATTCATCTTCGGCAGACGCGCCTTCGTTATCGCCGGCATCACCAGACTCTTCCATGGCAGATTCCCACTCGGCAGCGAGTTTTTCATCTTCGCTGAGCTGCTGTTCGTCTTTTTTGTCGTCGTCAGCCATTGCGTCCTACCTTCAGTTGTTTCTTAACCTTGGGCAGCGTTGCCCTTTCGTGAATCCTTAGCGCCAGTTTTCCGTCGCGAGCCCCCATAGTGGCCTTGTAGATAGGAATATCGTTGGCGGTGATCGTCAGGTAATCCGGAATCTCGACCGGGATAATATCGCCTGCTTTGAGGCCGGCAATTTCACGAAGCGAAATCCGTCTGCGGCAAACGGTGGTGTTAACCGGCACAGAGACTTCTTTAATATCTTCCTGCAATGCATTTACCCAGCGCTCATCGACATCGTCTACATCACTCTGCACGCCGGAATCGAGCACATCCCGGATTGGCTCAATCATTGAATAAGGCAACGCAAAATGCAGTTCACCGCCGCCACCGTCGAGCTCAATGTGAAAGGTACTAACCACAACCACTTCACTGGGGCTGACAATATTCGCCATGGCCGGATTAACCTCGGAGCTGAGATACTCAAAGTTTACTTTGAGAACCGCCTGCCATGCCTCGGCCATATCATGAAACACCTGATTCAGCACCATCTGGACAATGCGGGTTTCCGTGGGGGTAAACTCACGGCCCTCAATTTTGGCGTGCCGGCCCTCGCCTCCGAAGAAGTTGTCCACCAACTTGAACACCAGTTTGGCATCAAGCACAAACAGCGAGGTTCCCCGCAGGGGGCGCACTTTGCAAAGGTTCAGGCTGGTAGGCACATAAAGTGTGTGAATGTACTCGCCAAACTTCATGATCTGCACACCGCCGGTAGACACATCGGCATTACGACGCATCAGGTTGAACAGGCTGATGCGGGTATAGCGGGCAAAACGTTCGTTGATCATTTCCAGCGTGGGCATACGGCCCCGGACAATACGGTCCTGGCTGGAGAGATCGTAGGACTTTACGCCGGTGTCGTCGGTCTCTTCGTAGGTATCTATATCGCCATCGTCCACCCCGTGTAAAAGGGCGTCGATTTCATCTTGTGACAATAAGTCCTGCATACCTGATCCTACCCCTTTCGGGTCCTATTGCACGACAAAGTTTCTGAACAATACCCGTTTGATCGGGGGCTCACCTTCCTGCTCAAGCACCTGATTCACCGTCTCCAGCATTTTCTTCGCCAGATGCTTCCGGCCTTCTGGTGTTTGCAACTCGCTGAAATCGCTGCTTCCAAGCAAGGTTATCAACTGGCTTCGGATCAGTGGGAGGTGCAGCTGTGCAGCCGCCAGTGCCTGTGGGTCTGTTGCCTCCAGAGCAAGGTACACCTGCGCGTAACGTTGCCGCCCCTGCGCCTTTACGGTGGTTACCAGTGCTTTCTCCAGCTTTACGTAAGTACTGGGTACAAACACCTCTTCGGCCGGTGTATCTGCCTGCGCCGGGTCATTGCCCAGCCCGGGTAATCCGTCACCAAGAAACCAGAGGGTTCCTGCAATTGAAAGCGCAATGGCCAGGACAATAATAATCACCAGCATGATGATCAGTTTCAGTTTGCCCTTTTTTGCCGGCGCTTCTTCGGTTTTATTGTCTTCAGCCATAATCGTCGCTTTGCCAGAAATCCGTCAGGGATTATGCATTCCCACAACTTTAATGGATTGAATGCAAAGGATGGGCCAGATGCACTCCCCTTGCCGTTCAAAACAGCAGTTTAGCGTTGCCGGAAAGGATGGGCAAAACAGTTTGAGGGAAATAACCAGCCTGGCAATACGCCAGGCCCTGTTGTCAGGCAAAGATGTCTACTTCGCCTTTCCAGCTGAGATCCAGATGCCCGGCACCCAGACCGGCGTCACCGGGTTCCGTGCTGGGGGCTGCATCGGGTGCATTTTGCCCGCCAGAGCCCTGATGCCCTCCCTCTGCCTGTTCTCCGCCCTGTTGCTGAGGCGAGTCAGACACATCAAACTGTGCCAGGGCTACACCCTGATCTGCCAGCATATCCCGCAACCGGTGTGAGTTAAGTTCTAACTGATCCCGTACCATTGGATTGGCAGCATGCACCGTAATGGTGGCCTGATCGTGATGGAGCTTCACTTTTACGTCCATAGGGCCCATATCTGGCGGCGTAAGGTGAATCTCGGCAACCGACATATTGCGCGCAGTCAGCCAGCTTAACTTACCAGCCATTTTGTCGCCCCAGTCGGCGTGACCTACAGGCAGGTCTATGGTCGTCGCGTAGCCGTTCATAGGCACAGCCGACAGTTTTGTGGCCTGCTGCGTGGCCATATCCATAGACGTATGAAATCGCGCGGGTGTGATCAGGCTGGTCGTGTCGGCACCCTGGCGTTCGTTTGACATAAACGCGCCCGTTAGTGCTTCGGTGAGTTTCAGTCCGGAAGTCAGGCCTGCCAGATCCTGCCCCTGAGAACCGGGTTGTCCGGCCGGACTGCCAGCCAGCCCAAGGCCTGTCATGGTCTGCGTCAGCACACCAGGGGTACTGAAGGTGCCGGCAGAGGTGGCCGATGCACCTGTATTCGTTGCCCCCTGTCCGCCAGTTGGTGTCAGCAGTGCCTGCAAGTCTGCGAATGTGAGAGGGGCCGTTACTGGCGTTCCATCTTCAGACGCACTATCGGTTGCACTGCCATCCGTTTCACCCGGTTTCTTCTTGCTGTCAGGCTTGCCGGTATTTTCTGGGGCCGCACTGGCCTGTGCAGGCTTATCCGAAGGCCGGGGCTCCTCTGAACGATCAGCCCGTTGCCGGTCCATGCGCTTCTGTTCTGCACGGGATACCGATTCATACTGACTGCTATCTTTGCCGGAACCAGCTTTGACCGATCCGGACTCCTTTTGTGCTCCGGGAGCGAGAGTTTGGGGAAGAACCATCTGGGCCATGGCAACCTCTTGCCGCTTTTCTCAAGTTATCGCCCGGTTTTTACCGAATTCCGGCAGTTATCCGGGCGGTTATCTTCTGCATTACTGTCTGCATGAAGACACTGCAAAAGCGGTGCCACTCCATAAACTCAGCTACTCCTTCACCAATGACCGCAGTTGACCAGCAACGGTCTCAAGCTCCGCATCTATAGCGTCGAGCAGCGCAGGTATCTGATCTGACTCCTGCGCTCTTCCGGCCATTTCCGCCCTGTGGCACAGCTCGCCAAGACGCGGCGCCCCTATATTGATACTGCTACCTTTCAGACTGTGTGCCATTTTGGTGAACCCATCGGTATCACCCGCGTTAAACGCAGCTTTCAAGCCGGCAATGCGTTCGGATGAGTCGCCGATGTAGGTTTGAATAAGCACATCAAACTCACCCTCCATAACATCCTGAAGTTCAGCGAGTGCTTCCTCGTCAAGGTGTGGCTTGTCACTCATAACACCCCCTGCTCTGCATGTCTGTTCATTGTAGCTGACGCTCTGCCAGCTCTTGCGACGCTTCAGGCACATGCCAGTCATAAACAATTTCGACACGATTCCCCGGTTTGTGAAACACAAGAGACTCGGACAACCGTTTTAACAACAAAAGCCCTCGCCCACCATAGTTTCTGGTGGCTGCCGGCGGATCACAAGCCGCCAGTACCGGGTGATTAAGAAAGTCAAACCCCGCACCACTGTCTTCACAAACAATTCGCAGGCGACCGCCAGAAGGCTTAAGGGAATGGTACAGGCTGAAACGGACAAAATGCCCATCAACCAGATGCAGCCGCTGCTGCCTTTCCTGATAGTAACGATCAAATCCTTCAGGTGTTTGCTTCCACTCCGTTGGCAAGCCGAGAACACCATGTTCCAGAGCATTACTGTATAGCTCGGTAAGTAATGTATAAACCTCTCCGCTTTTTCGCCTGAGACCAGGCACTTCCATACAAATATGCAACAACAGCGGCAACGGATTGAACGTGCTCAGCGAACGCTCACGGATTTCATACACACAATGCCACTCGCCAGGGCCGGACAACGCCGATTGTGTGGCCCGGCCTGATACTCCTTCCTGGTCGGACACAGTGGAAAAACCCGCTTCATCCACCATTTCCAGACAGAACAGCGTGAGGTCATCATCACCTCCATGCTGACCGGTAAACCGGCGAATGCTACCCATAATGGCATCAAACGGGTGCTGTTTCTGGCGTTGCTCATCCAACGCTTTTACTATGCCGGCTTCTCCAAAAGCTGCACCCGCCTGGTTCCTTGCCTCTGGAATGCCATCGCTCATCATCAGTATACGGTCGCCTGGCCGGGTATTGATAACCTCCATACCTGCATCGAACTGTTCTGCACTTCTTATACCCAGCGGCAAATGCCGGGACGGAAATGCCCGCCGCTCACCAGAGATGTGAACCAGCCAGCCATCCGGCAACCCACCATTCCAGACCAGCAGCTGGTTCTGTTTAAAATCTGCTTCTATCATGGCACCACAGCAAAACATGCCCGAGGGCAGAATCCGCTTAAGCTTCTGGTTCAGTTCTTTCAGTATATCGGCCCCGTTAAAGCCTTTGCTGGCCATACCATAGAAAATTTCGGCAACCGGCATGGCACCAATGGCAGCTGGCAGACCATGGCCGGTAAAGTCACCGATAAAAACCAGCATGCCGCCCGCTGGCCGGAGTGACGCGAACAGGACATCACCATTAAAGATGGACAAAGGCGAGGCGTGATAGCGAATATTGGCTGCACCAAGGCAGCCGGTATGAGCAACGTTATCAAATACCCGCTTGGCCACCTCCTGCTCTTCCAACAGTTGCTGATTTCGCTCAGCAATGATATCCCGTTGCTCAGAGAGTGTCCGTTGCATTCGCCGCATTCGGTTGAAGGCGTATATCTGAGCTCTGAGCATGATCTGATTATAGGGCTTCGTCAGAAACCCGTCGCCACCGGATTCAAGGCAGCGCGCGAGCTCTGTCGCTTCTGTAAGGGAGGTCAGAAAAATAACAGGAACCAGCCGGTCACTCTCCAGCGCTTTGATTTGGCGGGTTGCCTCCATGCCATCCATTTTTGGCATAAGCGCATCCATAAGCACCATGTCCGGAGAGGTTTCCTCAAACCGGGTAACGGCTTCAAGGCCATCAGAGGCTTCAACAACCTCATGCCCAAGCCGTATGAGCAGGAATTTTAGAATCAGGCGGTCGCTGCTGCTGTCATCAGCAATGAGTATCCTGAGAGCACGGTTATCTGCAGCAGGTTCTTCCATGACAGCCCCCAACAACAGGCACAATTACCGGATCGTGAACAACTGCTCAAAGTTGGATATGGACAAAATACGCCGAACGTCGCCATTGCAGTTTTCGATGAATATGCGGGCACTGTCACCACCGGCATAATCTCTCAGCAACAACAGCATCCCCAGAGCGGAGCTATCAAGGTAGGTAGTTTCAGACAAATCAACGATGAATGTGCGGATGCCCGGGTCGCCATGCTCATACGCATCCCGAAATGCCTGATGGGTGCTGAAATCAAAACGCCCGTCAATGCTGATGACCAGTGTTTTGCCATCATCCTCCTGACGCGTCTGTATCGGCATTCCACAACCTCCATAGATAGTAATTGCAGCACGATATCGCCAGCAAAAAGTGGCTTCGCAGACCTAAGCGTAGCTCAGCAATCATAAATTGCATCAGCTGCCGGTTGATACAAGGCAAATTTCAGCGATGCCGGCGGGAGAACATTCGGCCAGCGGCCTCATCTGACAGTTTCTGCTCACGGGCGTCCTGCTCTTTTTGTTCCTGTTGCCGGCAGGACTCGATGTACTTTTCCATTCCCCGGCGGCGTTCCCAGGCCTGTTGCCACTCCTGTCGCCGGGCTTCAAATACTTCTACTGCCTGGTCCAGCACCTGCTGCTGACGAAGAATAACCTGATCAAGCTGGGCGATGAATGCCTGCCAGGCCTGTAAGCGGCTGACTGGCACAACCCCGCTCTGGTTGCTTCGGATCTGGTCCCGGTATTCCTGCTGGTAACGGTTCAGGTTATCCACCTGTTCCTTTCGCTCTTCCAGGGTCAACACAATTTCCAGGCGCCGGGACCTCAGCATCAGCTGTTATCTCCTGCACTGTCTGGCGCTGGTTTATGCACGGCTGATTGCCGTCGCTCCGGCGACCGGCGTTCAGGAACAACGGCCAGCAGTTGCTCTATGCTCTCCTGCAAAGGCGCACTTTGGTTCAGTGGTTGCTGCAGAAACTGGCGCATATTGCTGATATGAGCCATCGCAAAGTCAGTTTCAGGGTCGGAGCCTTTTACATAAGCTCCCACACTGATCAGATCCCGGGCCTGCTGATACCGGGAATACACCTGTTTGAATCTCTGTGCTCTGGAGAAATGCTCGGTGTCGGTTACCTGTGGCATAACCCGGCTGATTGAAGCCTCCACATCAATCGCCGGATAGTGCCCTTCTTCCGCCAGCCGGCGGGACAGCACAATGTGGCCATCGAGTATGGCTCTTGCGGCATCTGCGATGGGGTCCTGCTGATCATCACCTTCGGTCAGTACGGTATAGAACGCGGTAATAGAGCCGCCGCCTGGCCGGCCGTTGCCGGTACGCTCAACCAACTGCGGTAACTTGGCAAACACCGAGGGTGGGTAGCCTTTGGTGGCGGGGGGTTCACCCACGGCAAGCGCAATCTCACGCTGAGCCTGCGCGTACCGGGTAAGAGAGTCCATCAGGAGCAACACACGCTTACCCTGATCCCGGTAATACTCCGCAATACGGGTTGTCAGCATGGCGGCCCGCAAGCGCATAAGCGGCGAATCGTCTGCCGGTGACGCAACAACCACCGAACGGGCGAGCCCTTCGTCGCCCAGAATGTCTTCAATAAATTCTTTAACCTCACGCCCCCGCTCACCAATCAGGCCGACCACGGTAATGTCTGCATCAGTGAACCGGGTCATCATGCCAAGCAGCATACTTTTACCCACGCCACTGCCGGCAAACAGCCCCAGCCGCTGACCCTGGCCAACGGTGAGCAGCGCATTGATGGCACGGATGCCAACATCCATTGATTGCCTTACCGGGGCACGATTCAGGGGGTTAATAATATCGCCGGTCAACGGAACCCGGGCTTCGGCGTGCAAGGCCCCTTTGCCATCAAGAGGTTCGCCGCTGCCATCGACCACGCGGCCAAGCAGGTTCGGGCCTACGGGGACACGGCTGGCTGCCGACAAAGGGACAACACGCGCCCCCGGTTTCAGGCCCTCAATGGCCGTCAGTGGCATCAGATAGACTTTATCGTCCTCAAACCCGACAACTTCGGCCTCAACGCTCCCGGTTCCCTCGCCCTGAATAACGCAACGATCACCAACCACCATGGGGCAACCGATGCACTCCAGAGTCAGGCCCACCATTCGGGTCAGCCGCCCGGACAACTCAGGTTCCGGAGGGCTGGTGAGAAACTCTTCAAAATGAGCCAGGCGCTCAGCCAGACGGGAGGTCATCGTCTTCACCTGCATCAGGTTGATTGTCGGAAGAAGATGAAGGGCCAGAGGTCAGAACGTCCCGGTGAAAGTCTGTCAGATCATCCATTGAGACATTCAGCTCTTCCGCCTCACTGGCCTGCCCATCCTCTTTCTGCTGATCGAGCATACCCTGAACAACCCTTTGGAAACGTTTTTCTACTGTAAAATCAACCAGACTGTGGCGCGTTTCCAGCTTGCAGCCACCGGGTAATATGGAGTCATCCCCGACAACAGATGTCTGCGCTTCCAGCCGCTCAGCAACGGCCTGTACCAGTTCGTGATCCGTCGGATGAATGTGAATACGAATGTTATCTGCCGTAGAGGGCAACGCCTGCAAGGCATGCCGGACAACAGTCTGAATCTGGGACGAGTCGATCGTCAGTTCCCGGTAAACAACAGCGCGTGCCAGCACGGTTGTCAGGTTCAGCAACGCTTTTTCCACTTCATCTTCATGGCGGCTGATCGGGAAAAGCAACTCGCCCATCAGGTGTTCCAGGCGGTCCAGTTTGGCGTCCAGTTCTTTGCGGGTCTCTTCGTACCCCTGTGCCTCGCCGGTTTCACGACCCTCGGCAATCCCGGTTTCCAGCCCTTCAGAGTGCCCCTGTCTGCGACCCTCTTCAAGGCCTGCCTGATACCCGGATTCTTTACCTTCACTGAATCCGTCATCGTAAGCCGCCTGGCGTATGGTGCTGATATCACCGGCCGTTAAAGGCTTGATATCCCGCTCTTCTTCCCGTGGCACTTCATTGCCACGGTCGTCCAGTAGTGGCAACTCCCAGCGTTCGTAGGCGGTTAACTGTTCCTTGGGGATACGGCCCGGTTCTTTACTGGAGTTTTTCATCACATCATTTCTTCGCCGGCGCCACCGAGTGAGATTTCACCCGCTTCTGCCATGCGCCGTGCCACGGTAATAATGTCTTTTTGCGCCGCCTCCACTTCGCTGACCTTAACTGGCCCCTTGGCCTCCAGGTCGTCCTGAAGCAATTCGGCTGCCCGCTTGGACATATTACTGAAAATCTTTTGCTGAACGGCGTCGTCCGCACCTTTCAGGGCGACTACCAGCACATCGGAAGAGACCTCCCGCAACAGCGCCTGAATACCACGGTCGTCGATATCTTTCAGGTTGTCGAATACAAACATCAGGTCTTCGATGGTAGAGGCAAGATCCGGGTCCATGTCCTTGATGGAATCCATCAGGCCGCCTTCAATACTGCGGTCCATAAAGTTCATGATGTCCGCAGCCCGTTTGATACCACCAATGCGGCTGGTCTGTGCAGCAGAACCGCCCGAGAACTGTTTCTCGAGAATATCATTCAACTCCTGCAGTGCCTGTGGCTGAATGCTTTCCAGCGATGCAACGCGCATCATGACATCAAGCCGCACCTTGTCGTCCAGTGTGGCAAGAATTTCAGCCGCCTGGTCCGGGTCCAGATAGGAAATAACGATCGCCTGAATCTGCGGGTGTTCGTAGCGGATAATATCGCCTACCGCTCTGGGCTCCATCCATTTCAGGGTGTCCAGGCCGGTGGTGTTGCCACCGATCAGAATCCGGTCTATCAGGCTGGCCGCTTTATCATCCCCCAGCGCCTGGGTCAGCATGGTGCGTATGTAGTCGTCATTACCCACGCCAAGGCCGGTCTGGCCACCAACTGCATCCACAAACTGGTTTAATACGTGGGTTACATCGTCTTTGCTGATATCCCGCATCTGAGCCATGGCCACACCAACCCGCTGAACCTCTTTCGGGCCCATATGCTTGAGCACCTCAGCGGCGTCTGCCTCACCAAGGCTCATCAGCAGGATGGCGGCCTGCTCCACACGGGGAATTTTCCGCTGGGGTTTCGGGGGTGCATCAGCCCCTGGCTGGTTTGCTTGATCAGTCATCAACATTCACCCACTGGCGCATGACCTGTGCAACCCGGGCGGGGTCTTCTGATATCAGGCCTTTCAGTGCATTCAGTTGTCTATCATAGCTGTCTGTGGCACCTGGCAAAAGCAAATCATCCTGAGAAGACATAGCTCGGCGCAGTTCATCACCACCTTCAATACCATCAAGACCACCGTAACCATCTTCCAGGTCCCCTCCCCGCTCACGCTTGCCGCTCCCGGACAGGTTTTTCAGGGTGGGCCTTAAAAGGCCAAGCACCAGCACAAGAATAACCAGACCAGCCAGCACCTGTTTCATCAGATCCCAGAACCAGGGCTGTTCCCAGAAACCCGGAGCTTCATAGGTAACAGACTCTTCTGGTGCAAATGCGGTATTCATCACCGTAACACTGTCACCCCGGGCGGCAGAATAGCCAATGGCATCCCGCACCAGCATGCTCAGCCGCTGAAGTTCCTGCTCTGGCCAGGGCTGGTAGCTCACCTCGCCGGTTTGCGGGTCAACCACTTTCATATCATCTACGGCCAGGGCCACCGTCAGCCGTTTAATGCCCCCAAGCTCGTGCCGGGTGTAACTGACCGTACGGTCCATTTCATAGTTTCGCGTGGCTTCTTTCCGGACATTCACCGGTGCAGATACATTGGCCTGAGCCTCCTGACCGTTGCCACCCTGGGCGCTAGCCTGTTCCGGAACAGTGGCATTGGCAGGCGGCTGATTGGAGAGGGCGCCGGGAATGCCCGAAGGCCCGCTACCCGCTGTTCTTTGCTCGGTTAATTCCCGCTCACTGCGCACAGCCTTCTGTTCCGGGTTGAACAATTCCTGTGCCTTTTCAACAGAGGAAAAATCCAGATCAGCCGATACTTCTGTCCGAAACCGGCCGTTTCCGACAATCGGACCAACCAGCGACGCCACCCGGCGGCTCAGGCGCTCCTCTACCCTGGCCGTATAATCGTACTGGTCTTTCATCTGTTCGCTGTCGCTTTTTCCTTCCTTGCCGGTAAGCAGGTTGCCATTCTGATCGACAACCGTTACTCCGCTTTTCTTCATCATCGGGATGCTGCCGGCCACCAGATTGACAACGGCGCTGATCTGCTCCTGATCGAGCCGGCGGCCCGCGATCACTTCCAGAAAAACCGAGGCCGTTGGCTCACGGGCATCGCGGATAAATACAGATCTTTCGGGAATGGCCAGGTGCACGCGCGCGCTGCGGACACCGCGCATGGCACCGATGGTGCGTGCCAGTTCCCCTTCCAGGCCCCGGCGATAGCTGATGGTTTCCATAAACTGCGAGGTACCCAGGCCCCGGTCTTTATCCAGAAGCTCAAAGCCCATGGTTTTATGATCGGTAACGCCTTCCGCCGCCAGCTTAAGGCGGGCGTTATAAACCTGATCTGCCGGCACCAGCAAAGCCCCGCTGCGTGGGTCCATTTT
>CAYUTG010000010.1:14782-33378 GCA_964447555.1 uncultured Marinobacter sp.
AATCGATGCCACTGTTATCAAGAATGGTGGTTACATCCTGCGGGTTGTAGGACGAGAGATCGCCCACGACCGGCTGATAATTTGGTTCCTGCGCCCACAGCACCACCGCAACGCCGAGTGCGACACTGGCAGCAAGCCCTACCATCAGGCCAATTTGCCGTAGCAGATTCAGACGGTTAAAGCCCAGAAACATATCGCTGCGGCTTTCAGGCGCATCAGACTCGCCGGATGCCGGAACGTTAGCGGGTGAGGTTTGTGCAGGAACGCTGGCCATCTCTCTGCTCCGTTATCAGATCGGCATATTCATGATGTCTTCGTAAGCCCGCACTACCCGGTTACGTACCTGGGTCAGGGCTTCGAAGGAAACAGAAGATTTCTGGGCAGCGATCATCACGCGGGTGATATCAACATTAGGGTCGCCCATATCATACGCAGTGCGAAGGTCACTGGTATTCTGCTGGAGTTCATTCACGCTGTTAACAGCGCTGCCCAGCATGTCGCTGAAACTGGGCGACTCCTGTGTGCCCTGAACCTGGCGCGGGCCATCTATCTGGCCACGTACAGACTGGTCCTGCTCAACACGCTGATTCTGCATCATTTGCGAACGCAGTGAACGGATGTCAGACAACACACTGTTAATGTCGGCACGCTGAACCATTACTCTCCCCCTCTCCACCCTGATTGCTGGCGGATTTACTCATGAAACTCTGTCAAACAAACTAAGCAATGGTCGGGCCAACCGTGTTTTTCACTTTATTATCAAAACATTAAATAATATATAGGCCGAAGGGCCCAGGCAGGTGACAGACTTTTGACGGGCCAGAAGTCACTGGTGAGGGTGCAGGAAGCCCCGCAGAATGCGGGGCTGGAAGGACAAACCGGTTGTTCACACAACCGGAGATTACATCAGCGCTTCAATACGATGTCTTACTTTTGGCTCGCTGCTGTAAGCCGTTGCAATGGCGTTATAGGTCGGGATGTCCATGCCGGCATCGTCAATCACTGATGCCATCTTATCGTTGGCCTTCATTTGCAGTTGCTGGGCCTTTTCCTGCGAGTCCGCCGCTTCTATCTTATTGATATATTTCTTGCGCACCTCGGCAATGCCTTCCTGTGCCTCAATAAACTTTTTCAGTTCCGCATCCGAATAGTTGGTTTTCTGGCTACCCGTAGCGGCCGGATTGGCATAACCACTGGAATCGCCAGCCGCCGCCGGGCTCTGCTGATTTTGTTGCGCCATTGAGGGTCCGGCAGCGAGCAGTGCAAGAGAAGCCGTCACGGAGATAAGCAGTTTATTCATAATCAACACTCCTTTTTCATTGGTCGTCGCTTATGGCCAATCAATTGCCGTGCCAGCTAAAACAAATTCTTATTACCCCATATAAATCATAATCTTAGGGTCAACCCAGAATTAAGTTTACGCAACACCGGTTGTGCCAAAATGCCACATGTGGCAGAAATGTGTGGCAATTCTGTTCGTGGAGACAACATGAAAGCGTCCATCAGGAATGCCAGCCGGATTATCGGCTCAATACAGCTCACACTCGTGCTCAGTATTGTGGTGCCATTGCTGGCGATAAGCGGGCTTGGTATTTACCTGGGGTTCGGAGCTGTCGAGCAGGCGCTGAACGACCGCTTGCAGGAAGACCTTGAGTTGGTTGCCCGGGCAGCCAGTGGCCCACTGTCCCGGGCCATGCAGGAAAACGACGGGCTGGTCATGGGGGATTCTCTGAAATCAATCTTCCGGATCGGCCGGGTGTCCGGTGCGTCTGTGTTTAATAAGGAGGGGGACAGAATTGCCAGCCTGGGCCTGGCCGACACAAACGTAGAAAACAGCGCCAGTGCAGAGAGAGTCATCAACAGTGGCGAACTGGGGGGTGCCTTTCGCTGGGTAGACGGGCAATCGGTGTTCTCCCACTTCACACCACTGGTGGCCGACGATGGGCGAATTCAGGGGCTTCTGCAAATCACCCGGAAGCGCAGTGACTTTCACGAACTGCTGACCTCCAGCCGCCTGTGGGCTGTTTCAATCTGGTCTGCCCTGGCGGTCACCATCATTCTGGTGGTGGTATTGGGGCATTATGGGGCCGTTGGCCGCCACGTGCGCCGTTTGCTCACCATGATTGACGAACTGGCACCCGGGCAGTGGCAGCTAAACGCCAGCCCGTCTGGCCCCAGAGAGCTTCGACAGATTTATGGCGGTGTTCGCAGCATGGGGGAGCGCATGGCCCAGGCTGAGCTCGAAATAGAGCAACGAATGGAGACCGAGCGCCAGTTGGCCGAGCGGCTGGAATACCAGGAAAAAATAGCCATGATTGGCCGCGTTGCCGGCGGGGTCGCTCATGAGCTGGGAGCCCCTCTTAATGTGATTCAGGGACGTGCGACCATTCTGCGCCGGCACGAACTGACCGATGAACAGCACCGCCAACTGGACGACATCGGGTACCAGGTAAGCCGTATGACAACCATCATTCAGCAGCTTCTGGACTGCTTTCGTCATGTGCCGGACTCCAGAAGGCAAGTGCGCCTTGATACGATTCTGGGCAACGTCCTTGAGCGAGCCCGCGAAGATGAGAAGTGCCGGGGCAAGCGCCTGCTAAGCGACGGGCTGGACCTGCCTGCCACCGTCAATGCAGAACCCGTCCGGCTTGAACTGGCCTGCCTTAATGTGGTTCGCAACGCCTGCCAGGCCGCACATTCCGACGTGCTGCTATCGCTTATTTCACAGGATAACGAGTGGGAGGTTCGCGTGGACGATGATGGCCCGGGTATTGCCGCCAACCAGCACCAGGCAGTATTTGAACCCTTCTACAGCACCCGCCCTGCCGGAGAAGGAACCGGCCTTGGCCTTGCGGTCGTTAACAGCGTGCTGAAAGAACATGGGGGCCGGATTGAGATCAGCAACAACCCGATGGGAGGCTGTAGAATGAGCCTTTTCTGGCCGACAGGAGCATCAGCATGAGCAATCAGCAGATCACCATTTTACTGCTGGAAGACGACGCCAGCCTGAGCCTTCTGCTAAGCGAAGAGCTGGAACTGGACGGCTACAAAGTCATCCGTGCAGAAACGGTTGACGAAGGCTGCCAGCAACTCACCACAGAAACACCAGACCTGATTGTCTCAGACCTCCGGCTTCCAGATGGCGATGGCCTGCAATTACTGAAAGCGGCTCAGGCCAATGGCCAAAGCCTGCCATTTATTATCATTACCGCCTTCGGAACCGTAAACCAGGCCGTGGATGCGCTGAAAGCCGGTGCCGATGATTTCCTGACCAAGCCACTTTCCACCGACCATTTGCGCCTGAAGATACGCCGCTTGCTGGCTCAGGCAGATCTGACGCGCCAGCTTGAACAGTTTCTTGCCAGCAAGGGAGCAGACGACTCCCTTGGTCTTATCGGTGAGCACGAAAGCATGACCCGGCTGCGCTCTGAAATCCGCCAGATTGCCCGCAGCGATGCAGCGGTACTTATTTGCGGGGAAAGCGGAACTGGTAAAGAGTTGGTTGCCAGGGCCATTCACAGCGCAAGCGACCAGTCGGCAGGGCCGTTTGTGGCCGTTAACTGTGCAGGCATACCCGGCGAGCTGATGGAGAGCGAGTTTTTTGGTCATGAGGCCGGCGCTTTCACCGGTGCCAAAAAAGCCAGAAAGGGTCTGTTCTCCGAAGCGGATGGAGGCACTCTGCTACTGGATGAAATCGGAGAAATGCCCCTGGCTCTGCAGGCAAAACTGCTTCGGGTGCTGCAGGAAGGCAGGGTTAAGCCGGTGGGATCAGACCGCGAAGAGCCTGTGGATGTGCGGGTGCTGGCCGCGACTCACGTTGATTTACTCAAGGCTGTTCAGGAGGGAAGTTTCCGTGAAGACCTGTACTACCGGCTGGAGACCCTTAGCCTTCGGGTGCCGCCTCTCCGGGAACGGGGTGATGACATTGACCTGCTTGCCATGCACTTTCTGCGTAAGGCCGCCCGGCGACATCAGAAAGGCTTTCTGAAGCTCAGCGAGGTAAGTTCCCAGACACTGGCAGATTATCCGTTTCCGGGTAATGTCCGTGAGCTGGCCAGCGCGATCGAGCGGGCCGTTACTTTCTGTGATGGCGACACCGTTCAGCCGGAGCACCTACCGGAACGCATCCGTAAACGCCATTCAGCAGCTATGCCTGACGACACTCATCGCACTGAGAAAAAGCTGTCTGAATGGCCAACCCTGGATCAGCTACAACAAGACTACGTGCGCGATGTGATGCAAGCGACAGTCGGCAACAAGCGCCGGGCCGCACAGATTCTGGGCATTAACCGGCGCACCTTGTATCGCTGGCTGGGCACAACCGACTCTTAGCACCCGTCTGGAATTACGCCATAGCCAGTTCAGAGTCCAGATCTATTCCGGCATCGCGCATCTGTGCCAGTTTATACCTGAGGGTGCGTGGGCTGATACCCAGCTGTTCCGCTGCCCGGTTACGACGCCCCCGCTCCTGCCTGAGCGTCTGAATAATAATGCGGAATTCCTGCTGACGAAGATCGTCTCCCAATGAGCTGGCCGCGTAGTCTTCGGCCTCCGGCGCTCGCTGGCCAGGCATATCCTGCGTCTTTTCTAACTCTGAATTATCAGCCGGCACGGCCGTGGCCATATTTACAGGCTGAGCTACCGCACCGCCACCTGCAGCCCCGGTAATGCCAAGATCAAGGCACAGATCGCCGGCATGAATCACATTGCCCTGATGCAATACCAGCGCCCGCTGAATAGCGTTATCCAGTTCACGAACGTTACCGGGCCAGGTGTGGTTGATCAGCGCGTTTCTGGCATCGGGAGCAATGGTAATACCCGTCAGTTTCATCTTGCGGCAGTGCGCCCTCAACAAAGTGTTTGCCAGCGGCATGATATCCAGTGGCCGCCCACGCAAAGGCTCCCAGTGCATAGGGAACACAGTTAACCGGTAATACAGGTCTTCACGGAACCTGTTTTCACGAACATAGTCCGCCAGATTACGGTTGGTGGTGGCAATCACCCGAACATCCAGGGCAATGGTTTTACGGCCACCTACGCGTTCAACTTCACGCTCCTGCAGCACCCGCAGCAGTTTCGATTGCAGGCCCAGCTCCATCTCTGAAATTTCATCCAGAAGAAGGGTGCCACCGTTAGCCTGTTCAAACTTGCCTGGTGACGATGCAACGGCGCCGGTGAAAGCGCCCTTCTCATGACCAAACAGTATCGCCTCCAGCATGTTTTCCGGAATGGCTGCACAGTTAATGGCAACAAAGGGCTGATCGGCACGAGGAGATTGCTGGTGAATGTAGCGGGCCAGCACCTCTTTGCCGGTACCGCTTTCGCCTGAGATCATCACGGTGGAATCACTGCCCGCCACCTTTGCCGCCAGCTGGAAAGTTCGCTTACTGACAGGGTCCTCCGCAACGGGTGCATCCGCAGATTTCTGGCGAGCACCGCCCACCACCCGGGTTACCGCATCCACAAGTACCTGTGGCTCAAACGGCTTCACCAGATAATCAATAGCGCCAGACTGCATGGCAGACACGGCATGGCTGATCTGGCCATAGGCGGTAATCAGCATCATCGGCAGCCCCGGGTACAGCCGCTGCACCTCACTCAGCAGTTCGTGCCCGGACAGGCCTGGCATATTCACATCACTGACCACCATATCCACCGGTGCTTCAGCAAGGCGCAGTAGCGCTTCATGCCCATCTGAAGCTTCCCGCACCCGGAACTTTGCCAGCTCAAGGGTGGTTACCAGCGCTTCCCGCAGATCGTGGTCATCCTCTACAATCAGAATCTGGGCCTTGGCCATGATTGCCTCCGGTTAGTGGTTATTCTTGAGTTGCGGTATCCGCAGCGTGGCAATGGCACCACCCTGCTCCGGCGATTCAATGGAGAATTGCCCCTGATGGGCCTTCACCACGGCTTGCACGACGGCCAGCCCAAGGCCAGTGCCGTGTGACTTTGTGGTGTAAAAGGCTTCCATGAGGCGGTCCGCCTCAGATGCTTTAAAACCCGGGCCATTATCAATGACACGGATAATGAACCCGGCCTGTTCCGACGCCACCTGAACAACCACCGACGCGGCTCCGGCCTCGAAACTGTTATTGACAAGGTTGGTGCAGGCACCTACCAGAGCGTCTCTGTTGCACATCAGATAACCATCACCGGCCACCTCATTACGTACGGACACCTCGCGGCCAGGCGCAGGCCGAATGCCCTCAACGGCTGCGACAATCGCCGGCACCAGTGTGGCCGTTGGCAGTTTTTCAGCCAGCCGTGTTTCACCCCGGGCAAAAATCAGCATATCGCGCACCTGCTGCTCCAGGTGTGTAAGCCGGGACATCAGCCTGCCCGCGCATCGCTGGCGAATTTCTTCATCCAGATCCGCCTGGCTCAGATGCCCGCCATACAGTATGGCGGCCGAAAGCGGGGTACGAATCTGATGCGCAAGCGATGCCACCATCTTACCCATGGCAGACAGCCGGCGAGCATGAGCCAGTTGCGATTGTAACTGGCGGGTTTCTGTCAGATCCGTCAGCAGAATCAACTGGCCCGGCTGGTTTTCCATGGTTCGGATTTCAATGCTCACCCGGCGGCCGTCGCGCAGTGATACCTCATGGCCATCGTCCTTACGTGGGGCAAAGCAGCGATGAATCACATCCACCCAGTGGGCACCATCCAGCGGCTCGCCCAACAGGGCAATGGCTGCCGGGTTGGTCTGAGTGACCACACCCTGGCTGTCCAGCACCACCACACCGGCAGGCAAGGCTTTCAGAAGTGTCGATAGCCGGTCAGCCAGTTGCTCTTTTTCTTCCAGTTCCTGCTGGCGCTGCCGGGTTTCCTGAGTCAGTTCACCGGATAGCTGATTCACGCGGGATTCCAGCGTGCGGTAAGAGTCGGTAATCTGCCGGGACATCTGGTTGAACAGCTCCAGCGCTGAATCAACCGCTTCGTCATCCTGTTGCGGGAACAGAGCTGTAACTTTGTCGTTCACGTCCGCTGCTGCATTAGCGTGCGCCTCGCCGATACCGGACCTGACAAAAAATTGTGCCTGACTCATAACCTTGCCCCCTGACCAACCCGGTTACCGGGCCGCACCATTCGGATAATTCATTTGCAGGGAGCAAAGCCAGTGCCGTGCCAACTTTGTTTTTTCGTTTAAATTCAGAGGGAAACAAATTGCGGAAAATACGATGTGACGGTTTTACGTCGGCCAGAAATGAGAATAGCGCCTCGGGTTACAAACCTTTGACGCCGTTCAGACGTTGCCTGATCAGGAACCTTCCTGTTCTTCTTCCTCACGCAACCCATACTTACGGACTTTTTCAACGAGGGTGGTTCGCCGGATTCTTAATTTCTCGGCGGCACGGGCAACCACGCCACCGGCTTCATCCAGTGCCTGCTGAATTAACTGCTTTTCCAGGTTTGACAGATAATCTTTCAGGTCCAGCCCGTTGACGGGTAACAGGGCCGGCGCATCCAGACCAACCAGCCCCGGTATACCGGACGGCATACCGGAATCTTCAACTGAGCGATTCTCATCGTAATCGTCTACATAGCGGAATTTCTTCGGTAACTCCTGAACCCCGATAACGCTGTAAGGGTGCATGATCGCCAGCCGCTCTACCAGGTTCGCCAGCTCACGAACATTTCCCGGCCACTCGTGGCGACAAAGGCTCATAATAGCCGCTGAATTCATCCTCAGAGAACCCCGCTTTTCTTTCTCCATCCGCGAGATCAGTTCGTTGATCAGCAACGGGATATCCTCTACCCGCTCTCGCAAAGCAGGCACATCAATGGGGAATACGTTCAGGCGATAGTAGAGATCTTCCCGGAAGTCCCCGCTTTCAATCATATCTTCAAGGTGTTTGTGAGTAGCCGCAATAACCCGGACATCGGCAGACAGCGTGCGGTTGCTACCAACCCGCTCAAATGTCCGCTCCTGAAGAACCCGAAGAATCTTGACCTGCATATTGAGCGGCATATCGCCAATCTCATCCAGGAACAAGGTGCCGCCTTCGGCCATTTCAAACCGGCCGACACGCGCGGTGATGGCCCCGGTGAATGCGCCCTTTTCATGGCCGAACAGCTCACTTTCCAGAAGTTCTGCCGGGATAGCGCCACAGTTCACCGGCACAAACGGCTTGTCGCGCCGTGTTGAGTGGTAGTGAAGATTGCGTGCCACCACTTCTTTGCCGGTACCGGACTCGCCGGTTATCAGTACGCTGACGTCTTTATCTGCGACCTGCTCCATCAACTGGCGAACCTGTTGTACCTTGCGGCTGGTTCCTACAAGACTGCGGAACAACTGGAGGCCCCGCTGCTGCCCCCGCTCGCGGGAACGACTAAACTGGTCACGATAGATCTGCGCCCGGTACAGACAATCGACAAATTTGGTGTAATTCAGTGGCCATTCCAGGCGGGCGATAATACGGGCCGTTACGTCTTCAGGAAGCCCCTTCAGTTCAGGATCGCCAATAATCAATAACGGAACGCCCTGAACTGCCTTGCATACAGACACAATGGTGTCGCTGACATTGGCGTCCTCACCGTTAATCAGCACAACAGAAATATCTTCAACATCTGAACTGTCAGAGCCACCGGAATGCACCAGCGCTGCGGCTTCTTTTCCGGAAACTACCTGTTCTTCGCCAATAAACTCAAGAATGGTCACTGCGTCCCGGCATCTGGCTTCATCTTCACTCAGCACCAAGACCTTATTATTTTTGGACATTTACCGGAATCTCTTAAGGGATTTGTGGCACATTTAAGACTGTAACGGCCGCAGAGTCAATTTTATGACGCTATTTGGAACGGTTTGAAGAAACATTCTGATAGGTGCGGGCCGCACTCCGGTTACGTGTCACCTCTTTAAGCGCATTCTGTGCTTCTGTCCGTGCACGATGAGCACCTTTATCGGCCGCATCCACAAAGCAGTGCAACTGCTCAAGCCGGCTGTGAACGGGCGTTGCATCAAGCCTGCCCTCCTCCAGAGCGAGCATAAGCGGCTCAACCGTCGGTTTTATTTTCTCACTAAGTTCGCCCAGCTCTTCCCAGTTCTGTTCCGCCAGGGCACGCTCCAGATTTTCAATAAGAAGGTCCAGACTTGCCAGTTCAGCTTGCGTATCGGCCACAGGTGCCTCCTGAAGTTTCCCGGTAATGGGTGTGCCTGAAGCAAAAACGGCCGGCAAATACCGACCGTTTTTTACAGACTTCCGCTATCAGCGACGTGCTGCACGGCGGGCAGCAGAGGCTGTAAACTCACTTCCCCGGAACCCGGGGTTGAAATCGTACGCCGGATAATTATTGTTCAGGCCATCAATGTAATAACGCTTTGATTTCAGATCGTAGGTCATTTCCATAGTAGTCCAGAACACCGGCTCACTGTAGTAACTGATGCTATGAGCTTCAGAGACCCGCCACAAATTACCGTTCCCGTCGTATTCGTCAGACGCCAGAATCTGCCAGCTGTCCTCATCAATATAGAATACCCGGCGATCATAAATGTGACTGATGCCCGTACGCCTTTTAGCCTCAACCACCCACACCCGGTGCAGCTCATAGCGAGTCAGCGACTGATTGATATGGCGCGGGCGAATAATATCCTCAGGTTTGACGTTCGCATCGTGCAGGCGATAAGCGTATATTTCACGCTTACCTTTCAGGGTCCAGTCATACTGGTTGGGGGCACCGTTGTACATATCCTTCTGATCGACGGAACGCAACGATGACGAATTCGGCAGATCGGTTTCATAAGCCAGGTTGGGTGAGCGGCGTAAACGCCGGGACCCGGAATCGTACCGCCAGGCCAGCCGTGGTGAACGGATCTGATCCAGCGTTTCATGCACCAGCGTGATGGTACCTGCGAGCGACGACGGTGACACCGTATCGGTTTTCAGATAGAAGATCTTATTGTCGATATCCGCAAGTTTCGCCCCTTTTTTGCTATAGGCAAAGTAGTATTCATAATCATTCACTACCGGGTTGAACGAGCCGTCGGTCTGAGGTGTAGCTGAACCGCTCCGGAAGGCAACTTCTTCACCACGGTAGCGAAGTATGTGATTCCAGATAACCTCAAGGCCATTGTCGGGAATCGGAAAGGGGCTGGTCATTATGGTATCGCGAACGCCATTACCATTTTCCAGCAACTCAGCCGATACGGCGTTTTCCCGGGACTTTTCGTACACAACCTCCGGAAATGCTGCTGTCCGGCGAGTCTGGTAAACAGGTATGAAAAAATCGCTGCTGTATTCTTTCAGCATTTTGATCTGACCATCGGTCAGCTTGTCGCGGTACAGATCGACGTTGTTTGCGTTGATAACAAACATGGCTTCGTCACCAGGGAATGGGTCAGTTTCAATATCACCCTTTTGCCAGGATGCCGGAGGGGTCTTCAGCCCACCGGTCCACTCCGGAATGGTTCCTGAGGCGTTCGCGCCCCGTTCTGCACCCACCGGAGTTAACTGCGTATCAAGCTGGGCCGCTTCTGCCGGTGTTACTTTTGACAGCACATGCCCGGAAAAACCCAGAAAAACCAACGTAATACCTGCGACAACATGCTTATGCATTCGCTACACCTCTAGAAAGTCATGATCAAAACCTGCACAGCCGGGCTCCTTTTTCCCAAATTCAAACGCCCGTTTCAAGGAAATGTTTGTGTTTTCTTGTGAAAGAAGTGCTATTGCGCCTGATTAAGGAAATTTCCGTCTGAGAATGTTATGCTACGTAATTACTTTTTTGGGCGGTTTTGCTCATTTTATAACCACAGGTACACGCATGGCGTCGCAATGGTATTCGCTGGTTTCCCAGAAGCTGTTCCTGGCCAGAACTCTGCTGAACCAGGCAGAACATTCTGGCTCTGAGCCTCACCATGGGCAACTGGCGAAAGATACCGAACTGGCGCTAAGAAGCGAAGCATCAGTACAGGGGTGTGTCGAGCTGCTTTTACGGGCCCGGACGCTATTACTGGTGATGATTGCCCGCTTTTATCAAAAGCAATCAGACAGCCCCGGCTCACTGGACCAACTGGCCGCCTCCATTGGAAACGACGCCAACGAAATCGACAGATTACGCGCATTGCAGAGCCAGGCTGATAGCTGGTGGAGCCATCTGGACCAACTGGAACAGGCCCAGAATCAGCCGCCGGCAACCAGAAAAACGGTCAGCAAGGAAAATATTATCGCAATCTCCGCGGATGATTCGCCTGATCGCTCTGCAAAAGCCCTGCAGAGAACGCTGACCGCCATGAAACACTTTGCCGACGATCTGGAAGAGCAACATGGTGAGTGGTAACTCGCCACTCAGGCAAACCAGATCTTATTAACTGAAAGGTTTATTGAATGTCACCTTCGTTTTTCGAAATTATACAACTGACCAACGGCGATTACGCACTGCGGCGCATTGACGATGAAAGCGCCCCCCTGGTGAAGATCTCGTTTTCCGAAGAAGCGCGGGAAATGATGGAAGACCGTGACATGGCGGTGGCCAAGGCCATGATTGCAGCAGGCATTGAGGCAGTAGGTAACGTGGCACACGATATCGACTGGGAAGATGAAGAACCAGAGCCTCTGGACGCCCAGCCTTCCTATACCCTTCATTAAACCTGGCGCTTTACACGCCCCGTCGTCAGATCAGCGCGGGGCTCTGTCCAGGCAGCATCAGGATCAGCGCTGCCGAAGCACCACGCCGTGGCTGTCACCCTTTGCAGAGGCTTGCTGAAGCGCTTTCAGAGATGCACGCGGCAGCTTGTGAGTCCACATTACCACGGCATGACAGGTACCCGCGCTCAGCGCCCTCTGGGCCAGGTCCTGAGCTGGGTGTTCAGCAGTAGACCGCAGAACCAGAAGCTCGCCGGCAACAATGCCATGCATCTTCTGCCATTTGGCAACCAGTGCCTGAGGTGGATCAATCCAGGCCAGCCAGCGTTTTTCCTGGTTAAGCTGGGTCAGCATTGGTAACAGCAACTGAAAGTTCTCTACCTGCCCTTCTGGCAGGATAATCTCTGTCACATTGCCAATCGCAGGGGCATTATCTTGAGCATTTCTGCGCCGGGCGTGTATGGCGGAATGCTGTCGCGAAGCGGGCATTAATGATTCAGGGTGAGCCATGGTTGCCATAGCGCCCTGCTGGTATGCCAGATTCTGACTGAAGCTCAATTGTTCCATGATTCACCCGTTTCTTAATTGCTTGTTGTAACCTGCTGCTGTTCCAGCGTTAGTCCGGCTATATCAGTGAAAATCGGAGCGGCGGACCACACCCACACCCAGACCTTCGATGAACAGTTGCTGTTCGGTAAGATCGACCACAATCGGCGAAAATTCCTCATTTTCGGCAATCAGGTAGACTTTTGAGCCTTCTTTCCGAAAACGCTTTACGGTGACTTCTTCTTCACCAACCCGGGCAACAACCACCTGGCCGTTATGAACATCCTGTGTGCGGTGAACCGCCAGCAGATCGCCATCCAGAATGCCGATATCTTTCATGCTCATACCACGCACACGCAGCAAATAGTCGGCGGATGGAGAGAAAAACTCCGGCTTCAGAGTAACGTGGTCTTCAACATGTTCCTGAGCCAGAATCGGACTACCCGCCGCCACCTGACCAATAACCGGCAGCCCGAGATCCTGCTCTGATTCTGGCAGGCGAATTCCCCGACTGGCTCCCGGCACCATTTCGATAGCGCCTTTACGGGCCAGTGCCCTCAGGTGCTCTTCCGCCGCATTGGCGGAACGAAACCCCAGTTCCGCGGCAATTTCTGCACGGGTGGGCGGGTAACCTGTTTCGTCCAGATACCGCCGGACTATGTCCAATACCTGGGCCTGCCTTGCTGTCAGTTTCATTGAGTTGCTCCATTAACCGGGTTAACTGGCCTGGAATTTCAGCCCTGTCTTTTTGTACAGTAAATTGACTATATACAGTGTTTTATCCAGTGTAAAGCCCGCAACTGTTTTTTCTGCCACGGGCGCACATGTCATGGGTGTAACAACGCCGTCCGGAATGAGTATGTTATGGTGAGTTTCTTAACGAACCGTTGTTCAGGGAGCGCCATGACTCACACCAATGCCTGCAACATGCCAGACATTATGAGAACCATTGATGGCAAAGACCGCCATGTCGGAATTGAAATCGAACTGTCCGGCATCGGGTATGACGCACTGGTTCAGAAAGTATCTACCCTGCTTGAAGGCACACCCCGGCTGGAGTCCCGCTATGTCACCACGATAGAGACCAGCCTGGGTGCCTTTACCATCGAACTGGATTCCGACCCTATCAAGGATCTGGATCTGGCCGACAAACGCCTGCCGGAATCTATCCGGGATCTGGGCGGTCAGGCCATGGAAGTAATAGATGCAGCGGCGGAGCGCATTGTTCCGCTGGAGATTGTCAGCCCGCCACTACCTTTTTCTCGCGTACCGGATGTGCAGTCACTCATGGAAAGCCTTCGGGAAGCAGGCGCACTGGGCAGCCGGGAGGCCATTTACTACGCGTTTGGCCTGCAGCTTAATCCGGAACTTCCGGACCTTAAACCAGCCACACTGGTTCGCTATCTTCAGGCTTTTGCCGGGCTTTACGAATGGCTCAAGGCAAAGCACCAACTGGACATCAGCCGAAAGCTGACGACCTACATCGAGCCCTGGAGTACCGGGTTTACCGACCGGCTGATGACCGATGATTACGCGCCGGAACGGTCTGACCTTATGCGGGATTATCTGGAGTTTAACCCGACCCGCAACCGTGCCCTGGATCTGCTGCCTCTGTTCGCACACATGGATAAAGCGCTGCTGGATGACTATGTCCGTGACTCACGGATTAAAAGCCGACCTACCCTTCATTACCGGTTGCCCGATTGCGATATAGACAACCCGGAATGGAACCTGTCCAGCGTATGGAACGACTGGGTTATTCTTGAGCAGATCGCGAATAATGCGGATGAGTTATCAGAGCTTCGCGCACTGTACCGCGAACGCCGGAAGCTAAGCATTCACAACCTGACCTGCAGTTGGCAGGAAGCCACAGAAGACTGGCTGCATAGCAAGGGTTATGTCTGAGCAATCGCACGCTGGCAGCGACCAGCCGGGTTTAACCATCGGGATCAGCGGCCCGTCCAGAACGGGAACGGCACAACGATTAATCAGTGCCGGGCTGAGACTGCAGGGTGCCCATACCCGTCATATCAAACCCGGCTCCAGAACCGACATTACGCAACTGGACGGCCTGGTGCTTTCCGGGGGCACCCATGTCCACCCCGAACGTTACGGGCAACAGCCACAGGTGACGGCCCGCTACGATCTGGAAAGGGATGCCACGGATCACTGGCTGCTGGAGCAGGCTGGACGGATGGGCATGCCAGTACTTGGAATTTGCCGTGGTGCCCAGTTTATCAACGTATTTCATGGTGGGTCACTGTGCCAGAACGTCACTCCCCTGCGCATACACACCCGGCACCGCCCTCTTCTGCTGCCGATGCAAACGATCCGGCTGGTGTCTACCAGTCGCCTTGGACGGCTCATGAAAAAGCAGGTGATCGGTGCCAACCGCATCCACAGCCAGGCCATAAAACGGCTCGGGCGCAATCTCAGCGTGGTCGCCGTCGATAACGACTATTTCGTGCAGGCCATTGAGAGTACCGGCGACCCTTGGCTGATGGGTGTGCAGTGGCACCCTGAGTATTTACTGTACCAAAGCGGACACAGGCGCATATTCAGCCAGTTTCTCGGTGCGGCGCAGGCCTATCGCCTGTCTTGCCCCGGGTCCGGCTTCAATTCAGCCTGATAACGACATTCTGTAAAGGAGAACTCCCGATGACCAGACCAAAACACATTGCCAGCGCCATTTTGTCCGGTGCCCTGTTACTTCCGGGGCTGACCCTGGCGGGTGAGGTCAGCCTCAGCGGCCACGGCAGTGTCAGCTATGAACCTGACAGCGCCCGTCTGCAATTTACGGCCAGTGCGGAAAACAAGTTGCCGCAAAAGGCAACTCAGCAGGTAACCTCTCTGATGACGCAGTGGCGCGAGGCTATCAAAGACTACCGGGGCCAGTTAAACAATTACACCGATGCCAATGTCACCCTGTACAGCCGCTCCATACCGGCAGCAGAACGTGGTGATGAACCGCAGAAGCGGGCCATTGCCTCGCAAACCGTCAGTTTTGAAATTGATGACCTGGCACTTCTGAACCCGCTGCTTGAGCAGGCCCAGGCACTTGGCCTGGATTACCACCTCAGCCCGAATCAGTTCTTTCACTCTGATGAAGCCGGCCTTCAGAAAAAAGCATTGGCTAATGCCATTGCCGAAGCTCAGGAAAAATGCCGCTTTGTCGCCAGCCAACTGGACCAGACCTGTGGCGATGTCATCAGCATTAACGTAAACAGTGGTGTTCGGCCCATGCCGATGATGATGGCTGACGCAAAACGCGGCCATGAGGTTGTTTCCAGCGTTGGCGAGCAGCAAATACAAGCCACGGTGAACGCTACGTTCGAGCTGGACTGACCTCAGGTCAAAAGTCCCGTGTGTAGAAAATATCGAGTGAAGCGGCCAGGCCACTGGCCGCTTCCAGATAGAAGTATTTACCCAGATCGTAACGCAACGCCACGGTGGTTATGGGCTCAAAAATACCCACTCCATAGCGGACACTGAGTTCGTCGGTCAGATAGCCGCTGGCGACAACCGATGTCTGGTCACCGGAACCTTCTGCCTCCAGGGTCAGATTACGTATCCCAAATTCCTCACCCAGTTTGCCTGTTACTTTGCTGGCCTGAGTCAGCCCTAGCGACAGAGCGGCTTTGCTCATTTGCCCTTCATCACCCCGGCTTTGCGGCGCACGCCCGAGAATTACGTAAGACAAAGCATCAGACTGTGGCATATCCGGGCTGGAAAACACTTCAGTTGTCGGCGATTGCACTGGCCCGCTCAAACGTATGCCTGCCACCACGGTATCCACCGTGCGTATCGCCTCAATGTCCAGATAGGGTTGGGTCAGGTCGCCCACAAACAGAAGCCGGGCGCGGCGAAGGGTCAGTTCCTGGCCATAAGCCTCGTACTGTCCGTTCACCAGCTGCAGTGTGCCCCGGGTGTCCATTTTTTTACCAATTCTCAGCGTGCCCTCCAGGTCGCCCTCAACACCAAAGGCTTTAAACGTGACCTGGTCTTCGCCAACCGACACGGTCACATCCATCTTCAGGGCACGGATAACGGGCTTTTCTTTCTCTACACCCACAACGACTTCATCGTCAGACACGGATACGGCCGAAGGCGGCAACCCCTTTATTTCAATACTGCCTCTCGGTACGGAGATGTCGCCGCCCACGCTCAGGTCGCCGTCTTTAAACGCAACTGTCAGGTCTGGCGTCAACTCCAGCTGGGCATAGGGCTCAAGGTTAAACGGTACCCGTTTACCACGGATGGCCAGTTTCCCGGACGGACTGCCTTCCCAGTTCACCGCACCATCCAGCGTGGTCTGGCTGCGGGGATTGCTACTGATCTTGCCTGTGATGTCGGCCGAGTATCCGTTGAAATCAATACTCAACCCCACATCGTCCATGGGCACGGGCAAGCGCGGATCTACCAGATACCCGTTACTCAACGCCAGGTTACCGGTGACCGAAGGTTTCATCAGCGGGCCAGACAACTTGCCCTGCCCGTTCACTTCGCCAGCCAGCTTCTCCAACCCGGTGAACGCCCCAAACAAGGAGATATCCAGCCCCTGCAGGCTGAATCGACCATCAATGGGTTTCTCCGGGGCGTCGGGATCAATGGTCGCAGCCAGCGAGAAATCCCCCAGGCCGTCGCCCGACAGCTGAACGTCCACGCCGGCGCTGTCCGGCTCGAGTTTCAGACCCACCGTGAAGGTGTTGTAACTGAGTGGCTGCCAGTCCCCATCGCTCAGAATGCGGAACTCGCCGCCCCCCGCATCCATGGTAATCTGGCCTCTGGGGCCGGCATCGGTCATGGTTATATCAATACGACCGTCCAGTTGTGAGCGCCAGCGCAGCGTTTCAGGCATTAATGGATCAAGGGCGGCCGTTGGGAAATTATGGATTCGATAGGCAATGGCTGTTTCAGGCAACAGAGTCTGGTCTTCCGCGCAAAGCGAACTGGCCTGCCAGCGCCAGCAGTGGGCTCCGAATGTCAGTTTCCCGCCCGCCTGGTAAGCAATACGGGCGGGGGATTCCAGTTGCCATTTTTGCTGCTGTTCCGGTACATCGACCGTACCGCTGGTCAGCGCACCCTGCCAGGCCGCCCAGGTATCGCCAAAACCGCCATCAAACGCCAGCGTGAGTGTTGCATCCTGATGATCTGCGGCCAGGGTAAGGTGGTGATTTCCGCGGGTACCTTCCGCTTCTGCCCTCACAGAATCCAGTTCCTGCCCCGCAACTGAAATGCCTTTTGCGTTAACACGGCTATCCAGACGAAGCCCAGGAGCCAGAGTGGCGTTTGCATCAAGGCTTTCCAGAGCTACGCTGTTCTGCCACTTCAGTTTCCGGGCATTCAGCGTCAACTCACCCTGCGGTTCATCCGGTGTACCGGATACCTCCAATTGCGCCTGCAAGCTACCTTCAAGGCCTGCCAGCAGGTCGTCCGGAGACGGTAAAGAAACCGACAACTGCCCGCCCAGAGTATCGCCCCAGGTACCATGGCCGTTCAGGGTATTTTTACCAACAGACACTGCCAGCCCGGAAACCTTCCAGGCACCAGAGCCGGTATTCAGCTCGCCTTTGGCACTGGCCGGTTTCGACTGCCACTGGCCGGCAAGGTCCCACTCTGCCCTGATATCGGGAATGGCGTTTTCGCGCAGATGGCCCCGGGTTGTCACATCGCCGCTCAGGCTGGCTTCCAGCCAGGGCACCCAGTAGCCCGGGTTAAAGTCTTTCAGTGTTAGTGCGGCCTGCCAGGCCAGCGGGCCAGCCAAATTCACGGAACCATCCCCCGCCAGAGTACCTGCGCCGGTTGCCACACTCAGATCCGACAGGGTGACCTTTTCCATATCGCCATCCACCACAGACGACAGAGTAGCGTCCCCCTGCGGCCCCGTTGTCTCTGCCTTGAGACTGGCATGATACCGCCCGTCAGCCCAACTGACAGTGCCATCAAGGCTTTCCAGGCTTACCGGAGGCCTGCTGAGCCCCGGAACCAGCGAATACCAGGGAAACTCATTGAGCGCCACATCGGCATTCGCACCAAGGCCATCCTGCCAGCTGACACGCCCGGCAATCCTGGCAGTACCTGTTTTCTCAGCAGAACCGGCTGACAGTTGTAACTCAATGTCCTTAGCATCTGCCGTACCGACGTGGCCATCAAGTTTCAGATCTACCGGCCCTTCGGTACCAGGCAGTGTGGCCTGCGCCTGGGTTTTGAAACCGTTTTTCAGGCTGCCATCGGCCTGCAAAAACCAGTTTTTGAGAGTGAGGGTTTCCGGCAAAGAGTCCAGTGCCAGAAAGCGTTCCGAGGTGATTTTCAGCGTTGCCGGCAACGCGGGGTCAAGCGGTGCTGTTTTCCCGTTCAGGCGGGCGTTCAGATACCCCTGACTACCCCCACTGACCCTGAGATCCCGTACGCTGCCAGCAAGGTTGATGTTCAGTAGCCACTGATCGCCCGAAGGCGGGGGCAGCG
>CAYUTG010000011.1:0-33236 GCA_964447555.1 uncultured Marinobacter sp.
GGGCCAGGGACGGCCCGACCCAAGCGCACACGGATGTGCTTGTAGCGATTCCCGGAAAGCGGGGGACAGCCCCACCTACTCCATAGTAAAAAGATTTGAGGGAAGCACAATGTCAGCAGGCAACCACCTGGTCTGGATTGACCTGGAAATGACCGGCCTTGATCCGGAAAAAGAACGCATCATCGAAATGGCCACCATCATTACCGACTCAGACCTGAACCTCATCGCCGAAGGCCCGGTTATCGCCATCAAACAGCCCGATAGCCTGCTCGATGCCATGGACGAATGGTGCACCCGAACCCACGGCGAAAGTGGCCTCACCAAACGCGTTCAGAACAGTACCGTGTCTGAAGCCGAAGCCGAACAACAAACCATCGCCTTCCTGAAAGAACACCTGGAACCCGGCAAGTCCCCCCTCTGTGGCAACAGCATCGGCCAGGACCGCCGATTCCTCGTAAAATACATGCCGCAGCTTGAAGCCTTCTTCCACTACCGAAACCTGGACGTCTCCACCGTAAAAGAACTGGCCCGCCGCTGGCGCCCTGACGTACTGGACGGCGTCACAAAAAAAGGCAGCCACCTGGCGCTGGACGACATTCGCGACTCCATCAACGAACTTCGCCACTACCGGGAGCACTTCTTCAAACTATAGCCCATGCTGCTTAAGCGCCCACAATACATGTTCGCGGACCACCTCTGATGGGTGGTCCGCCCGCTTCTTCAGCGCGTCAATAACCGGAATAGTAGACGGCGCGTTACCAAGCCCTACGGCCAGATTACGCAACCAGCCCTCATAGCCGGTCCGCCGGATAGCCGAACCCTCGGTCCGCTTCAGGAACTGCTCCTCAGTCCACATGAACAGCTCCGCCAGCGAACTGTTATCAAGATTATGCCGTGGTTTGAAATCATCCACCTTCGCCGGTTTACTGAATTTCTGCCACGGGCAGACAAGCTGACAGTCATCGCAACCGAACACCCGGTTACCCATCAGTGGCCGCAGGTCCTCCGGAATACTGCCCTTGAGCTCAATGGTGAGATAACTGATACAGCGCCGCGCATCCAGTAAGTGGGGGCCAACAAACGCATTGGTCGGGCACCTGTCGAGGCAGGCCGTACAGCTGCCGCAGTGATCTTTTTCAAAGGGTGCATCCACAGGCAGAGGTGCGCTGGTGTAAATCTCGCCCAGAAAGAAAAAAGATCCGGCCTTGGGATGAATCAGCATATTGTTCTTGCCTATCCAGCCAAGACCCGCCCGCTGTGCCAGCGCCCGCTCCAGTACCGGGGCGCTGTCTACAAACGCGCGATAGTCGTAACCACTGGCCGCCTCATCGATCTTCTTCGCCAGCGTTGCCAGGCGCTTTCGCATCAGCTTGTGGTAATCCCGGCCAAGCGCATACCGGGTAACATAAGCCTTTTCCCGGTGAGTAAGTGCTTCTTTAGGGCTGTCGGGAGCAGTCATGTAATCCAGGCGTACAGAGATGACCCGGGCTGTGCCCGGCACCAGCGAGTCCGGCGTGTAACGCTTGTCGCCGTGATGCCCCATATAATCCATGTCGCCCTGATAGCCCTGCTCCAGCCAGTACTGCAGATGCCCCGCATGTTCACCGGTCTCTGGAAGCGTGATGCCGATATCGGAAAAACCCAGTTCCAGCGCCCACTGGCGCACATTGTCGGCCAGTTCGGCCATGGCAGTTGAATCGTTGTGGGTATCAGGTGGTGTATTCATAGAGCCTGCGGTGCGGCCAGCGAGCTGATGTTTCAGCATGCTGACAAATTTTAATCTGATTAAGTTATGACCTTTTGGAGCGTTTTGCTATGCTTTACAGTTAGCTGGCCATAATTCTTAAACCGGTTTCTGTAACGAGAGCATAGAGCTATGCTGCCACTTGCTGCGCACAGTCTACCAGATGCACTGTTTTCCGCTGAAGCCGTGCGGAACATTGACCGCTATGTTATTGAGCAGCAGGGCGTTGATGGGTTTGAACTGATGCAGCGGGCTGCAAACTCGGCCTTTCGCTGGTTGCTCAGAGCGTGGCCTGAGCGCAGCCCGGTTCTGGTTCTGTGTGGTGCGGGCAACAACGGTGGTGATGGCTACCTGGTAGCGGCCGCCGCCGCGCGCCATGGTGTCGCCGTAAGCTGTCTGGCCGTTGCTCCGCTGGTAAAATTGTCCGGAGACGCCAGAAAGGCCTGGCAGCAGGCTGTTGCTGATGGCGTCGCCGTGCAGGAGCTGGATTCTGTGCCGGCATCGGAGCTGGATGGCCTGTTCCGTGAGGCCGAAGTCATTGTTGATGCCATGCTGGGCACCGGAACTTCCGGTGCCCCCAGAGAGCCGGTTGCCGGAGTCATTGCCCGTTGTAATCAGTCGGGTGCACCTGTATTCGCAGTCGATGTGCCGTCGGGGCTGAACGCAACAACCGGTGCCGCAGAAGGAGCGGTTATAAACGCAGCGGCAACCGTCACGTTTATCGGGCTCAAGGCGGGGCTGCTCACGGGGCAGGGTACGGCGACCTGTGGCAAGCTGATATTTGAGGCATTGGGGACAGAGCAGGGCGTAGAAGCCAGTGGCCAGCAACCACTGGCCACCCGGCTGGACTGGCCCGCGGTCAAACCCTGGTTGCCTGCACGGCCAGTGAATGCTCACAAAGGGCGCTTTGGCCATGTGCTGGTGGTGGCCGGGGATTACGGCTATGGAGGTGCCGGGCTAATGGCGGCAGAGGCAGCCTCCCGCTCGGGAGCCGGGCTGGTGTCCCTTGCCACTCGCCCTGAACATGTAACGGCCGCGCTGGCGAGGTGTCCGTCTGTGATGACACGCGGCCTGATTCACGGCTCTGAATTGCCAGCGCTGGCAGAAGCCGCCACCGTTATTGTCTGTGGGCCGGGCATCGGGCGCAGTGCCTGGGGCCAGCAAATGCTTGAACAGGTGGTCGCCAGTGGCAAGCCCCGGGTTCTGGATGCCGATGCGCTGAATCTTTTGTCATCACGGGTTTCAGTGCCTGCAGATAATCATATACTGACGCCACACCCAGGCGAGGCTGCCAGACTGCTGGGGTGCAGTGTGCCCGACGTAGAAGCCGACAGAGTAGCGGCGGTCCGGTTGCTGCAGGACAGATTTGGTGGAACGGCCCTGCTGAAAGGGGCTGGCACGGTGATCGCCTCTGGCCATGGTATCGTCCGGCTCATCAGTGGCAGTAACCCGGGGATGGCTACTGGCGGTATGGGCGATGTTCTGTCCGGAATTATTGGCGCACTCTATGCGCAGTTGAACGACCCCGCCCAAGCGGCTGCTATCGGCGCGGCGGTGCATCTGACGGCGGCAAACCTGGCTTCGGAAGATAAAGGTTATACCGGTTTGATACCGGAAGACGTGATTAATGCATTGCCCCGTGTGTTTCGTGATGTGGAACCGAACGCAGGCCGGGCCCTGGAGGAATAAGAAATAATGAGTCGTGTGGGCAATGAGCGCCGGCTTTTTTTAGCGGGAGAGGCAGAAACCGAAAAGCTGGGCGGTGCGCTGGCGAAGCACGTTGTTGCATCGGGGCAAGGCCTGACGGTCTTTCTGGAAGGGGATCTTGGTATGGGGAAAACCACCCTCAGCCGTGGCGTTATGCGCGGTCTGGGGCATGAGGGTGCGGTAAAAAGCCCCACCTACACGCTGGTTGAACCCTATGAGCATTTACAGCCTCCGGCTTACCACTTTGATCTTTACCGTGTTGGTGACCCCGAAGAGCTGGAATACATGGGGATACGCGATTATTTTTCAGGCCAGAGCCTGTGTCTGATTGAATGGCCAGAACGTGGCCGGGGCTTATTGCCCAGGCCAGACCTGGAGATACGTCTGGCCTGTGAGGGCGAGGGTCGCCTGGCGGTTGTGCAGGCATACTCACCGGCAGGAGACGCCCTGCTGAGCGAATTGAAATTTATGAGTGCAGGCGTGGAATTTGCACGCTCTGACAGCAAGCATGATTAACGGGATTGCAGTATGACAGCAGCCAAACCTTATCTGAATAGCCTGGTGGGCATCACGGCAGCTTTCCTGTTCGCCCTGTCTCTGGTGGCTGAAGCGGGCACCAGGGTAGAGAGTGTGCGCATCTGGCCTGCCCCTGATCATACGCGGCTGGTTCTCGATACTGCTGGCAAGGTGAGTCATAACATTTTTTCACTGACATCGCCGGCACGGCTGGTTATCGATCTGAAAGATGCTGATCTGAAAACAAATTTCGACAAGCTGGACCTTTCCGGCAGCCCGATTCGTCGTATCCGGAGTGCGCCAAGGAATGGGACCGATTTACGGGTGGTTCTTGACCTCAAAAGCGCCATCAAGCCCCGCAGTTTTCAGTTGGAACCCAATGATCAGTACGGCCACCGCCTGGTGGTCGATCTTATTGATGAAGATGGCAGTCGTCTTGAGAAAGCCACTCAGCCAACCATTACCCATAACAGCGCTGGCAAGCGTGATGTTGTTGTGGTTGTTGATGCTGGCCACGGAGGTGAAGACCCGGGCGCTATCGGCCCCCATGGTACCCGCGAAAAAGATGTGGTGCTGAAAATGGCGAAAACACTGGCCGGGATTATTAACAGCAAACCGGGTTATACCGCCAAACTGACGCGAACCGGCGATTATTACATCGGGCTTCGTAATCGCACGCTGCTGGCGCGAAAGTACAACGCCGATTTATTCATTTCTGTGCACGCCGATGCCTTCCGCACGTCGCAACCCCGGGGGGCGTCCGTTTTTGCGCTGTCTCAGCGGGGGGCAACCAGTGAGACAGCACGCTGGCTGGCACAGACCGAGAACCGTTCTGATCTGACTGGCGGTGTTTCGCTCGATGGCCGGGACGATACACTGGCCGGCGTGCTGCTTGATCTGTCCATGACCGCAAGCATTAATGCCAGCCTGGGAGTGGGCAGTTCCGTGCTGGGCAAGCTGGGAAGTGTGGCGCAGTTGCACAAAACCGGTGTAGAGCAGGCCGCCTTTGTTGTTCTCAAATCGCCGGATATTCCCTCTATTCTGATAGAGGCGGGTTTCATCTCGAACCCTCAGGAAGAGAAAAACCTGTCAACTAACTGGTATCGGAAAAAGCTTGCGAATGCAATTATGAACGGGGTGGACGATTATTTCCGCAAAACGCCGCCGCCTGGCACGCTGTTAGCCTGGGAGAAACATCGGCAAACGGGTGGCAGCGGTGGTGATCAGTACCGTATCCAGAGTGGCGATACGCTGTCTGGTGTCGCCAGAAGAAATCAGACCACCGTCAGTGAACTGATGCAGTATAACGGCCTGAGTGACGACCGTGTTATGGTAGGGCAAACCCTTCGTATTCCCGCATCCTGATCAGGAGGTTTGCTTTTACTATGCCCCCCATTCAATTGCTCTCACCACGGCTGGCAAACCAGATTGCCGCCGGCGAGGTGGTGGAGCGTCCGGCCTCTGTTGTAAAAGAACTGATTGAAAACGCGCTTGATGCCGGTGCAGCCCGGGTAGACATAGAAATAGAGCAGGGCGGAGCCAGGCTCATCCGGGTTCGGGATAATGGCGGCGGCATCGAGGAAGATGACCTGCCGCTGGCGTTAAGCCGCCATGCCACCAGCAAAATTGCCAGCCTTGATGACCTTGAGGCGGTAGCGTCTCTTGGTTTTCGTGGTGAGGCCCTGGCCAGTATCAGTTCTGTTTCCCGGTTAACCTTAACCTCACGGACTGCAGCGCACGATGCTGCCTCGAAAGTAGAGGTGGAGGGGCGTGAAATGGACGCCCGTATATCTCCCGCTGCTCACCCGGTAGGCACCACTGTGGAAGTCCGGGATCTGTTTTTTAATACGCCGGCCCGCCGCAAGTTCCTGCGTACCGAAAAAACCGAGTTTAACCACGTTGAGGAGTGTGTGCGGCGTCAGGCCCTGAGCCGGTTTGATACCGGTTTCACCCTGCACCATAACCAGCGGGCGATACAAAGCCTGCGGCCGGCCGAGTCAGCCCTGGACAAAGAGCGGCGTATTGGCGCGCTGTGTGGTCAGCAGTTTATTGATAACGCGGTGGTTATTGATGCTGAAGCCACAGGGTTGCGGCTCTGGGGCTGGGTCGCCCTGCCGACATTTTCCCGCAGCCAGTCTGATTTGCAGTATTTCTTTGTGAATGGCCGCGTTATCCGGGACAGGCTGGTTGCTCACGCGGTGCGTCAGGCCTACAGAGATGTGCTCTATAACAACCGGCACCCCGCCTTTGTGCTGTATCTCGAAGTAGACCCGGCCACTGTGGATGTGAACGTACACCCTACCAAGCACGAAGTACGCTTCCGGGATGGCCGTCTGGTCCATGATTTTATTTTCCGCACGCTACACAAAGCGCTGGCGGATGTGCGCCCCGATGACCACTTGCGGGGGGCTGTAGCGCAGTCGTTCGGGCGTGAACAGTTGTCGGCGCCAGAGCCGGCACAGGCAGCAGCCGGCTCAACCGGCTCCTGGGCAGGCCAGCCTGCCGCAGCCGTCGGGTACGGCCAGCCCTATGCGCATCCGGCGGGCTCTGGTGAGCAAGCGGGCGGCCAGCAACCGCAAAACTGGCAGGCCAGTGATCAGATGGCCTTTTATAATTCGCTCAATACTGGCGGTGGGGTTAGTGCTGGCATAGTAGGCACAGGTGCCGCGCCTGCCGAGCCGGCAACCACCAGTGAAGAGCCACCGCTTGGGTATGCGATAGCTCAACTGCACGGTATCTATATTCTGGCACAGGGCCGCGCCGGGCTGATTGTGGTTGATATGCATGCCGCCCACGAACGCATTACATACGAGCGCATGAAGCTGGCGCTTGCCGAGCAAAACCTGAAAAGTCAGCCGTTGCTGGTGCCTTTGTCACTGGCGGTCAGCCAGAAAGAAGCAGCGCTGGCTGAGAGTCACGCGGGCGAGCTGCAGCAGGTCGGTTTGCGGGTGGAACGTATCGGGCCGGAAACGCTGGCGGTCCGGCAGGTTCCGGCGCTGTTGCGTGGCGCTGATACGGAGCAACTGGTTCGTGATGTGCTGGCAGACCTGATAGAGCACGGCCAGAGTGACCGGGTTGAGGCCGTGATCCACGAATTGCTAGGTACCATGGCCTGCCATGGCTCCGTCCGGGCAAACCGGCAACTGACCATACCTGAAATGAATTCCCTGTTGCGGGATATGGAGGCTACCGAGCGCAGCGGGCAGTGCAATCACGGGCGGCCAACCTGGACACTGGTTACCTTGTCTGAGCTGGATAAGCTGTTTCTTCGGGGGCGCTGAAACACCATGGATACGCACGAAAGCCCGCGCCCGGACCTCCCCCCGGCTATCTTTCTGATGGGGCCAACGGCCTCCGGGAAGACAGATCTGGCAATGGCACTCTGTCAGCGCCTGCCCTGCGATATTGTCAGTGTTGACTCAGCGATGATTTACCGGGGGATGGACATAGGCACGGCAAAACCGACGGCGGAAGAGCTTGCAGTTGCCCCCCATCGGTTAATTGATATCTGTGATCCGGCAGACGCCTATTCGGCGGCGGATTTCCGGTCTGACGCGCTGGCAGAAATGGCCAGGATTACCGAGTCTGGCCGTATCCCCCTGCTGGTTGGCGGAACCATGATGTACTTTAAGGCGCTGCTGCATGGCATGTCCGGGCTGCCGTCGGCAAGTCCGGCGTTGCGTCAGGTCCTGATACAGGAGGCTGATGAGCGAGGCTGGCAGGCGCTGCATCAGGAGCTTGAAGAGAGCGACCCCGTGGCAGCCCGCCTGATTCACCCCAATAACCGCCAGCGCCTGATCCGGGCTCTGGAAGTTCTTCGCGTGACCGGAAAGCCCATTTCATCATTCTGGCAGGCAGAATCCATTCCGGAAGAAGGCAGGGGTCAGGAAGGTGTTGAGGATTACACCTATTTCACGCAATGGCAGGCAGACGAACCTACTTCGCTACCGTATACTGTGACGCAATTTGCTATGGTGCCGCCTCAGCGGCAAGTACTTCATGAAAGAATCCGTATCCGCTTTATGCGTATGCTGGAGGCCGGGTTTCTTGATGAAGTGCAGGCGCTGATGAACAGGGACGATCTGCATCCTGAACTCCCTTCCATGCGTTGTGTCGGTTATCGTCAGGCCTGGGGTTATCTGGCCGGTGAATACGGTTATGACACATTTGTAAACAAGGGTGTTGCAGCCACGCGCCAGCTTGCGAAACGACAGCTGACCTGGCTGAGAAAGTGGTCTGATGTGAACTGGCTGAACAGTGAAGATGAACTTATCCTTGAGTCAGCCTTGAAAAATCTCAGTCTACGCACCACATTTAACGTTGATTAATGACGATCTGCATCTACTAAAACAGGAGAATACACATGTCAAAAGGGCACTCATTACAAGACCCTTACCTCAATGCCTTGCGCAAGGAACGCATTCCGGTTTCTATCTTTCTGGTAAACGGTATCAAGCTTCAGGGACAGATTGAGTCGTTCGATCAGTTTGTGATTCTTCTGAAAAATACCGTTAGCCAGATGGTGTACAAGCACGCCATCTCTACCGTGGTTCCGGCTCGTAACGTTCGCATTCCGCAGCAGGAAGCGGATGGTGAAGGTGAAGCAGCAAGTTAAGTTAGCCGGTTTTCCGGTATTGCCACCCGTGTTTCAGAAGAGCCTGAAGGCTTGGACGAGCGCGGGTGTTTGTTTTTATAGTGCAGGCTGCCTGACAGCTTCGGAGTTAATGCCACTTGTTTGAACGTCCCGATGTCGGTGAAATTGCGATTCTGGTTCACATCGACTTCACCTCTCATGAAAATACCGAAGACCCTGATGAGTTCCGTGAACTGGTGACCTCCGCCGGTGTTGAACCTGCGGCTCTGGTAACCGGTAGCCGCAAACAGCCCAGCCCCCGCTTGTTTGTGGGAGAAGGCAAGGTGGAAGAAATCAGGGCGGCCATGCAGGCGCACAGTGCTGACGTTATTCTGTTTAATCATGCCCTGAGCCCAAGCCAGGAGCGCAATATTGAACGGGAGCTCCAGTGCCGCGTTCTGGACCGGACCGGTGTCATTCTCGACATCTTCGCGCAAAGGGCTCGTACCCACGAAGGTAAACTGCAGGTAGAACTGGCTCAGCTGGAGCATATGACCACGCGGCTGATCCGGGGCTGGACACACCTCGAGCGCCAGAAGGGCGGTATAGGCCTGCGTGGCCCGGGTGAAACCCAGCTGGAAACCGACCGCCGATTGCTCAGGGAAAGAATCAAATCGATTCATAAGCGGCTTGAGAAGGTGCGCCGGCAGCGCAACCAGGGCCGCCGGGCGCGTAAACGTGCGGACATTTCAACGGTATCACTGGTAGGCTATACAAACGCCGGAAAGTCGACCCTGTTTAACACAATGACCACCTCCAGTGTGTATGCGGCAGACCAGCTCTTTGCCACACTCGACCCCACGCTGCGGCGGCTTGAGTTACCCGATATCGGGCCGGTGGTTATGGCAGATACGGTTGGTTTTATCCGACACCTGCCTCACAAACTGGTAGAGGCGTTCCGGGCAACGCTTGAAGAAACCACTCAGGCGACATTGTTGCTGCATGTTATTGACTGCAATGACAGCCGGCGGGATGAAAATATTGAACAGGTAGAAGAGGTGCTGGCAGAGATCGGTGCCAGTGACATACCTGTTCTGCAGGTGTTCAATAAAATTGATCTGCTCGAGGATTTTACGCCGCGCATTGATCGTAATGAAGAGGGCGTTCCCGTGCGGGCCTGGGTTTCCGCGGTAACTGGTCAGGGCCTGGACGGCCTGTTTGATGCGGTTGTTGAGCGCCTGGGTGAAGATGTTGTGCATCACTTTATTCTGTTGGGTCCGGCCGATGGCAAACTGCGGGCCTCATTGCACGAAGCAGGCTCTGTACTGAGTGAGGAACACCGGGAGACAGGGGATACCCTGCTGGAAATTCGGTTACAGAACCGGGACTGGCTTCAGCTGCTAAGCCGTGCCGGAGTAGAAGAAGCGTCAGTTCGTGTTGGTACTGAATCTACCTGAAACCGGGTGGGCTATTGCCGGAACGCTGATAAATCCCTAGTATTTGCAGCCATTCTATCTATAAGTCAGGAACGGAGAGCACTATGGCCTGGAACGAACCGGGTGGAAACCGCAACGACAACGACCCCTGGGGTAACGGTGGTCGTCGCGGCAATGATCAGGGGCCGCCAGACCTTGATGAGGCCCTGAAAAAAGGTCTCGACAAGCTGAACAAAATGCTTGGTGGCAAAGGTGGAAAGAATTCAGGCGGTCAGTCTGGCGGCGACAACAAAGGCAGTGCCGGCGGGTTCGGGGCCATCCTGGCCCTGCTTGGCATTCTTGTTGCCGGCTATGTAGTGTTCCAGTCGTTTTATACGGTGGATGAGCAGGAACGCGCTGTGGTGCTGCGTTTTGGTGAGTTCAACAAAACCGAAAACCCTGGTCTTCGCTTCAAAGTGCCATTGATTGACGATGTCACCAAGGTGAGGGTAACCAGCGTTCGCACGGCTGAGTCCAGCGGGCAGATGCTGACTCAGGACGAGAACCTGGTAACCATTGATCTGCAGGTTCAGTACCGGGTCGGTAATGCAAAAGCCTATGTTCTGAATGTGCGGGATTCCAACCAGGCGCTGGCATTTGCAACCGACAGCGCGTTGCGTCATGAAGTTGGCAGTTCGTCGCTGGATGATGTGCTGACCGAGGGCCGGGCTGAGCTGGCCGTAAGGGTTGGCCAGCGACTCCAGAACTTCCTTGAAGAGTATGGAACAGGGCTTGAAATAGTGCGGGTGAACGTGGAAAGCACGCAGCCACCCTCGGCGGTTCAGGAAAGCTTCCGTGAAGTTCAGCGTGCCCGCGAAGACGAGCAGCGTGTGAAAGAAGAAGCTGAAACCTACCGGAACAAGGTGGTCCCTGAAGCTCGTGGTCAGGCTCAGCGTATGATTGAAGAAGCCAACGCTTACAAGCAGCAGGTGATTGACCGCGCCCGTGGTGAAACAGCACGCTTCAAGGAGTTACTGGCGGTGTACGAGAGTGCGCCAGAGATCACCAGAGAGCGGATGTATCTGAAGTCTCTGGAAACCGTACTGTCCAACAGCAGCAAGATACTGGTAGACACCGATGGCAACAACAATATGTTGTACCTGCCGCTGGATCGTCTTGCCCAGGGGGGAGGAACCGGCTCGTCCGGCAAGTCCACCACAAGTGGCAGTGATCAGGCCGATGTTAAGTCCCTGACAGATCAGGTGATCAAGGAGCTTCGCTCCAGACAGCAGGGTACCAATCAACGGAGGAGCAGATAACCATGGGACCTAAAGGTGTAGTGGGCCTTGCAGGCGCCCTTATCGTTGTCCTGCTGGTGATGTCCAGTGTCTATATTATTCCGGAAACCCACAGGGGCGTATTGCTTCGGTTTGGTGAGTTGGTAGAAACGGATATTCAGGCGGGTATTCATTTCAAAGTGCCTGTCATCGATCAGGTGCGGCAGTTTGATATCCGGGTTCTGACCATGGATCTGCCTTCCCGTCAGTACCTTACGGTGGAGAAGAAGCCGCTGGATGTGGATTCCTACATTGCCTGGAAAATCCGCGATGTGGACCAGTACTATCGCGCCACCGGTGGTGACGAATACCGGGCCCAGTCGCTGTTGCTGTCGCGGGTTGATAATGGCCTTCGGGACGAGTTCGGTATCCGCACCATGCACGAAGTGGTATCCGGCCAGCGCGATGAGCTGATGCACAAGCTGCGTGACCGGGTAAATGAGACCTCAGTAAAAGAGTTTGGTCTGGAAGTTCTGGACGTTCGCATCAAGGCTATCGAGTTACCTGGCTCGGTCAGTGACAGCGTGTACCGGCGGATGGCTACCGAACGCGAAAAACTGGCTCAGGAGTTCCGTTCCCGTGGTAAGGAGCTGGCCGAAGGTATTCGTGCCGATGCGGATCGCCAGCACACGGTGATTCTGGCAGAAGCCTTTGCTGAATCGGAAAAAACCCGGGGTGAGGGTGATGGTAAAGCGGCATCAATTTATGCCGAAGCCTATGGTTCGAATATCAAGTTCTATAGCTTTTATCGTAGCCTGGAAGCCTACGAGAAAACCTTTGCTGATAAGGGCGACATGATGGTTATCAACTCCGATAGCGACTTCATGAAATTCCTGAAAGACCCTCAGGGTGCCCGCTGACGTCTGACGCCTGCAAATGAAAAACCGGAATACCTCGGTATTCCGGTTTTTTTGTGTCAGACAACCGTGTAGAATTCTGGCGGTTTTGCTTCGGGTTTTCGTTTTCCCGGAATTCGCCTTAAATCCTGTGTAACCCCCACGGCACGTGCCGGAAGGGTCTGACGGACAATGTAATCTCATGACAGTATCTGATCGCTGGTTACTGCCAGATGGGGTAGAAGACATTCTGCCGCCACTGGCCGGACGGATCGAGTCCCTGCGCCGGGGTATTATGGACACCTGCCAGCGCTGGGGCTATCAACTGGTAATCCCGCCCCTGATTGAATATCTCGAATCCCTGTTCACCGGAACCGGGCATGATCTGGAATTGCAGACCTTCAAGCTGACAGATCAGCTCACTGGCCGGATGATGGGTGTTCGCGCCGATATGACCCCTCAGGCAGCCCGGATAGACGCTCACACGCTTGGCCAGGAAGGCATTACCCGGCTGTGCTATGCAGGCCATGTATTGCACACTCGCCCCAGGCACATGCTTACCGGGCGAACCCCGATTCAGGCCGGCTGTGAACTCTTTGGCAGTGAATCTGAAGCGGCAGATATGGAAATCATCAACCTGATGCTGGAAACGCTGAAGGTTGCCGGCTTGCCGAGGGTTCACCTGGATCTTGCTCACGTGTCTATTTATGAGAGCCTGATTGCCGAAGGCGGGTTTGACCGTGCTACCGAAGCAGCGGTTTTTGATGCCATGGCCCGGAAATCGGTGCCCGAGCTGAATGATCTGCTGGGGGGCTGTCCGGAGGGTTCTGCAGGGGCACGGCTGCGCGAGCTCGCCGGTGTAAGCGGCGGGCCGGAGGCGTTGGATGAAGCCCGCAGGATTCTTCAGGGGGCGTCTGCCAATCTTGAGGGAGCGCTTGAGCAGCTGGGGCGTGTGTCTGACATGTTGTCCCGCGATTTTCCGGACGTCAGCTTCGGTTTCGATTTTTGTGAGCTGCGCGGCTACAACTACCACACAGGGCTGATCTTCGCCGCCTACGCGCCTGGCCATGGTGATGCTGTGGCCAAGGGTGGCCGCTACGATGCGATCGGCAGTGATTTTGGCCGTGCCCGTCCGGCTACCGGCTTCAGCCTTGATATCCGGGCGCTGGTTGCTCTTGGCGAGCGTGCCCAGAACCGGACTGGCGCGGTATGGGCACCGGCTGACGATGATCCGGCCCTGAAGGGTGTTATCTCCGGGTTACGCATGACGGAAACTGTTATCTGTGCTTTGCCCGAAGATCAGACCTGTCAGCCGGCCACCAGAGGCTGTGACCGGATGCTGGTTAAGCGCGACGGTCAGTGGGTTGTGGAAAAACTGGACTGATGCCCCTGGGGCATCAGTGAACTTATAGCAGATTAAACTGGCGAACCATCCCTCACAGGATGGCCGTACTGAGAGAGTATCATGGGTAAAAACGTTGTTGTGCTGGGCACCCAGTGGGGTGATGAAGGCAAGGGTAAGATCGTTGACCTGCTGACAGACAAAGTGTCTGCCGTTGTGCGATTCCAGGGTGGTCACAATGCCGGCCACACGCTGGTTATTGAGGGCAAGAAAACGGCGTTGCACCTGATACCCTCCGGCATACTCCGTGAACATGTGCACTGCCTGATTGGCAACGGTGTTGTGTTGTCGCCCGAGGCACTGCTGAAAGAAGTACACGAACTGGAAGCCAGTGGCGTTGCGGTGCGTGATCGCCTGCGGATCAGCCTGGCCTGCCCGCTTATTCTGCGGACCCATGTGCGTATTGACCAGGCCCGTGAGCGTCTTCGCGGGAATGACAAAATTGGCACAACCGGGCGCGGTATCGGGCCGGCGTACGAAGATAAAGTTTCCCGGCGCGGGGTTCGCCTTGGCGACCTGCACAATCCGGTCGAATTTGAGGCCAGTTTGCGTGAAATTATGTCTTATCATAACTTCGTGCTGACAGAGTATTACAAAGAAGAGCCGGAAGACATTGATGCTGCGCTGGCAGAGCTCATAACCATGGGGCGTGAAATACTGCCTATGGCTGCCGATGTAACCGATATGCTGCACAGCTTCCGCAAGCGGGGCGAAGATGTCCTGTTTGAGGGTGCGCAGGGCTCACTGCTGGATATAGATCTGGGCACCTATCCGTACGTTACCTCGTCGAATACCACGGCCGGCGGAACTGCCACCGGTTCTGGCTTCGGGCCACTGTTTCTGGACTATGTCCTGGGTATTACCAAAGCTTACACCACCCGCGTGGGTGCAGGCCCTTTCCCTACCGAGCTATTCGACGACATGGGGCACCACCTGGCCGTCAAGGGCAATGAAATAGGAACCACCACGGGCCGTTCACGCCGCTGTGGCTGGTTTGATGCGGTGGCGTTGCGCCATGCCATTCAGATTAACAGTGTGTCCGGTATCTGCCTGACCAAGCTGGATGTACTGGATGGGATGGACACCGTTAAGGTGTGCATCGGCTACAAGACGGCGAATGGCGAAGTCACTCGTCCGCCTATTGGTTGCGACAGTTACAAAGACATAGAGCCCGTCTACGCCGAACTGCCGGGCTGGAGTGAGAGCACTTTTGGTCTGACCAGTATTGATCAGTTGCCAGACAACGCGAAAGCGTACATCCACTTCCTGGAAGAGCAGATTGAGGCGCCGATTGATATTATTTCTACCGGCCCGGATCGTGTCGAAACGATTACCTTGCGGCACCCTTTTGGTGAGTGAGGCGTAAGCTCCGTCATAAAAAGCCGCACTGCAAGTTGTGCGGCTTTTTTTTGCCTGAGCATCCGTTAATCCTTGCCCTCAGGCCTTTGTTACGGCTTTTCTGCAATGACCACCGCGCGTTTCGGGCCGGGGTACCCCTCAACGGTAAGGCTTGGGTTATCCGGGTGCAGAAAGTCTTTCAGGGAGTTGAAACGCATCCAGTCGGTGCTGCGCTGTTCATCGGTGGTTGTCTCCGTGACATCGACCACCCGGGCATTGCGGTATCCTGCACGGTCCACCCAGCGCAGTAAGGTGTCGCAACTGGGCAAGAACCAGACATTGCGCATCTGTCCGTACCGGTCTTCCGGCATCAGGCTAAAGCCTTCTGGCCCGTCAACAATGAGCGTTTCCAGCACCAGTTCGCCGCCCCTGCGCAAGGTGTTTTTAAGCTCAAGAAGGTGATCCAGAGGGGAGCGGCGATGATAGAGAACGCCCATGGAAAACGTGGTGTCGAACAACTCAAGGTTATCGGGCAAATCCTCCATCCGGATTGGCAGAAGGTCTGCAGGTACTTCGCCAAGGTAGCGTTTGACTGCCAGAAACTGAAACATGAAGAGCAGGCCAGGGTCGATGCCGATCACCCGTTCTGCTCCTTCACCCAGCATGCGCCAGCAGTGATATCCGGAGCCGCAGCCCACGTCCAGAATGCGCCGGCCGGCAAGGTCTGAAAAATACGGGGATACCCTGTCCCACTTCCAGTCTGAGCGCCACTCAGTGTCAATATAAGTGCCGAAAAAATCAAACGGCCCTTTTCGCCACGGCATCAGGCCCCGGAGAGCGGGTTCCAGTTGTGCCTGCTGCTCATCATTCAATGGTTCTGCCGAACTCAGTGTGATTGCGGACGCATTTAGCTCCCGATGAATTTTCCCTACCTCCGGCAGGCCATTCAAGGCTGAAAGCCAGCGCTGCAGATCGCCGTGAGGATTGTCGTCAAACCGATGAGTCAGTTGTTCGCAAATTCGCTCAGACCAGCTTTGCTGACCTGTCTGGCGAAGGTAGTCCAGTAGCGGGCTAAAGGTGGTTTTCCAGTCAAAATCTGTCATGTCGGATAGGTGTCTTTCAGTCTGCCTTGATCGCCAGCATGGAAACAAAATTAAAGCACTGATACCAGAGCAGCACCTGATCAAAACCGGCCGCTGTCAGCCGCTGTTTGTGATCATCCAGTGTCTCAGGAATCAGTACCTGCTCGATGGCCGAGCGTTTCTGGCTGATTTCCAGGTCCGAATAACCGTTGGCTCGCTTGAATTCGTGGTGCAGGCGGGTTTGCACGGATTGCTCGCCCGGTGAGTCAAAGCGGATTTTTTCAGACAGAATTAGCACCCCGCCAGGGCGCGTGGCGTCGGCAATCCGTGCCAGCAAACCGTTACGCTGTGCCGGTGGAACAAACTGGAGGGTAAAGTTCAGTGTGGTTACCGAGGCATTATCCAGAGCGGTGGAAAGGATGTCTTCGCAGCGAAGCGCAACAGGCAGCGGGCTGTCATCGAGTGCAATGTAATGCTGACAGCGCTCGAGCATGGCGCTGGAGTTATCAACCCCGGTCAGTGTGCAGTCGCGATCGGCAATACCATGTCGCATGGCCAGCGTGGATGCACCCAGAGAACAGCCCAGGTCGTAGCAGTTTGTGCCCGGTTGAGCGTACTGTTCAGTAATAACCTCAATCATGGGAATAATGGTTGTGTAGCCCGGTACTGAGCGGCGGATCATATCCGGGAAAACGCGGGCGACAGAGGCATCAAACCGGAAATCCTCGGGTTTGCGTTCTGTTGCAAACAGCCGGTCTGTCTGTTGATCTTTTGGCTGGTCAGGATTACTCATGATCGGAAGTCTCCTTTGCCGGGGCGGAAGCTTCTGGTTTGGCTGGTGTGGGGCGGCTACAGCGCACGCCACGATTTTTGTAGTCCACCAGAATTCCCATAAATGATGGGTCCGCATCAGCCGCTATTCCCAGATAACCATCTTCACAGACCGCGTGTAGCTCAGACGCTTTGGGTGACATCCTGAAAGGCTGGTTTTCAGTAATATGAATCGCCTGGAAATCCCCTACGGGCACATGGTCTTTGTTGTCTGAATGATCAATTCTGCCGCTGATTTCCAGTGCCAGTACGGTGCCAATGATGGCGATCAGGGCGGTGATAATCAGGCTGCGGGCGGTAAATCGGGCATCGTTCTGGCTCATGTTACCTCATTGTGTGTTAGTGAACGGTTTATCCGGTAAAGCACTCAGTACTGGCCGGGAAGCGAAATGGAAGGTGCCTGCAAAGCCGCAAGCTGTTCTCTGAGGGACAGTATCTGATCCGACCAGAATCGTGGCTGGGCAAACCAGGGAAAGAAGCGGGGGAAGGCCGGGTCGTCCCAGCGCTTCGCCAGCCATGCACAGTGGGAAATCTGACGGTAACAACGCAAGGGTTCAATCAGATGACGCTCTCTCCGATTGAAATCCCGGAACATTTCGTAGCCTTCCAGCAATTCGCCAAGCTGGGCCCCGCGCTCGCTGTCTTCGCCATTGAGCAGCAACCACATATCCTGAATAGCCGGGCCGGTGCGACAGTCATCCAGGTCCACAAACAGCATCTGGTCATCGCGACAAAGAATATTTCCTGCATGGCAATCACCGTGCAGTCGCAGGGTGTCGACCTCGCCGGCATCGTCAATACGCGCTCCACAATAGCGGATAAGGTCGGGGATCAGGCTGTCCCAGGCTGGCCGTAAATCGTTGGGAATCCAGTCGCCTTCAAGCAGTAACTGATTTCCGGACTCTATGCCCTCCAGCAAGGACAAAGATGCACGGTATCGGAACGGTTTTTTTGCCCCGGTATTGTGCAACTGGCCGAGCCACTGACCAAGCCGGTACAGAGTGTCTGGTACACTCACGTCAGGTGCCTGGCCACCCCGTTGCTGGAAGACGGCAAAGAAAAAGCCGTCGTGGTGCCCCAGGGTGTCGTTTGATGGCATCACCAGGGGCGCAACCACTGGAATGTCGGCGCCTGTCAGTTCCAGGGTGAAATCGTGTTCCTCCCGAATGGCTGCCTCAGTCCATCGCCCGGGCCGGTAAAATTTGGCAATCACCGGCGGGCCGTCATCCAGCCCAATCTGATACACCCTGTTCTCGTAACTGTTCAGTGCAAACAGGCGGCCGCTGACTGCAAACCCTGCCGCTTCCATTGCGTCCAGAATGGTGTCCGGAGTCAGCGAATCGTATGGGTGGCCGGATGGCTTGGCTGTGTTCTCAGAGCTGTGAATAGAGTGTTGGGTCATGGCAAGCGGGTGTCAGCGCCCTGTGTCGTATTTGGATTTCATTGAGCGCAGATGGTACCAGTTATCGTCCAGTTCCCAGCGAATACGGTTGATGCCTGAATCGCTGAGTACGATGTCTCCCGCTCTGGCCTGAATCCGGGCCAGTTCACGCTCTGCCCGTTGCCAGTCCCTGTGGCTGTCTCCCAGGTTGCGCATGCCTGGAAACAACGTGCTGAGTGCTTTTTGAGTGGAGGTCGTGTGGGATCGCAAAGAGCTCATGATCGCGGTGCTGCCCTCGACTCTGAGAACCCGGTGCTGGTACGGGTAATTGGCCACTATATTGTCGGTTTTCAGCTCCTCGTTCAGGCTGATAACTTCAAAGCCGCGCCACCCCAGCCAGCCTACAAACAAGGCTGCTACCACCATTACCAGAACAAATTGCTTCCTGTCAGACATCATTTCCCGGCTCCGTGCACCTACTCCGAGGGGGCAGTATAACCTGTATGGCGTTCAACGTAATGCCACAGCCGGACAGTAATGACTGTGGGTCAGCCTGGTGTGCGTGCCAGCGCCCATATCTGAATGTCCCGGGCACCGGCGTTCTTCAGTGAAGACGACAGCGCACGTACTGTCGCACCGGTGGTTACCACGTCGTCCACAATCGCCACACGCTCCGGCACTTGCGCGCACACGGCAAATGCACCTTGCAGGTTGGTCAGCCGCTGCTCCCGGTTCAGTTCCCGCTGCGAGCGGCTTGTGCGGGTTCGTTTTACGATGCCCGCGGCGACGGGAATGTTCAGTGTCCTGCCAATATGTTCCGCAATATCCTGAGCCTGATTGAAGCCCCGCTTGCGGCGACGCTGTGGATGGGCCGGAACAGGAATCAGAGCGTCTGGCAGCACAGGGTCAGCTTGTGCCAGATACTGGCTGAGACTGACGATCAGCGGCTGGGCAAACCGGCGCTGATGGTTGTATTTATACCGGCTGATCATGCCATCGACGGGGAACTGATAACGAAAGGGAATCAGGGATCGGGAAAAGGGTGGAGGAGAAACAGTGCACTCGCCACACACGGCATCGCCTGCCGAAAATGGCAGGGGCAGGGCGCATTGTCTGCAACACCAACGATTAGCTGGCAGGTCTTTCCGGCAGGGCGTACACAGGCCGTGACGTGCAACTGGTGCAAGGCAGGCAACACATAAGCCGGCTGTTTTATTGCTGTTAACCTTTAGTTCAATAAAGGTTGACAGTGGGGTCAGTCTCTTTATCATCTGTTTCATCCGTAAACCCAGATAACCCGAAAGGTTAACAGGACTCTTCCATGGCTGCTTCACAACGTAAATCTGACTCTTTTTCAGAGCCCACGGTGTCTCCGCAGGAGTCGTTTCGTCATGACTGGACGCTGAAAGAGGTGCAGGCACTGCTTGAGCTGCCCTTCAACGACCTTGTGTTTCGTGCTCAGAGTGTGCATCGCAAGCATTTTGACCCGAACGAAGTTCAGGTCAGCACGTTGTTGTCCATAAAAACCGGTGCCTGCCCGGAAGACTGTAAATACTGCCCTCAGAGCGGCCACTACAATACCGGGCTGGAAAAAGAAAAGTTACTGGAAATTGAAAAAGTTGTGGCAGAAGCCAGAGCCGCTAAAGAAAAAGGTGCGTCCCGCTTCTGCATGGGTGCGGCCTGGCGAAGCCCGTCTAAAAAGGACATGCCTTACGTTCTTGATATGGTTCAGCAGGTTAAAGCGTTGGGCCTGGAAACCTGTATGACTCTGGGTATGCTGAAGGAAGAACAGGCCGCCGAGCTTGCCAGTGCCGGGCTGGATTATTACAACCACAACCTGGATACCTCCGAAAAATACTACAGCCACATAATCACTACCCGCACCTATCAGGACCGCCTGGATACGCTGAGCCACGTGCGTAATGCCGGCATGAAAGTGTGCTGTGGCGGTATTGTGGGTATGGGGGAAGAAGAGGATGACCGGGCCGGGTTGCTGGTACAGCTGGCCAATCTGCCACACCATCCCGAAAGTGTGCCGGTCAATATGCTGGTTAAGGTGAAAGGCACACCGATGGAAAATGTGGAAGATCTGGACCCTTTTGATTTCATCCGCATTATCGCCGTTGCCCGGATCATGATGCCCGCCTCTTATGTGCGCTTGTCTGCGGGCCGTGAAAATATGAATGAGCAAATGCAGGCCTTGTGCTTCATGGCGGGTGCTAATTCCATTTTTTATGGCGAGAAATTACTGACCACGGCGAATCCTGAGGCCGATGCAGACATGCAGATGTTTCGCCGGCTGGGTATCCGGCCTGAACAGCGAAGCCAGTGTGCCTCTGAAGAGCAGGAGCAGGAAGCCATTGCCGAAGTGGTAGAGCAAGAGGCCAATCGCCACCTGTTCTACGATGCGACGCAAGCAGTGTGAGCTAGCCGGGGGTGCATCTTGCGTGATTTTCAGGGCGAGCTGGCCCAGAGAAAACAGTCGGGGCTGTATCGGTTCAGGCGGCACATCGCAGGTCCCCAGCAACCGGCACTGACGGCAGATGGCAAGCCTCTGCTGTCGTTCTGCAGCAATGACTACCTGGGCCTGGCGAACCATCCCGCCCTCCGTGCTGCTCTGGTTAATGCGCTGCCGGAGACAGGTCTGGGGGGCGCCTCATCGCATCTGATTTGTGGCCATCATCATGCGCATCACCGGCTTGAACAGCGAGTTGCGCGGTTTACAGGGCGCAGCTCCGCACTCTTCTTTTCTACCGGCTACATGGCGAATATGGGCGTCATTTCGGCGTTAGCCGGGCGTGGCGATACGATTTTTTCGGATCGGCTGAACCATGCGTCGATTATTGATGGGTGTATTCTCAGTCGTGCCAGAATCCGGCGTTATCCCCACGGCAACGTTGCTGAACTTGCAGCCATGCTGGCAAATACCTCTGGCCACAAACTGGTTGTGACAGATGGCGTGTTCAGCATGGACGGCGATGTTGCGCCCCTGCAGGAACTGGCACGGGTGTGCAAAGCTCACGACGCACTGCTTGTGGTTGATGACGCCCACGGCATTGGCGTGCTTGGTCCGGACGGCCAGGGCAGTATTGCGGAGTCAGGTTTGTCGGAACACGATGTGCCGGTTCTTGTGGGTACTTTCGGCAAGGCTGTGGGTACCAGCGGGGCCTTTGTGGCCGGGCCCTCATTGATTACTGACTATCTGATACAAAAAGCCAGAACCTATATCTACACCACGGCCATGCCACCGGCTGTGGCGGTCGCAACCTGCGCGAGCCTTGACCTGATTGAACAAGACGCTTCCCGCCGTGCACATCTGCACACCCTGATTACGGAGTTTCGCAGTCGGGTGCCGGAGTTAGGCTTCGACCTGCTGCCGTCGCGCACACCGGTACAGCCCATCATGGTGGGTGATAATGCCTCGGCCCTGGCACTAAGCCAGGCTCTGGAGGCGAGGGGGCTGCTGGTCACAGCTATTCGGCCCCCGACGGTGCCAGCCGGGGAGGCGCGGTTGCGGGTAACGCTGAGTGCTGCGCACAGCCGGAGCGATCTGGAACAATTACTCTCCGCTCTCTCCGAGTGCCGGCAGGTGTCTGCTGACGGAGCACTGTGTGGTTAACGGCACTGCAGATAGTGTGGCAGGCCTGCCCAGCGCGCGCTCAATTGCGCGAAAATCAGACATCTCCCGAGCATTCGGAAGGGCCAGCGGAACCTATGAAAGCGCATCCCGGCTGCAGCGTCTTACGGGTGACACCATGTTGCAGCGACTGGTGTATCAATCCACTTTTGATGAGCCTTCCCGCATACTTGATCTCGGTTGCGGTACCGGCTGGTTCATCAGAAAACTCCGGCACCTGTACCCGGACAGCGAAATCTCCGGGGTCGACCTGTCTCCGGAGATGGTCAGGCATGCGCGAACGTTGAGCGATCCGGATATCAACTGGTTGATTGCGGATGCGGCCAGTCTGCCGCTGGCCGGTGCCGGATTTGATCTCATCTTCAGCAACCTGATGATTCAGTGGTGTGATAGCCCCGCCGACGTGCTGCGGGAGTGCTGCCGGTTGCTGAAACCGGGCGGCCGTTTGGCCGTATCGACACTCACAGACGGAACTCTCAGGGAGTTGCAGCAGGCCTGGCACAAGGCGGACCCGGAGGGCATCCATGTAAATAGCTTTGTGCCCACTGCTTCTTTGCTGGCACTGGCCAAAGCGGTGCTTCCGGGTGTGGTGGCAGATGTGCGGACTGTGCAGTTTCCCAGCCGTTCACCGATGGCTCTGATCAGTGAGCTGAAATCCCTTGGGGCTGGTTTCAAAGGCCCTGAGCGCCGTAAGACAATCACCGCGCCAGGCCGGCTGCGCGAGATGTGCCGGCACTATCCCCGGGAACCTGGCGGTGAAGTGATTGCCAGTTATCAGACGGCCTGGCTTTACTGGCATAAGCAGGATGAATAACAGGGGCAACGAAACCTTACTCAGGAAACGACCATCATGGCCAAAAAAACCTACTTTGTAACCGGTACGGACACCGGGGTTGGTAAAACAACGGTCTCTGCGGCAATTCTGCAGGCCGCCAAGGCGCAGGGAAAGCGTACCCTCGCCATGAAGCCTATAGCGTCCGGTTGTGAGATGACGCCGGATGGGCTTCGCAATGATGATGCGCTGATACTGCAGAGCGTGATCACTGAGCCGCTGGTATATGATGTGATCAATCCTTATGCCTTTGAGCCGCCCATAGCGCCGCACGTTGCTGCCCGGCAGGCCGGGAGAACCATCACCGCCGAGCGTCTGACCGGCTTTTGCCGCGGGTTGCAGTTGCGCACAGCCGAATTGCTTCTTGTTGAGGGGGCCGGCGGGTGGCGGGTGCCGCTGAATGACCGGGAAACCCTTGCGGCTTTGCCCCGTGCGCTGAATCTGCCGGTTATTCTGGTGGTCTCTCTGAAACTGGGGTGTATCAACCATGCTTTGCTTACCGCAGAGGCCATTCGGGCTGATGGGCTGCCCATTGCCGGCTGGGTGGCAAACCGCTCTGAGCCCGTAGCGATGAGTTGCGAGCAGGAAACTCTGAGCTATCTTATGGAACATATAGGAGCACCCTGTCTCGGTGTGCTGCCGTGGGCCGAGGGTGCCATGCCTGAAACCCTGGCAGGCCATCTGACCAGTGATTATTTGTTTGAAAATTGACCAGAAATGTGGCCTACTGGTGTCATTAACCGGTCATTGGAAGCAGGTATTATGATCAACAACACACTGGGAATTGGCGTTCAGGGCATTCAGGACGGCATGGTGGGCATGGAGAATGCGGCCCGGAAAATAGCCCGTGGTGGTGTTGATGGCCCGCAGGGCAGTGCCGAAGGTGCCGGAGGGCTGATCGAGCCCATGATCGATCTCAAGCTCTACGAGCGCAGCGTACAGGCCTCTGCTCAGGTTGTTAAAACAGCGGACGAAACGCTGGGCAGCCTGCTGGATATCATGGCCTGAGTACCGGAGATGAATATCGTCTCCCCACCATCTTCCTTCTCTCCGTATGTGAATGCCACACCGGGCGGTTCAGCCAGGGAATCGTCAGGCAGTCCTGCCGTTCGGCAATCCGCAGTATCTGGTTCGGAACTGAGCCCTGAAGAACTTAAAGAACTGACAGAGCTCAAGGCCCGCGACCGGGAAGTTCGTGCCCACGAAGCCGCTCATCAGTCGGCAGGCGGCCAGCACGCCGGGGCTATTTCACTGACCTACGAGCGTGGTGCTGATGGCGCCCAGTATGCTGTGGGCGGCGAAGTTCCTATTGATGTCTCGCCCGTTGCCGAAGACCCCCAGGCTACTATTGAGAAAATGCGTACCGTACGGTCGGCTGCTCTGGCTCCTGCCGAGCCGTCCAGCCAGGACCGTGCCGTGGCCGCCCAGGCGATGCAAACGCTGCTTCAGGCGCAGGCCGAACTGGCTGCAGAAAAAAATGACGACCGTTCAGCACCAGAAGCCCGGGTGAGTGGTGAGGGCAATAAACAGGATTCCGAAGGCGGGGGGCAGTCGCTCTCCGGCCAGCAGGCCAGTGATACCTACCAGTCAGTTTCCGCGTTCAACGGTGCGCCAGACATACTGCACCCCGGCGCTCTTGATATTTCAGTTTAAGTGACCGGCATCTCAGCCGGGCACGCTTTCTTTTCGTACTATCCTCAGCAGGTTGTGCTTTCCCGGGCGCCTGGTTTCAGGTGTTTCTGTGACCAATCGCAACACAAAAATGTGATCCATCTATTGACAATTCCGTACCTCTAAACGTATGTTTCAAACACGTGTTTAATTAAGGCCGCGGCGCATAGCGTTACGGTATCTGAGCAAACCCAAGGCAATAGCTGTTAATACAGATTCAGCTGAGACCGAAAACTGAGGTGGATTCCATGCCTGAATACAAAGCGCCCCTGCGTGACATCAAATTTGTAATGAATGAACTGCTGAACAGTGAGCAGCACTACGCCAGTCTGGAAGGCGCCGAAGACGCAACGCCGGATATGGTTGATGCGATTATCCAGGAAGGTGCAAAGTTTGCAGAGCAGGTACTGTCTCCGCTGAACGCAGTTGGCGATAAGGAAGGTTGTACCTGGAGTGAAGACGGTGTTAAAACGCCGACCGGCTTCAAGGAAGCCTACAACCAGTTTGTAGAAGGTGGCTGGCCATCGCTGGCAGCTGATCCCAACTATGGTGGTCAGGGTCTGCCGGACTCTCTCGGTATTGTTATGAGCGAGATGAATGGTACGGCTAACTGGTCATGGGGCATGTACCCGGGCCTGAGCCACGGCGCAATCAATACGCTGGAAGCACACGGCACGGAAGAACAGAAGCAGACTTACCTCACCAAGATGATCAGTGGCGAGTGGACAGGCACCATGTGTCTGACCGAGGCGCACTGTGGTTCCGATCTGGGCACCCTGCGCACCAAGGCCGAGCCAAACAATGACGGCTCCTACAGCATTACCGGTACCAAGATTTTTATCTCGGCCGGTGAGCACGACATGACCGACAACATTGTTCATATTGTACTGGCACGTCTGCCGGGCGCGCCTGCGGGCACCAAAGGTATTTCCCTGTTTATTGTTCCCAAGTGCCTGCCCGCCGAAGATGGCTCCGCCGGTGAGCGCAATGCTGTGTCCTGTGGCTCTATTGAGCACAAGATGGGCATTCATGGTAACGCCACCTGCGTCATGAACTTTGATGGCGCTAAAGGTTGGTTGATCGGGCCGGAAAATCGCGGCCTGAACTGCATGTTCACCTTTATGAATACCGCACGTATTGGTACTGCCATTCAGGGACTGGGTGCGGCAGAACTGGGCTTCCAGGGCTCTCTGGCCTACGCCAAAGACCGTCTGGCCATGCGCTCGCTGAGTGGCCCCAAGAATCCGGATGGTATTGCCGATCCGATCATCGTTCATCCTGATGTCCGCCGCATGCTGCTGACTCAGAAAGCCGTTGCAGAAGGCGCTCGCGCACTGATTTATCTGACCGCTCAGAAGGCCGATCTGGTAGGGCGTGCCAAGTCTGAAGAAGAGCGTAAGGAAGCCGATGCGTCGCTGGGCTTCCTGACTCCGATTGCCAAGGCTTTCCTGACCGAAATCGGTTACGAGGCCGCCAATCTGGGGATGCAGGTATTTGGTGGCCACGGCTTCATCTCTGAGTGGGGTATGGAGCAAAACGTTCGTGATGCCCGCATTGGTATGATCTACGAAGGTACTACCGGTATTCAGGCACTGGACCTGCTGGGCCGTAAAGTGCTGATGACTCAGGGTGAATCCCTGAAGGGCTTTACCAAGCAGGTGCACGTGTTCTGCAAAGAAAATGCAGACAACGAGCAGATGAAGGAGTTTCTGGAGCCGCTGGCTGCACTGAACAAAGAGTGGGGCGAGCTGACTACGAAAGTAGGCATGGCTGCCATGAAGAACCGTGAAGAGGTTGGTGCTGCTTCTGTAGATTACCTGATGTACTCTGGTTATGCCGTGTTTGCTTACCTGTGGGCGCGTATGGCCAAGATTGCACTGGACAAGATGGCAGACGGCACCTCTGAAGAGGCGTTCTACAATGCCAAGGTTCAGACAGCACGTTTCTACTTCAAGCGCATGCTGCCAAGAACCCGCAGCCACGCAGAAACTATGCTGGCCGGCGCAGACAGCCTAATGGATATGCCCGAAGAAGCCTTCGCTCTCTAAGCGCGGGTACTCAGGTACATTCTGAAGGAAGAAAAGGCCCGCGCTCTCAGGACGCGGGTTTTTTTATGAGTTAAAGCACCTTTCTGGGGTAGAATAAGCACCCACAATACACAGCATTCGGTGAACCCATACGGCTTGACCAGCGTGCTGGCCATACGGCCATTTTACCGCTCGTGCAGGCTGACTGACTGGATTTTGGAGAGTTATTAATGGCGGATTATCAGGCACCCCTACGTGATATGCGTTTTATACTGAACGAGGTATTTGACGCAACTTCTCTTTGGGCTTCCCTGCCCAAAGTTGCTGAAAATGTAGACCCGGAAACCGCAGATGCGATTCTGGAAGAGGCCGGTAAGATCACCAGCGGAGTCCTGGCCCCGTTGAATCGCGAAGGTGACGAGCAGGGCAGCAAGTGGAATAACGGCGAAGTGACGGCTCCTGAAGGTTTTAAGGAAGCCTATCAAACCATTGTTGATGGTGGCTGGAATGGCCTGGGCGGCAATCCGGAGTTGGGTGGTATGGGCATGCCTAAAACCCTGGTTGCCCAGTTTGAGGAAATGATGCAGGGCGCCAATATGTCGTTTGGTCTGGCACCCATGCTGACTGCCGGAGCCTGTCTGGCGCTGGATGCACATGGCAGCCAGGAGCTGAAGGAAAAGTATCTGCCTAATATGTATTCAGGCGTGTGGGCGGGGGCCATGGATCTGACCGAGCCCCATGCCGGTACCGATCTGGGTATTATCCGTACAAAAGCTGTCCCCAATGACGATGGTTCGTTCAACGTGACCGGCACCAAAATCTTTATCACCTGGGGCGAGCACGACATGGCCGAGAATATTATTCACCTGGTGCTGGCCAAACTGCCGGACGCACCCAAGGGGCCAAAGGGGATATCGCTGTTCCTCGTTCCGAAGTTTATGGTTAATGAGGATGGGTCACTGGGCGAGCGCAACACGTTCAGCTGTGGCTCTATTGAGAAGAAAATGGGTATCAAGGCTTCTGCCACCTGCGTCATGAACTACGACGGTGCCAAAGGCTGGCTGGTCGGAGCTGAGAATAAGGGCCTGGCAGCTATGTTCACCATGATGAACTACGAGCGCCTGGGTGTCGGCATTCAGGGCATCGGTGCCGCAGAAGCATCACTGCAAAGTGCCCGCGAATACGCGCTGGATCGCATTCAGAGCCGGGCACCAACGGGTGCTCAGCAGCCAGAGAAAGCCGCAGATCCGATTATCGTGCACCCGGACGTGCGCCGTATGCTCCTCACTATGAAGAGTTATGTGGAGGGTGGTCGCGCGTTTTCCACCTACGTGGCGCAATGGCTGGACACATCCAAGTACGCCGATGACGACGAGCGCCGCAAGCACGCTGAGGGAATGGTGGCGTTGCTGACACCCGTTGCCAAGGCTTTCCTGACCGACCGTGGCCTGGAAACCTGCATCCTGGGCCAGCAGATTTTTGGTGGTCACGGCTTTATCCGCGAGTGGGGTCAGGAGCAACTGGTCAGAGATTGCCGCATCACCCAGATTTATGAGGGAACAAACGGCATTCAGGCTCTGGATCTGATGGGGCGGAAAGTGGTTGGCAGCCAGGGCAAGCTGTATGAACTGTTTGCTCAGGATGTGGCAACCTTTATAGAAGAAAACGCATCTGACAGCAGCCTTCACGCTTTCCTGGAGCCCCTGGCCGCTGCACTTGAGCGTTTGTCGGATGTTACCGAGCACGTCATCGGGCAGACTGCAGAGACTCCGAATGCCATTGGTGCCGCCTCAGTAGATTATCTGGATCTGTTTGGCTATACCGCGCTCGCGTACATGTGGGCAAAGATTGTCAAAGCCGCGGCTCCCAAGGCGGAAAGTGATACGTCCGGTTTCTATACGGGTAAGCTCAAAACAGCGCGTTTCTATTTTGACCGTCTGCTGCCGAAAACGGTCTCTCTTGCAGAGGGCATTCGCAGTGGTAGTGAGTCGATGATGGCGCTGTCTTCAGAAGAATTCTGATACGTCGATATTACCGGCAGTAACAAAAAAGCAGGCTTGAGGGCCTGCTTTTTTGCTTTCAGAGCCGTGGATCAGAACTGATCCATTCGCTCGGGGTTGATTACAAAGGGGTTTTCATTGCCCTGAATCTCGGCAACCCGGCGGTGTCTGGTCAGCTCCGTGTCGTCGGGCGGGTCCATGTGATTCCAGCCCTGAAATACCGGGGTTGCTCCCAGCCAGGGCAGGCCGTATGTGTCTACCATATAGGCGACGGTGCGTGCCACATCACCTTTTACGCGCCCGGGCGGTTCGAAAAAGCCAGCGCTTTCGCGAATACCGCAGTCATCGGCTTTGGTGGCTGGCCCCAGGTTCTCATACTGAATGCTGCGCCGCTTCATTTCCGTGCGGGTACGCACCGGAATCATATTGTGCAGGTCTGATGCAATCTGCCGGTAGTTGTTGTCTTTCTCACACTGGCGGGATGTTCCGCACTTCAGTGCGGCACGTATGTCGGCCAGTGGGTAGACATAGCCATCGGTAAGCACAAAGCCTTTGCTGGTAAAGGGGGTGTTGCAGAAAAACGACGTGCCGCCCTCGGCATAAAGGTTTCCCCAGAACTGATCTTTGATAACTGTGCCCGGGTCACTGAACCGGGTATTTTTACCAATGACCAGGCTGGTCGTGAGTACAAGGGCGAGTGATACGGGAATAAGGTAAATTATTTTCATGGGCCTTTTATACCTCGCAGTCTGTGTAAGCGCCTTGGCCAATAAGGCCCCGTTGGACAGTGTTTGACCGGTACGCCAAAAATATGACGTTAGGTTCACTTACAATGAGAAGTATGACACAGAAAGGTGTGCTAAAAGGCCGGTGGTTGTAGGGAATTGTGGTGTAGTGTTAACCGGTTAACACTTTGTTTCAATTTGATGTAAAGGTTGTTATCAGGCGCGGGTAGCCAGTAGTGCAGACATATCACGCAAATGGTGCCAGGGTGATAAGTCACCATAGCCCTTGGCCGCCCGGTCAATCTGGCTGCACAGTGTGAAAGCGTTGTGAATCTGAGCCGGGGCGAGGCGGCGGGCTGCCTGCTCCATAATGCGAATACGTTGTGGCTGGAAGACGCCTCGTTTTTTAAGAAACGCAGAGGCATTTTCGCCTTTCCCGGTGGCGGTTCTGAGCTCCATAATCAGGCCGAGATCGCGAGTCAGTACTGCCAGAAGCCCCAGAGGATTTTCGCCTTCCTGCTGTAAAACGCCGATGATTTTGCCTGCGTGGCTGGCGCGGCCGGCAAGCAGTTCAGAGACCAGTTCAAACCCGTTGAAACGGGAACTGTCCTGCACAGATTGCTCTACGGTTTCCTCGTCAATGGTATTCCCATTAGCCAGCAATGCCAGGCGGTTGAGTTCCTGGCTGGCTGCCAGCAAATTGCCTTCAAGGCGTTCGGTCAGAATGGCCAGGGCAGGTTGGGTAAGGCTCAGCCCCTGGCCAGATGCCCGTTGCTGCAGCCAACCCTGGAACTTCCCCGCATCCACTGGCCACACGGGCACGTGAACGCCTTTGTTTTGCAGTTCCTTGTACCACTTGCGCCGGGTTTCAGCGGCGTCCAGCCTGGCACTGACCAGAAGCAGTATGATGTCATCGGGAGGATCCTGAAGTACCCGTTCCAGAACCGCACGGCCATCCCCCAGCTTGCCGGTAGGCAGGTGGATTTCTATACGCCGGCGTTCGGCAAACAGTGACATGGCGCTGAACTCGTCGGCAACACTGTTCCAGTTAAGCTGGTTGTCCGCGTGGAAGGTTAACCTGTCATGGAAGCCGGCCTCCCGGGCGGTTTGCCGGATCTGATCACAGCACTCCTGAACCAGCAACAATTCATCTCCGGAGACCAGATAAACCGGAGCAAGTCCTTTCTTCAGTAGCTGGGGGAGTTGGGCCGGCTGGGTTTTCATGGTGAGTCCGGCTGTTTGTCTGTGCTGTTCCGGGCCTCTTCGTGCGCTTTCCGGATAGCCTGAATGCGGGTTTCTGTCATCGGGGCCAGCCGGAAAATGATTTGCTGAGCCAGCCGGCTGTTGAGCTGGGTGCGAAGCGTTTCTTCTTCCCGCTGCTTGGCCAGTACGTTGGATTCATCATACCGGTAGCTTTCACTGGTGGTCAGCCGGGTATCAGCAATCATTGGAATCTGATCGCGGCTGATCAACTCCAGAGCAACCGAGTAGCGCAGCGTGTATTCCGCTGCAGCCGCCTGCGCAGTGATGGCTGTGGCGCGACGGTCCTGCCTGAAATCGCTGAGGCGCAGTGTGAATTTTGCCTTCCCGCTCTCCTGCAGGTCTACGCCGCCCAGTTCCAGTTGCTCCTGTACCGACTGGCACAGATCTGCTGGTATCTGGCTGGCACAGTGAATAGCCAGTGGTTGCAGTGCGGCCGACACCGGCGGTGCACCTCTTAGCTGAAAACCGCAGCCACTGAGTACAGCGGCTACCAGAGCGGGAATCAGCATCTGGCAGGTGGTTTTCAGAGAGGCGCGGGGTGACATATCAGTTTGCCACCACATTCACCAGTTTGCCGGGCACAACAATCACCTTGCGAACCGTTTTCCCTTCGGTGAACCGTAAAACGTTTTCACTCTCAAGGGCCAGTGTTTCAAGGTCCGCCTTGCTGATATCCGCGGGAACGTCTTCCTTGCCGCGTACCTTCCCGTTCACCTGCAGCACAATCTGAATTTCGCTGCGTACCATGGCCTGTTTATCAGCTTCGGGCCAGCGGGCATCAACCACTGGTTCATCGTGGCCAAGGGCCTGCCAGAGTGTGTGGCAGATATGGGGCACAATGGGCGACAGCACCGAAACTGCTGTATCCAGGGCCTCCTGGCGCACAGCACGGCTCTGCGGGGCGTCTTCATTCAGCTTGTTTACTTCGTTCAGCAGTTCCATAACCGCTGCAATCGCGGTATTGAACGTCAGGCGGCGGCTGACATCGTCGCTGACCTTGGCAATGGTTTCATGGGTTTTCCGCCGAAGGTTTTTCTGACCATCCGACAACCCGGCCGTGTCCAGCGCCGGTGCAGGGCCCTCGGCAACGTGTTCGTGAACCATGCGCCACAGCCGCTTGAGGAAACGATGTGCACCGTCTACGCCGCTGTCGGACCACTCCAGTGACTGTTCAGGTGGCGCAGCAAACATCATAAACAGGCGAACGGTATCGGCACCATGCTGATCAATAATGGCCTGGGGGTCGATGCCATTGTTCTTGGACTTGGACATTTTGGTTATGCCACCAGAGACAACCGGCAGACCATCTTCCTTATGAACAGCGCGAATCGGGTGGCCTTTCTCGTCCCGCTCAACGGTAACCATGGCAGGGGGAATCCAGACCTTGGCACCTTTATCATCTTCACGGTAATAGGTTTCCGCAAGCACCATGCCCTGGCACAGAAGGCGGTTAAACGGTTCTGAACTGGTAACCAGGCCGGCATCCCGCAGCAGTTTATGGAAGAACCGGGCGTACAGCAGGTGCAGAATGGCATGCTCAATGCCACCAACGTACTGGTCTACAGGCAACCAGTAATTCGCTGCAGCCGGGTCAAGCATGCCTTTGTCGTAATTCGGGCTGCAGAACCGGGCGTAATACCAGGACGATTCCATGAACGTATCGAAGGTGTCTGTTTCCCGGGTGGCAGGTTGCCCCTCAAAGGTGGTTTTCGCCCAGTCCGGGTCAGCCTTGATGGGGGACTGAACGCCGTCCATGGTGACATCTTCGGGTAGCTGCACTGGCAATTCGTTGTCGGGCACGGCTCGCTCGGTGCCGTCTTCCAGTGTCATCATTGGAATCGGCGCGCCCCAGTAGCGCTGGCGGGAAACGCCCCAGTCTCTCAGGCGATAGTTCACCGTGCGCTTGCCAATGCCCTGTTGCTCAAGGAAATCGGCAATGCTGTCGAAAGCTTCGTCACTGGTCAGGCCAGTGTATTTGCCGGAGGATACCAGCACGCCTTTGCTGACAAACGCCTTTTCCTGAACGTCGATATCTTGGTTATCAGCGGGTGCAATGACCTGTTTAATAGGCAGGCGATACTTCACGGCAAATTCGTGATCCCTTTCGTCATGGCCTGGAACAGCCATCAGGGCCCCGGTGCCATAGTCTGTCAGCACAAAATTGGCGATCCAGACCGGAACTTCTTCCTGGGTCAGTGGGTTGATCGCCAGAAAGCCGGTATCAATGCCTTTTTTCTCCATGGTCGCCATGTCGGCTTCCGCGACTTTGCTGTTGCGGCACTCCTCGACAAAGGTGGCAACATCTGCATAACGCTCAGCGGCGGCCTGGGCCAGCGGGTGTTCTGCGGCAACCGCCATGTAACTGACGCCCATCAGGGTGTCCGGGCGGGTGGTGTACACCGTCAGACCGTCATCTCTGTCTTTTAGCCGGAAGGTCAGTTCCGTACCAACAGATTTTCCGATCCAGTTCCGCTGCATGGCTTTGACTTGCTCTGGCCAGTCTTCAAGTTGATCCAGATCATTTAGCAGTTCTTCTGCGTAGTCGGTAATGCGGATAAACCACTGGGGAATCTTCTTTTGTTCAACCAGAGCACCGGAACGCCAGCCCCGGCCATCAACAACCTGTTCATTGGCGAGTACCGTCTGATCGACCGGGTCCCAGTTCACTGTAGACATTTTTTTGTACACCAGCCCTTTTTCATAAAGGCGGGCAAAGAACCATTGCTCCCAGCGGTAATAATCTGGCTTGCAGGTGGCCAGTTCGCGCTTCCAGTCATATCCGAAACCCAACTGTTTAAGTTGGTTTTTCATGTATTCGATATTGGCGTAGGTCCACTTGGCAGGTGCAGTCTGGTTGGCGATAGCCGCGTTTTCAGCAGGAAGACCAAAGGCATCCCAACCCATAGGCTGCATGACGTT
>CAYUTG010000012.1:0-33101 GCA_964447555.1 uncultured Marinobacter sp.
AGGTAGTTGGTGAACTGAACCTTTTCACGATCCAGAAGATTGAGCCTCAGTGGGTTTATGTCTTCACTGACTGGCACAGGCCATGGACCGGTAGGGGCCAACAACGCAGCTAGTTCTTCGCGAGCCTGCGTGCGTGCTGCTTTAAAATCCGGACCGCCTGTTTGCTGCATTAAATGGCGCGTGCGGGCTGTCACCAGATGCGTAAAAAGGTTGATGTTGGCCCTCAGTTCAGCAGGCAACTCTGCAACAGCCTGCAGGCCGTCGCCCATAACTACATTCTCATAGACGCCTTTATTTTCATTGAAGTACGGACCACGTGCGGTAATCAGCGTTGGGCCCTCCCAGGTGATGTCGTCAGGGTTAACAGCGTACCCGCCAAGTTCATCCAGCGTGGCAGTAACAGACCCTCCCGCCAAAGTACCGTCGTTGCTCAGCGGTTCGAGTGTGATTGTGCCACCTGCCTGAAGCGGGCCTTTCTGTGCAAAGCCAGTTAAAGCGTTGGGATTTTCAGTACCTGGGGTATCAGGGCCACCGTTGTTGGTGCCGGGTGTGGCATCGTCGCCACCTCCGCCTCCACAGGCTGCTAGCCCCGCAGCTACAAACAGAGTAAATACTGTCGCCATTAACGATTTATAAATCTGGGTAGTCTTCACGAGACAAGCCTCCATGCGCTGTTTTGTTATTGCGGTTTTGGGTATCCTTGGCTGCCGGCAATCTACCGGTACAGCCCTGCCGTCTTCCGCCCACTCTAGCGGTTCGGTAGTGGCTTTCCTATCCCTCAAATGAGGGATAGGTTGGTATCTTCGACCTTTTCTCCGGAGCAGTTTCCTTGCGTTTGAAAGACCTCCCGAATATAAACCCTGATCGTTTAAACCCCATCGACACGGAAGCGCTATCCGGGCCGGACGGGCCAACCCACCCACCCCGAATTCTGCTTTTGTACGGATCGCTCAGGGAACAGTCCTATTCCCGGCTGGTATCGGAAGAAGCTGGCCGCTTGCTGGAGTGGTTCGGTTGTGATGTCCGCATGTTCAGTCCTGAAGGCCTGCCGCTACCCGATGATAACCATGTCTCCCACCCCAAAGTGCAGGAACTCCGTGCGCTTGCCGAGTGGTGTGAGGGAATGGTGTGGGTCAGCCCTGAACGCCACGGGGCTATGACCGGCGTGATGAAATCGCAGATTGACTGGATTCCACTGGCACTTGGTGGCATACGCCCAACCCAGGGCAAAACTCTGGCGGTTATGCAGGTGTGCGGTGGTAGCCAGAGTTTTAACGCAGTCAATCAGTTACGTATTCTGGGCCGGTGGATGCGTATGATCACTATTCCGAATCAGTCGTCTGTGGCTAAAGCTTACAATGAGTTCGACGAGGCAGGCCGCATGCGGGAATCGTCTTATTACCGCCGTATTGTGGATGTTTGTGAGGAACTGGTTAAATTCACTTTGCTGACCCGTGGCCGTTCGTTATACCTCACAGACCGTTACTCAGAGCGGGTTGAAAGTGCCCGGGAGGCATCGGCCCGGGTCAACCAGGACGCTCACTAAGGCCTCTTCTCTAATATGCTCGCATTCTCAATATTTCTGATCACACTCATTCTGGTCATCTGGCAGCCTAAAGGCCTGGGTATTGGCTGGAGCGCGCTCGGCGGGGCGTTGGTCGCGTTAATGACAGGCGTGGTGAATCTGGCTGACGTTGGCGTTGTCTGGCATATCGTCTGGGATGCCACCTTTACCTTTGTAGCGCTCATTATTATCTCTCTGATTCTGGATGAGGCAGGTTTCTTCGCCTGGGCCGCATTGCATATTGCGCGATGGGGAGGTGGCCGCGGGAGGGTTCTGTTTCCATTGATTGTGATATTGGGAGCGGTTATCGCAGCACTGTTCGCGAACGATGGCACCGCCCTGCTCCTGACACCTATTGTGCTGGCTATTATGGTGCGGCTGGAATTCAGTGCCAGCGCCTCTCTTGCGTTTATTATAGCCACCGGGTTTGTAGCTGATTCAACCAGCCTTCCTCTGGTTATTTCCAATCTGGTCAATATCGTAAGTGCCAATTACTTTGACATCGGCTTTGATCGGTATGCACAGGTTATGGTGCCGGTTAACCTGGTTTCACTTGCCGCTACACTGGTGGTTCTGGCCTGTTACTTCCGTAAACACATTCCGAGCGACTATCGGGTTGAACACCTGGAGGCACCCTCCTCTGCGATTCGTGACCACCAGATCTTTCGGGCTGCTTTTCCCCTGCTGATTATTCTGCTGATCGCCCTGTTCCTTACGGCACACTGGAACCTGCCCTTTTCCGTGATTATGGGGGCCGCTGCCGTGGTTCTTATGGCGATTGCGGGCCGCTGGTTTACATCGGGTAAAAGCCAGGTTGTGTCGCTTCTTGCGGTGCTGGCGGGTGCACCATGGCAAATCGTTCTGTTTTCTCTGGGGATGTATCTGGTGGTTTACGGCCTGGGTAATGCGTGGCTTACGGCCTGGTCGTCGGACGTGCTGGTGTGGCTGGCTGGGAAGGGAAATTTTGTTGCTACCCTTGGTACCGGGTTCGCTTCGGCAATTCTGGCGTCGGTAATGAACAATATGCCGTCAACTCTGGTAGGCGCACTGGCCATTGATCAGGCTCAGGTACCAACGCTTACCCGGCAGCTTATGATCTACGCCAATGTTATTGGTAACGATCTTGGTCCGAAATTCACACCTATAGGAAGCCTGGCTACCTTGTTATGGCTGCATGTATTGGCGGGCAAGGGCCATCGCATCCGTTGGAGTCAGTATATGAAGGTGGGACTGATTATTACGCCGCCGGTACTGTTGGCCTCGCTCGTCGCTTTGGTGTTCTGGTTACCGGTAATCACTCCCACGGAATAAAAGCATTTCATCTGTCCAGCACATACAAATTGCGGCCTGCTCCAATCCCGGCAATCGTGGCGAACAAGCCAATCAGCAACAGAAACAGGCCAGCGGTTGCCCAGTCACCGGTCAGGTCGTGCAGTATGCCCACAAACAGTGGCCCCAAGGCGGCCAGTGTATAGCCCAGCCCCTGCGCCATGCCAGACAGGCGCGCCGCTATATCGGGAGTTCGGGCCCGCACGGCCAGTAACGTCAGGGCCATACTGAACGTACCACCCTGCCCCAGCCCAAGAACCACTACCCAGATCCACATACGGCTTGGGTCATCGTAGATGCAGCCGGCAAGCCCCGCCATGGTAAACACCATAACCAGAACGATCATCGTTCGCTGGTCACGCATATAGCTACTGACCCAGGGCGTAAGGATGGCAGTAGCTACCTGAATCATAATAGACACGGATAACGCCAGCCCGGCAACCACAGCATCGGTACCCCGGTCCTGTAGTATGGTTGGCAGCCAGCCGAAAACGGTATAGGCAAGCGACGACTGTAAGCCCATATAAAAGGCAATCTGCCACGCCAGCCGGTCACGAAAGAGCGACTTGGTGGATGTGGCCGTAAGCGTTTCTGGTACCTGTTTTCCCTGGAGCTGAGCCCACCATGCTGCTGCCGCAATAACCGCCGGAAGCATCCAGATAGCCAGTGCGGCCTGCCAGTCATTACCAAACCACTGTCGCAGTGGCTCTGCCGTGCCAGCTGCCAGCGAAGCCCCCAGGCAGAGAACCGCCGTATAAATGCCGGTCAACAGGCTGGCGTGGTTGGGGAAATCCCGTTTCACAATGCCTGGCAACAACACGCCTACAATGCCAATGCAGCCACCGGCGATGGCCGTACCGGCGAACAAACCGGCAACGCCCACGTATGGCCGTATCACAAGAGCCGCAGCCAGCAACACAATAATGGCCAGTACCGCGCGCTCTAATCCCAGCCATCGGGCAATTTTCGGAGACAGCGGAGCGGCAATTCCCAGAAACAGTACCGGTAAGGTTGTCAATACGCCCTGGCCTGAGGGCGACAGTGACAGGCTGTCCCCGACTACATTCAGCACAGGCCCCACACTGGTTAGCGCTGGTCGCAGGTTAAGCGCCACCAGCATCAGCCCGACAAAGGCAAGCACTGCGTGTCGGGCCTGATGATTCGTTTTATCGGGTGCCATCAGACGTACTGCCTGTCAGGTAAAGAAAAAGAGAAAACAAGATGTTCAGGAATTTTGGTGTGCAAGGGTTTCCAGTGTGTTGTATTCGCACTCATCCGGGGCCAGAAAGCTGTTGGCTGAATCGATCAGTATGTTGTCGTCACGCATAAAGCGACGGCCCAGTAGAACCGGGTACGAGAAGTTGCTGCGGTCTGTGAGCGAAAACTGAGTTTCGTGAACCGTTCCTGCAATGCAGAATTTCATCAATACAACATGCCGCCTTTGAGAGTCGGCACCTTTGCGTTTTATCAGAACGGTGCGGTAAACCGGCCGTTCAAACTCCATGATAACGTCCTGGTGGTCCACTTCACCGCCGCCTGGCTGGTCTTCATGATCGCCCAGTGGAATCTGAAAGCTGACCCACTCCTGATCATTCCGCTCAAACTCTTCCACATTGACGGCGTGCAGTGATGATGTCTTTGCGCCTGTGTCCAGCCGGGCTTTCAGCCTCAGGCCGGTATCCTTCATAACAACCCATTCCACAAATCCGAGGGTTTCCGGTACCTGGGTCTCACTGGTATCGGGCTCTGACCTGGCGGTGGTTTCGGCGAAGACGTTGGTAGCCTGTAACGTCAGGCCGGCCATCAGCGCAGCTGTTATTATATGTTTCATTACACCTCTCTGGCAAAATTCTGGAGATCTGGAAAAAAGGACAGAAACCGCGCCTCCAGTTCTGCATCGTGGGTGCGGATTTCGTCAATAATTCCCTCAAAGTGATTTTTAAACCGAATGCGGCTGGCAACCCGGTCCAGTGCATAGCCCACGGTATTCAGGTCTTTATAACCACCAAACCAGTCGTTTTGAACCATGTTCCGTATAACCGCTGTCATCTGGGGTGGCATAAGATATTCGTGGGTCTGAAGTTCGAGATACACTGCGCGCACAAAGGTATCACGGTCCTGATGACTGAATCCTTGCCAGTGTCTTAACAGATAGTGATCATACAGAATGTCCAGCGCAACACCGGCAAAGCGACGCCGCTGACCGGAAAATAGCGCCTTGCTGGCCAACACGTCGGGATGCTTGTCGGTGAAAGCATCCACAGCCAGGTGATGCCGGACACCATGGCGAACCTCACCAGGCAGCGCGGACACATCTATGCCCCGGGTGAAGTCCCCCAGTATGCTGCCCACCCGGGCCTCTGGTGAATCCGGGGCAAGAAAGACATGCGCCAGATGGTTCATACAGCCCCCCTGTGTTGCTACCACTGCCCTACAACATAGCCCAGTTTATCAGGAAGCCAGAGTGCGATGCCGGGCATAAGTATGACCAGCGCAAGGCTGACGCCCATCGCGGCAATGAACACCAACGCCCAGCCTATGGTATGTTCCAGGCGAATGTTGGCAATACGGGTTGTTACCATCAGGTTCACCGCAACCGGTGGCGTGAACTGGCCAATAGCGATATTCATGGCCAGCAAAATACCGAACCAGACCGGGTTCCATCCGAAGTGGTTCATAAGCGGTAACACAATGGGGATCAGTATCAGGTAAATGGATATGGCATCCAGCAGCATACCGGCTATCAGTACCAGCAGCATCACCAGCCCCAGCAATACCCAACCGTTATCAGACAGCGATAAAAGGGCGTCTGCAAGATGCTGGAAGGTGCCCAGTGTTGTGCCCGCCCATGCAAAAATACCCGCCAGCGCGATAATGAACATAATCACACCAGAGGTAACGGCGGCGTCGGTCATTAACTCAAACAAGTCTTTCAGGTTAAGGTTACGGTACACCAGGCAGCCCACAACAACGCCGTAAGCAACGGCAACCACGGCGGCTTCCGTAGGTGTGAACAGGCCTGAGCGCAACCCACCCAGAATAATGACCGGAGCAAACAAGGCCGGAACAGCGGCTTTAAAGCTGGGCCAGAAAGGGGGACGCTCAACGGTTGCCGGGTCTTCCCACCGGTACTTTTTTGCGAAGTACAACGCGGGTACCAGCAAAGAAATCCCTGCAAGAATGCCGGGGAACAGGCCGGCGGCAAACAGTGCTCTCAGGTCCACACCAGGCACCACAATGGAGTAGAGGATCAAGGCTATGGAGGGCGGGATAAGAATGGCCGTTGAGGACGATGCGGCAATCAACGTGGCCGAAAACGGCTGAGGATAACCAGCCTTGCGCATGCTGGGCAGCATCACCATGGCAACGGCGGCTGCATCGGCAGGCCCTGAGCCACTCATGCCCCCCATAATCAGGCACACCAGAATGGCCACAACGGTTAGCCCCCCATGGCGGGGGCCAATGATGGCCTGGGCAAAGCGAACCAGGCTGGCCGCCACCCCTGCCCGCTCAAAAATAAGCCCCGTAAGAATAAACAACGGAATGGCGATCAGCGGGTATTTCGCAACGCTGTTGTAGGTATTGGTGCCGAAGGTGCCCAGCATGTCCGGGGAAAGCCCGGCCAGAATACCAATTACGCCACCAAACCCCAGCGCAATGGCCACCGGTACGCCAAGCAGTAAGGCGAGCAGAAAACCGCTGATCATCAGAAGATCAGGACTCATGAATAACCTCCGGGTCAGGTTTGCCCCGCAGGCGATCAATCAGGTTCTGGGTAACGCGAATAATAATGGCAACCGATAGCAGCGGAAGCCAGATAACATACAGCCAGTTGGGCAACCCCAGCCCTGGTGAAAGCGAATCCCACTGGTATTCCTCAAGCGCAAACGTGCTTCCGTACCAGGTCATAATGCCAAGTACAGTAACGGCGACCAGCCACTGCACTATGTACAGAATTTTAACGGCGACCGGTGGCAGGTAGTGCTCAATCAGCTCAATGCGAATGTGCTGGTTGTGACGTGCGGCAACAGCTGCCCCTGCGAACGTCAGTAAAACCAGGAAAAAGACCGAAAACTCTTCAGTGAACGCAAACGAGGCATCGGTTGCGTAGCGAACGATGACATTGCCAAGACTGATCAGGCAAATCGCAGTGAGTGACAGCGATGCCAGCCAGGCTTCCGGCCTGAACTTCGGGGGGCGGAACGGCATGAATACTCCGGCTCAGGTGAGGTAGTCCAGGCAGCACATGCGCACATACAAGGTATGCGCATGTGCATGAACCAAAGGCTTACGATTTACTGCTTGCGGTTGGCAACGGCACTTTGTGCCTGCTTAACCAGTTTTTCGCCAATGCGTGGTGTCCATTCTTCGTAAACAGACTGAGTAGCTTCCACAAATGCATCATGTTGCTTTTGGGTAAGTTCGGTCACGGTTACGCCACGGTCTTTGATAGCGGCCAGAGTATCCGCAAGTTCGCCCCGGGATTTCTCAATTTCCCACTGGCCGGCATCAATAGCAGCCTGCCTCAGAATTTCCTGATCTTCCGCATTAAACTGCTTCCAAACCCGGTTGCTGACGGCAAACACCAGTGGGTCTGCCATGTAATGCCACAAAGTCAGGTATTTCTGGCCTACCTGATCTATCCTGGCAACATCGAAGACTGAGAGCGGGTTTTCCTGGCCATCAACGGCGCCCGTGGTCAGCGCCGGCTTGGCATCGGCCCAGCTCATTTGCGTCGGGTTTGCCCCAAGGGCTGTAAAGGTATCCTGAAACAGAGGCGAGCCGACAACACGAATTTTCAGGCCATCCAGATCTTCAGGTGCCTGAATTTCGTGCTTGGAGTTGGAGAGTTCACGGAAGCCATTTTCACCCCAGGCCAGAGGTGTTGCGCCCCGTTTTTCAATTGCTTTAAATATGGCTTTGCCGGCTTCGCCCTGGGTTATTGCGTCTATCGCAGCATTATCCGGCATCAGAAACGGCAGCGAGAACAGATTCAGCTCCGGAACCTGGGGTGACCAGTTAATGGTTGAGCCAACCGCCATATCAATCAGGCCTGATCGCATGGCTGAGAATTCTTTGGTCTGATCGCCGGAAACCAGTTGGGAATTGCTGTATATCTTCATATTAATACGCCCGTCAGAGCGTTCTTTAACCAGCTCAACCCACTTGTCAGCCGCCTGCCCCCACGGAAAGGCCGATGGTAAAACGGTAGACACGGTATACTCATCTTTGTATTCGGCACTGGCAAGCGAACTGAATAATAAGGTAGCGGTAGCCGCGGCAATGACACCGGCAGATAACAGGGATTTACGATTCAACATTCCGGTTTTCCTTTTTATTGGTACTGAATGGTCGCTGGTTAGGTATCAAATCATTAGTAATCCAAGAGCAGAGTATAGAAGCGGTATAAGCCATGAAGCAAAAGAAAACGACTACGCCATTAGTCGCTTCCTTGCGGAAGCCTGACCCCAAAGGTATTCTGACGCCGTTGTCCGAATCGGCTGGCTCGAGCATACCTTGAAAAACCTTTACCCCGTTATTTTCATTGTCAGCGTCATGTTTGTACTTCTTAGTGTTTTCATGACGTTACCCGTTATTCTTCTGCTTGGTTCCGAAGCGCCGAACGCTATGGCATTTGTAGAGTCATCCGCCATCGTGTGTGGCCTGGGCATTCTGGGCATCCTCGCCACGTTCCGGCAACCCAGAGATTTAAAACCCCGGTTCATGTTTGTACTGACCGTTTCCAGCTGGTTTATTATCGCCCTGCTCTCTTCGCTGCCTTTTTATCTCAGCGACCATAATATTTCTGCCGCCGATGCGTTTTTTGAAGGTACATCGGGAATCACCACCACCGGCGCGACGGTTTTTCACGGGCTGGATAACATGGATGCAGACCTGCTGTTGTGGCGCTCAGTGCTGCAGTGGATTGGTGGCATAGGCATTATCGGAATGTTCGTTGCCGTACTGCCTTTTCTGCGTGTTGGGGGTATGCGCCTGTTTGCCACGGAGTCGTCCGAATGGACCGACAAAGCCCTGCCCAGAATGAAAACCCTCAGCCGCGGTCTGCTGGTTGTCTATCTGTTTTTCTCGGTTGTGGCGGTATGCACTTACTGGTTATCTGGCATGAGCCTGTTTGATGCCTTTAACCACGGGCTCACCAGCATCGCAACCGGCGGTTTCGCCACATCCGATATGTCGATGGGCAAGTTTGATGATCTGATTCTATTGGAAGCAACCCTCTTTATGACCCTTGGCAGCATTCCGTTTTTCCTGTTTGTCCGGGAAATGCATGGTCAGCGCGGTGCCCTGTTCAAAGATCAGCAGGTGCGGCTGTTTCTCACCATCTTGCTGTTAGTGCCGGTGTTTCTGACACTCTACCGCTGGCTCGTCTCGCCTGTCCCCTTCGACCCGCTTCATAATTACATGGCAACCCTGTTTAACGTGACCTCTGTGGTAACCACAACCGGCTATGCCTCTGAAGATTACTCTGCCTGGGGTCCGCTCGCCTTCGTACTGTTTTTCTTCCTGATGTTTATCGGCGGTTGTTCCGGCTCAACATCCGGCGGTATGAAAATTTTCCGGTTTCAGTTGTCACTGATTATTCTGAGAGAACAGTTAATGCGGTTGCTGCACCCCCGGGCAGTTCTGACCAGGAACTACAACGGGCGGGCGGTCAGTGATGAAATCATCTCATCCATGATCGCCTACACGTTCATCTTTCTCCTCAGCCTGCTGGTCATTACTGTGGCTCTGGCGGCAATGGAGCTGGATTTCGTAACGTCTATTTCCGGTGCTCTGGCGACCTTAACGAACGTCGGTCCCGGTCTGGGAGAAATTATTGGCCCGGCTGGCAACTTCGGGGCCCTGCCCGATGGCGCCAAATGGATTCTGGCAGTGGGTATGCTGATGGGGCGTCTGGAAATACTCAGCGTTGTGATCGTGCTGTCACCTGCATTCTGGCGGGCCTGAATGCAGGTGGTTTTCCGCCTTCAGGCGAGATTGCTTAAAGCAGGTGTTTGCGTATAAACCGGCCAATATCCTGAATTTCCTCAAGGCACACGCTGTGCTCCATGGGAAAGGTCTGGTAGGAAGGGGCATACCCCATGGCCTTCAGGGTTTCCAGGCTGTGCACCCCAAGTGCTTCCGGCACCATGGGGTCAAATGTGCCATGGTAAATGCTGATAGGAATGTCCTGGTTGGCTTCTGAAGGTTGAACGGTTTTGGCCGTGGCGAAATAGGTGGACAGTGCCAGAATGCCAGCCAAACGCTTTGGATAACTCAGTCCCAGTTCATAAGCGACCGCCCCGCCCTGGGAAAATCCGGCAATAATAATTTTTTCAGCCGGAACGCCACGCTCAATCTCGCGTTCTATCAGCCGGCCTACGGCATTGGCAGACTCCATAAGCTGTTCCGTGTCTACCACCCGGTCAATATCCATGGCCTTGATGTCGTACCACGCAGGCATTCTCATGCCCCCGTTGATGGTCACTGGCAGTTCAGGTGCATGGGGGAAAATAAACCGGATTGCGGCGCCTTCCGGCAAATCCAGCTCAGGTACAACTGGCTCGAAATCATGGCCGCTGGCACCAAGCCCGTGCAGCCAGATGACGGCACCTGCAGGTTCCGGGGCGGTTTCCAGTTCAATCGTTTGAAGGTTCAGCACTCGTTACCTCATTATCATTCAAAGTGGTAGATACGTCTCAGGATGGTGTCTGTTTTTCAGCGATTGCCGTGCAGGCAGTTACCACCGGATTAGCGTACATATTCAACAGATAAGGATGAGTAGCCGGATCACAGGCACTCAACCGTTGCTGGATTTCAGCGTGCGCGGCGTCCAGTTCCGCCGCTGGGCGGTTGCTGATAATGGCATCTATCTGACTAATGACACTGGCATGCATTGGCTCAGAAGGTGCAGGCGATACGGGCTGCCTGCCTCGCAACTGCCAGCCTGCCAGATTGGATGCGTGCAAGTAATAGTTTGCGTGCATCTCACGGTCTATATGCGACGCCAGATCTTTGGGGTTTTCGGGTGAATCCTGCACAGGGGCTCCAAAGTGCACATGAACATGCCCTTTGAACCCGGTCAGGCCGCGCATTATCTGCTCGGTATCCTCGCCTTCTGATTTGGTATAACTGCCGGTTCTGGCGCGTGTTTCCAGCTCTCTGGCCTTGTCGATATCGCAGGGGTCATATTCATAAGCAATGGAGACCGGCACAATATTCAGGTGGCTGATGGCTTCGGCAAAGCTCAGGCCGCTCTTCTTCCGGCTCATGTAGAACATTTTAATAATGGCCGGGTCGGTAACATCCAGGCCATCTTTGGCACGGCCTTCCCGCTGTGCAATCCATATGCTGTGGTTGGTTTCAATGCTGTGATTGATAAAGCCTGACAACGTTATGTAGGCATCACGCATTTCCCGGGGGCTGGTCATGTTCCGCCGTACCACAAAGCTTTTATTCAGCCGCATCATCTCAGCGAACACACGGTTGGCCAGAAGGTTGTCACCAATGGCAATCCGGGTGGTATGGAACCCATTCTGAAATAGCAGGTAGTTCACCACCATAGGATCAAAGACAATGTCCCTGTGGTTGGAAATAAACAGATAAGCGCGGTTTTTATCCAGTTTGTCCAGGCCGCTTGTCGTTACCCGGGTTGTGGTGCTGTCGACCAGTTCCCCAACGTACGTTGACAGGCCGGCCTGCAGGTCGTTCGACTTGCGATAATGGCCGAAGTGCCGGATAAGCCACCGCCGGGTGAACATACGCAGAAGGGACGGCGCCCAATGAGCCAGCCGGGGCGACTTGAACCGGCCAATCATGTCCAGAAATTCAGTATCGTTAACCAGGCGTTGAATCGCCGGGCCGGTTTCTTCGTCTGAATAGGGGCGAATGGCATCAAATTGCTGCATGGAAGCCCTGTTGTTATCGGTGTTTGTCACAGACTGCCTCTGAACGGTGGGTCAAAAAGCCGCGGTATTGTAGCGTTTCTGTTGCAGAATTACCTCCACCTGATGCGCATCTGCTCATTGCTGCCGCTCAATCTGATATGATTGGCCACCACCATCCAGGCAGCCTTCAGTTTTTCATCATTCAAGTGCCACCATAATAGAAAACCGGTTACCTATGTATCTTGATCAGGATTTTGAACAACTCTCCCGCGAGCGCCCCGTTACCGCTGTTAAAAGCCCGGAACAGGTACTTCACGATATATTCGGCTATGAAGCTTTCCGGCCTTTACAGGGAGAGATTATTCATGAGGTTGTCAGCGGCGGCGACGCCCTGGTTCTGATGCCGACCGGCGGTGGTAAATCCCTGTGCTACCAGGTTCCGGCGCTGGTGCGGCCAGGCACGGCCATTGTGATATCACCGTTGATCGCGTTAATGCAGGACCAGGTCTCTGCACTCAGGGAGTTGGGGGTTAAAGCCGCTTTTCTCAATTCAACCATGGACTACGAGCAGGCCCGGGCAACAGAATATGCTCTGACAACCGGTGAGTTAGACCTGCTGTACTGCGCTCCGGAACGGCTTATACAGCCCCGTACTATTGAGCTGCTGCACAACGCATCCATCTCGCTGTTTGCGATCGACGAGGCCCACTGTGTGTCTCAGTGGGGGCACGATTTCCGCTCTGACTACCTTCAGCTCAGCATGCTGGCCACCGAGTTTTCCAGCATTCCCCGTATAGCCCTTACCGCAACCGCTGATGAACGCACCCGGAAGGAAATTGCTGAGCGGCTATCTCTTACCAGCGCCCGCCACTTTGTCAGTGGCTTTGACCGCCCCAATATTCAGTATCGGATAGCTCCGAAAACCAATGCAAACAAACAACTACTGGATTTTATTAAAGCAGAACATGATGGTGATTGCGGCATTGTTTACTGCTTGTCCCGCAACAAGGTGGATACCACCGCAAAGCTGCTGGCGGGCAAGGGGTATACCGCACTGCCCTATCATGCCGGCCTGACGCCCGTCATCAGGAGCGTTTTCTGCGTGAAGACGGAGTTATTATTGTAGCGACCATCGCCTTTGGTATGGGCATCGACAAGCCGGATGTACGGTTTGTAGCCCACCTGGACTTACCCAAAAGCCTGGAAGCCTACTACCAGGAAACCGGGCGTGCCGGGCGTGATGGCAAGCCCTCGACTGCCTGGATGGTCTACGGGCTTCAGGACGTGATAAAGCTGCGGCAAATGCTTGAGGCCTCTCAGGGTAATGATCATTTTAAGCGAGTGGAGCGTCAGAAACTGGATGCCATGCTGGGGTTGTGCGAAGTAACCCGGTGCCGGCGCCAGGTGTTGCTGAACTATTTTGGTGATCATCTGGAAGCGCCCTGCGGGAACTGCGATACCTGCCTGAATCCGCCTGAAACCTGGGACGGAACGGTCGCTGTTCAAAAAGCACTTTCCTGTGTGTACCGAACAGGGCAGCGCTTTGGTGTGACCTATCTGATTGATGTGCTGAGGGGGTCTGAAAACGAACGAATTATCCAGTCGGGCCATCAGCGGGTGTCTACCTATGGCATCGGAACTGAACTTAGTGCCACCGAATGGAAATCTGTTTTTCGTCAGTTGGTCGCCAATGGCTATCTGCGGGCAGATCCGGATGGTTATGGCGCGCTGCAGCTCACAGAACTTTGCCGGCCCGCACTAAAAGGCGAACAGGCAGTAGAACTGCGAAAAGATCCGGTGGTGAGTAAATCCAGCGCCCGAACATCCGGCACACGGGGCCGTTCTGCCGTACGCGATCAAATCACAGACCATGCCGGCTGGGAGGCTCTTCGCGCCTGCCGTAAGGAGCTGGCCGATAAACAGGGCGTGCCTCCCTACGTTATCTTCCACGACACTACGCTGTTAGACATGCTGGAGCGCAAGCCCGGTAACCTGAGTGAGCTGGCGGAAATCAGCGGTGTTGGCGCAGCCAAACTTGAAAAGTACGGCGAAGTATTTCTGGAAGCCCTGTCCAGGCTCGGCGAGGAACGCCAGGCCTGATTCGGTCAGGCACTGGCCTTAAAACCTTTCTTTCTCACGCGGTAATGCGCTATGGACGTAGCCACGTGATTACCTTCCTGATCATGCAACAGCCCCTCCAGCGTGAATTTCGCACGCCCGGTTTCATCCGCATCGGCCAGAATGGCGGCTACCTGTTCGGATGACAGCGAGAATTCAACCGTGACATCCGAGTTGGCTGGCTGCAGAAACTGAAGGGTCATTTCCTTCAGAATGGGCGTATACGCCGGGCCAAGATCAAACAGCGTCAGTACGCCGCCGGGTATCTCCGCCACCAGAAAATAGGCACCGGCATACAGGCTGCCAAAATGATTCTTATTGCCCTTCAGTTTGATTCTGGCGCGCACATACCCGGGTTGCACTTCTTCCACACTGAACCCGTTTCTTGGTGCAAACGGAATAGCCAGGCCAATAATCCGGTTCACAGCGGCATACCCACTGGTTTTTTTGAGCCATGCAATAGGGGTAGCTGGTGTGGCAGCTGCATCGGAGCTTGCGACCCACTGCCCGGTCGCGCCAATAAGTGTGTCAATGAGTGCCATAACCCTTCCTCTGTGCAGCTGTTACGTATTTCGGCGAGATACTACCGTGGTTTGGGGCTATTGTAAGGTAATTTCACAATATTTTTGACGGTATCAGCGTTTCTGGCACAGATAATGTTCTACAGTAGAAACGACTCATCAGACGAAAGGATTTAGAATGGGAACTGCCTGTGATTAGCCCGCACCCAATCCAACGACGGTCCATATCGCGATCGCTGTTATTAGGGCTCCTGATTCCCGGGGCCTTCATATGTGCATCATGGGTGCAGGCATCTGAACGGACGGTTGATGTTCCGCGTGATTACACGCTCTGGTACCGGAATTACGACAGCCCGGCCATTCGCGCACTGGTAGATCTGGCGCTGCAGGAAACCCCTGAGTATGGCACCTACCGGTTGGTGCGCAGCGAGGAACTCAGCCAGGGGCGGGTGTTACGGGAGCTGAGCCGGGGAAAATCCGGATTGGTTGATATTGCCAATGTAGCCACATCTCCGGACAGGGAAGAACGCCTTACTGCCATACCTATCCCGGTAGACGGCGGCCTGCTCGGCTTCCGGGTTTGTGTTACGCCCAAATCAAGCCTGCCCCTTTTTGAAGGCATTCATACCCTGAACGATCTTAAAAATTCAGGTATCCGCATTGGCCAGGGAACCCACTGGCCAGACACATCCATACTGGAAGCCAATGGCATTCATGTCATTACCCATCCCCGGTTTGAAATCCTGTTTGCTATGCTTCGTAACGATCGGTTTGAATGCTTCGCACGGGGAGTCAGCGAAGTACTGTACGACCTGGAGATAGAAAGTGACCCGAGCCTTGTGATTGAGCCGCACCTGCTTCTGGCCTACCCCATGCCGTCGTTCATCTTTGTCGGGGCCGAAAACACCGAATTGGCCCAACGGTTACAGCTGGGCATGGAACGTGCCATCTACGACGGAAAATTCGCGGCTTTCCTGAGAGCCTATTACGAACGGCCGGTCGAGTCCCTGCACCTGGGTTCACGCGATGTGATTGTGCTGAAGAATCCACATCTCAGCGAAGAGTCCCGCAGTGTCGGGCGGCGCACCCTGGAAAACCTGCGCCGCCGGCTGGAAACCCTGACCAAACAGGCTAAACCTTAAACCGCGATACGTTTTGGTTCAGTGTCGTGCCAACGCTTTCGATATGCCCGCTGTACACATCGTTCTCGCTGGCCGCTGCGGCCGCTTCCTGGCCCTGATCCGAAATGCGGGTTATGGAAGAGTTCAGTTCTTCGGTAACCGAGGTCTGCTCTTCAGAGGCCGTGGCTATCTGGGAAGTCATCTGGCTGATCGACGTAATTGCCTCGGCAATCCGGTTCAGCGCGTCCATCGCATCCTGTGCTTTTTCCATACTGACGTTCGATACCGCTGTAGATGCCTTCATCACATTAACGGCATCGTTAGCACCCTTTTGCAGCCGCTCAATCATGTTATTGATTTCTTCGGTGCTTGACTGGGTTCGCTGAGCAAGGTTTCTTACCTCATCGGCCACCACGGCAAAACCGCGCCCTGCATCACCGGCACGAGCGGCCTCTATAGCCGCATTTAGTGCGAGCAGGTTGGTTTGTTCGGCAATACCCCGAATCACTTCAAGTACCGAGGTGATAGACGCAACGTCTTTACCCAGCATATCAATGACTTCGGCAGCCGAATTCACTTCTTTAGACAGCTTCTGAACCGCATCTCGTGAGGCAGACACAGTTTCAAGGGAGGCACGGCTGTCATCATCAGCGGTATTCGCTGCATCAGCGGTTTGCTGGGCATTCTGTGCAATCTCATTGGCGGCTGCAGACATTTCATTAATGGCGGTCGCCACCATGTCAATTTCAGCCTGCTGGTTCTCCACACTCGTGCGGCTGGTTTTTGCGGTATCGCGCAGGGACAACACGTTGTCACCAAGCTCTGCGCTGCCCTGTTGCACGTCTCGTACAACCGACCGAATATTCTCCACAAACTGGTTAAAGCTTGCAGCAAGTTGCCCGAACTCATCCTTCGCGCTGGCATCAAGCCGTTGAGTCAGGTCGGCATCGCCGGTGCTGATATCACGCATCGCCGTATTAAGGCGGCGCACAGGAGCCATCAGGGCCCGAATACCGAAGTGCAGGATGACCAGCGCAACCAGCAATCCCACAACAGCCATAATTATCCCGACCATGCGGGCATTCTGCACAGGCGCATTGATCTTATCTTCATTAACAAAGGTACCCAGGTACCAATCTACACCCCTGGCCTGGCTGATTTTGTGAAAGCCGGCCGTCCAGGACGCATCACCGGTTTCATAAGAGTAAATGGTATCGTCAAAATCAGGCATGGTGCCGATCAGGGACTTGATGTTTTTACCAATCAGCTTCTGATCCGGGTGAAACAATACCGTGCCATCCTGGTTGATAAGAGCAGCGTAGCCGGTATCTGCGAGCGTAACCGTGGCCAGTGTTTCTTCAATGGTGGCCAGGCTTATATCTGCGCCAACCACCCCTTCGTAGCTGCCGCGGCGAATCGGAGCCAACGATGACAGTACTGTATCTTTAGCTGCGGCATCCCGGTATGGGTCGGTAAAGGATGCTTTACCCAGGTTCATGGCCTTCTTGTACCAGGGGCGTGTTCTTGGGTCGTAACCCGCGGGAAGAGTAGCGTTGTCTTTCTCGCTCTTCATCAGCATATAGCCATCGGACCGGCCAACGTACACATTGCGGAAACCACCCCCGGCGGTCATCGCCTGAAGCAACCTTCTGGCCTCTTTGTCGTTATCAGCGGTTTCCATGGCTTTGGCTGTGGCCTCTGTCATAGCCAGCTTGGTATTGAGCCAATCCGCAATACTGGACGTACTCTGTGCCACGGCGTCATCAATCAACGCATTAACATAGGTGTCTGTCGTTTGCTGCAGCCGGATATCGCCGGAAAGGGTAAACGAGCCCATAGCAACCAGCAGGAGGACACCGAAAGCGATCAGAAGCTTTTGACCAAAGGTGAAGTTCACGATTGAATCCTTATTGTGAAACATCGGGGGAGATAGTTGTTTTTCGGCAACTTCAGCGAAGTCTTTAATGCCTTCTGATAAACTTTTATCTGACAATGGCGGGTTTGCAAGCCTCTGCCCTATTTTCTGAAAGCGGGAGCCGAACCGAATGGCCCATGAAGAACTGCACATCAGTCTCAGGAACCTGACGCTGGAAGATTATGAACAGCTTCAGGATCTGATGGATCGGATTTACAACGATATCGGGGGCGCCTGGCCCAGAGATACCATCAAGGCGCTCGTTGAGCAGTTTCCGGATGGTCAGATCTGCATTGAAGACAATGGCCAGCTGGTTGCCGTCGCGTTGACCGTGTGCGTGAAGTACGAACGCTTCAGCAACCCACACACTTACGATGACCTTATTCTTCACGATGAGAAAATCCGCCACAGCGATAAAGGCGACTCGCTGTACGGGCTGGATGTGTTCATCCATCCCGAGTACCGGGGGTATCGTCTGGGCCGCCGCCTGTACGAGGCCCGCAAGGAGCTGTGCCGGTCAATGAATCTGCGGGCCATTCTGGCTGGTGGCCGGATTCCCAATTATTACAAATACTCCGATCAGTACTCCCCGGCCGAATACATAGAGCGGGTGGACCGCCGGGATATCTACGATCCGATCCTGAGCTTTCAGCTGTCTAACGATTTTCAGGTGACCCGCCTGATGCACAAATACCTGCCGGAAGATGAAAAATCTCTGGGTTATGCGACCCTTCTGGAGTGGCGGAACATTCTGTATACCCCGCCTTCTGCGGTACTCAATGCCAAAAAAACCCAGGTGCGTCTTGGTGCGGTGCAGTGGCAGATGCGGGAGTTCAGTTCCGTAGAGGACGTTATTCAGCAGGTCGAGTACTTTGTTGATGCGCTTTCTGATTACAAAAGCGATTTTGCGATATTTCCGGAATTTTTCAATGCGCCACTGATGGGGCTGACCGATCAGGTAGACCAGACCCGTGCGGTAAGATTTCTGGCCGGATTCACCGAGCAGTTCCGCAGCCAGATGTCAGACATGGCGGTAAGTTATAATATCAACATCATTACTGGTTCCATGCCGTTACTGGAGAATGATCGTGTGTATAACGTCTCCTATCTGTGCCACCGCGATGGCCGGGTGGATGAACAGCGTAAAATACACATCACCCCCCACGAGCGCCGGGACTGGGTTATCGAGGGTGGCGATGATTTTCAGGTATTTGATACCGACGCTGGCCGGGTTGCCATCATGGTGTGTTACGACATCGAATTTCCGGAACTGGGGCGCATAGCCGCCAGCCAGGACGTTGATATCATCATGGTGCCCTTCTGGACAGACACAAAAAACGGTTACCTTCGTGTTCGGCACTGTGCGCAGGCCAGGGCCATTGAAAACGAGTGTTATGTAGTTATCACCGGCAGCGTTGGCAACCTGCCACAGGTTGAGAATCTGGATGTCCAGTACGCTCAGTCATCGGTGTTTTCACCATCCGATTTTGCGTTCCCTCACGACGCTGTTATGGCGGAAACAACCCCCAATACCGAGATGATCATGTTCTCGGACCTGGATCTTGAAAAGCTGATGCTGGTACGCAATGAAGGCTCGGTTACTAACCTTAAAGATCGCCGGGTAGATTTGTACGAATGCAGAAAGCGGTAATTTGGCCCGACTTGCCCTCAAAATGTGTTGAAGAAGCGCCTTAGAGCCCTCTTGTAGGATACTGAAGACATTGCCAAACCAGCATTGAATGGCTATTGTTTAAACATCACCCAACCGGCCTTGGGTCAGGCCGGCTGAGGTAGATGCGGAAACCATCAGAGATATGACGTTAATGAATGAAGCATTACCAGATCTTATCGCGCGCTTTCGAGTCAGGCATGGCCTGTTTCGCAAGGAATTGGTGGAAGCTGATCTCTATGAGCTTGACGCCTACGGCTGCGTGATGAAAACGGACAAAATATTCAATCCAGGCGATACGGTGATGCTGGACCTGATTATGGATATGCCGTTTGACAAGATCCGTGCAGAGGGCTTTTCGGGCCTGATAACCGAGCGGAGGAAGCACTGTAGCAACTTCTTCTACTCGATTGATTTCGTTGAATTGAATCAGGAAGATGACTCTCCGCTGGCAGAGAAATTAAGCCGCATTCGCGAGGTACTCTCAAAAAAGCAGTCGCTTAAATCCCGGCGTTCAACCGGGTCATCCCTCACGGGCTTCAGGCAAATGGCCTGATCTTACCGTTCGCTTCTACACCCCCTTCCCCAAGGAGACATCGTTATGGCCAATAAAGCCAAACCGAGTGTTGATAAAATCGTTAAGAAAGTTAACCGGGAGTTTGAGAAAACATCGTCTCAGATTGAAAGCATGATTACCGACGCGCTGAAGCAATTCGATAGCCTTCAGAGCCAGATTCAGGACCCGGTTCGTAAACTGCTCAAAGATATTGATGAGTTGCGGGAACGGGAAATGAAGCGGTTCAGTGATGAGTTCGACCGTCGCCTCAATGAATTTCAGGAGCTGCAGAACAGTATTCTTGAACGTGTGGGCCTGGCTTCAAAAGAAGTGAGCAACAAAGCAGAAAAGCTTGAATCAAAGGCCAGCGCGAAAAAGCCGGCCGTTAAAAAAGCGTCAAAACCCGCTGCAAAAAGTAACTCTGCAAAGAAATCTGCATCCAAACCAGCAGCACCCAAAAAGACGGCGAAGGCAAAACCTGCAAATCGCCCGGCTGCTAAAACTGCAAAAAAGGCGGTTGATAAAAGCGACCTTACCCTGATTAAAGGTATTGGCCCCGCTACTGCAAAGAAAATGAAAGAGGCGGGAATAACCTCCATCAGCCAGATTGCCAGCCCGTCTGCAGCGGATAAAGAAAAACTTAAAGCATTTTCCAACGTGAAAGGCTTTGACCAGTTCACAAATGAGGCCAAGAAAATAACCTGATGCAAACTTCTGACCAGCCTGTATTACGGGACATTGTCTTGATTGGCGGCGGACACAGCCACGTTGGGGTACTTAAGCGGTTCGCTATGAACCCTGTCCCCGGCGTTCGGCTGACCCTTATCTGTCGTGATACCCACACCCCCTATTCCGGAATGCTGCCAGGCTATGTGGCAGGCCATTACAGCTATGACGACGTTCATATTGATCTGAGCAAACTGGCGGAATACGCGGGGGCACGTTTTTACCGGGACGAAACGGTCGGCATTGACCGGAACCTGAAACGCGTGAAGTGTCGCAACCGGCCAGACGTACCCTACGACATTCTGACGATTAACATAGGCTCCTCGCCCCAGGTGAGTGATGTTGAGGGGGCGCAGGAATACGCTGTGCCAGTCAAACCCATTACCGGCTTTAATCAGCGCTGGCTCGCCCTGCTCTCACGCATTGAAAACCACGAAGGCCCGCTGACAGTAGCCACGGTTGGCGCTGGGGCGGGTGGTGTGGAGCTGACACTGGCCATGCAGTTCAGGCTGCAGAGCGAGCTGAAACAGCGCGGCAAAGACCCAGACCAGTTGCAGTTTCACCTGATTGATGCGGCACAGGATATTCTGCCAACTCACAATGCCAAAGTACGGGCGGTGTTCCGGAAGGCGTTGTCTGATCGGGGGGTAAAGGTACATCTTGGCACGGCGGTAAAAAAAGTTGAAGAAGGCCTGCTGTTAACGGAGACCGGCGAAACCGTTGAGGCAGACGAACTGTTATGGGTAACCAGAGCCGGCGGCCCGGACTGGCTGCGCGACACAGGCCTCGCACTGGACGAAAACCTGTTCATACGGGTACGTGACACACTTCAGGCTGAGAACGATGACAGTATTTTCGCAGCCGGTGACATTGCCAATGTCATCAATTACCCCCGGGAAAAAGCAGGCGTGTTTGCGGTCCGGCAGGGGCGGCCCCTGGCTGACAACCTGAAACGCCTGGCCCGCGGAAAGAACCCGAAAGGGTTTCACCCACAGAAACACTGGCTAGCTCTGATCAGCACCGGCGACAAGTTTGCCGTAGCCTCACGCGGTGACCTTCAGTTTGCCGGCTCCTGGGTATGGCAGTGGAAAAACTGGATTGATCGTCGGTTCATGAAGAAGTTTACCGACCTGCCGCCCATGGAAGACGACGCCAGGCTGCCTGATACCGGGGCTGCGCTGAATGCAGAAGATGCATCCCAGGCTATCTCTGCGGTCGCCATGCGCTGTGGCGGTTGCGGCGCCAAGGTGGGTAGCACGGTGCTATCCCGTGCTCTGGGTGAGCTTAAGCCACTGGACCGCGACGATATTATTATTGGTCTTCACGCCCCGGATGACGCGGCCGTACTGCGTGTGCCACCGGGCAAAGCGGTTGTTCACACCGTGGATTTCTTCCGCGCGTTTATCGACGACCCCTATATTTTTGGCCGGGTTGCTGCCAATCACAGCCTTGGTGATGTGTTTGCCATGGGCGCGGAAGCCCAGAGTGCCACCGCTGTGGCAACGGTTCCCTACGGCATTGAGTCTAAAGTGGAGGATGTGGTCTTCCAGATGATGTCCGGCGCAGTCGATGTGCTGAATGAAGCCGGTTGCGCCCTGGTGGGCGGCCACACAGGGGAAGGTAAAGAACTGGCTCTGGGCTTTGCTGTTAATGGCCTTATTGATCCCGATGAGGTTATGAGCAAAGGCGGCCTGCGGGCGGGTGATGTGCTGCTGCTGACCAAACCAATTGGTACCGGTACCCTGTTTGCTGCCCACCACAGGCTTGCAGCTCGCGGCCGATGGATAGATTCCGCTCTGGCCTCCATGACGCAATCCAACAAACTGGCGGCCGAGTGTCTGCGTAAATACGGCTCCCGGGCCTGCACCGATGTCACCGGTTTTGGTCTGCTTGGCCACCTGGTTGAAATGACCCGGCCTTCAGGTGTGGATGCAGAACTGGATTTATCGGCCATCCCGGTTCTGCCCGGTGCCGAGGAAACCGCCGCAGCCGGTATTCTCAGCACCTTGCAACCTGCCAATATCCGGCTAAGAAGAGGCATCCGGAATCAGGAAAAGTGGGTTAATCATCCCAAATACCCTCTGATTTTTGATCCCCAGACGGCCGGAGGATTGCTGGCCAGTGTGGCTGCAGATCAGGCGCAGGCTTGTATACAGGAGCTGAAGGCCCTTGGCTATCCCCACACAGCCATTATCGGCCGGATAACGGCTCAGGATATGCAGGGCGCGATTGAGCCAATTACCTTGAAAGACTGACAGTTCCGCCCGGGCTGGCATGGCACTGAATGGCTTTATTCAGTGCATGCTCTAATGATTTCCGCTCATTGTCCGGGCTAAACAGTGGCCCAAGCTGACTCACCTGTTGCCGGAGTGTGCTCAGAAACGCGGCGTCGCGTTCTGCTCTCTTAAGCCGGTCTGCCAGAGCCTGCTCATCCCCGGCCGGGTAATACCCGGAGTAGTCTTCGCCCAGCAGCCCGCGGTTTCCGGGTATGTCAGAGGCTATAACAGGCAGGCCGGCCCGGCAGGCTTCCGAAACCACATTGGCGCCGCCTTCCATTATTGAGCTGATGACCATAATCTGGCTTTTGGCCATAAGGTGCCTGGTATCTGGCCCGTTCAGCTCGCCCAGCCACTGAAACCGTGGATTGGTTTTCATCTCATCCGTTGCCGCTGTCTGCCAATGCTCATTGTGAGCTTTTCCGGCGCACAGAATGCGAATGCGGGATTCATTTGGCAGCAGGCGGGCGGCCATTGCAGCGCGCAGCGAATCCTTCTCCTCACGCAGGTGCCCGATAACACACACATCGAAGGGGGGGGCAGGCTGCGGCCTGACAGAAGGTGTCTCCATCAGCTGGGCAGACTGATACAGAGTGACGAGTTTGTCTGCGAATTTCTCCGGAATATCCCGTGCCACCAGGCTGTGCAGGCCTATCAGAACATCGGCTGCCGCCATTGAGGCATGTGTGTCTGCCGGGTATTGGTGCTGATGGTGGTAAATGTCAGTGCCAGTCAGTGCAACGATCAGCGGCGTGCCAGGCCAGGCATCGCGAAATAGTTGTATGGCAGACCGGCTACGCCATGCGTGCAGAGCGATAAACGCATCACAGGCTTCGCCGCGGTAGTCTGTAACGACTGAAACCCTGTGCCCAGAGGCTCCCAGTAAGTTTTTCCAGCGCTCTGCCGTTGCACGGTTCCCTGCCCTCGAATCAGCTGCGGCTGGCGTGATAATGATTATTCTCATGGTTGCCTCTGGTAAAAAACGCTGAAAAGATTATCCTTTCTGCCACCAAGCCATTTAAGCCCGCAGATCGTATAAACTTTCAGAATTGCATTAAATCAATGTATCCTTTTTGTCTGCCGGCCCTCTAATAATAGTAACCCGGCGGTCAGATTACTTACCTCACATTGCAATACAACCTCGAATTCAAGGAGCTGAAATGGCCTCAAAACTTCTGCGGAGATTAATGTTATCCAGTCTGTTTTCCATCATGGCAGCATCCGCCAGTGCGGAAACGTTCATCTTTACAGCAATTCCGGATGAAGATGAAACAAAGCTGATCGAGAGGTTCAGCACCGTTGCAGATTACCTGTCTGAACAGTTGAATGTGGATGTTCGTTACATTCCGGTGAAATCCTACGCGGCCGCCGTTTCGGCGTTTCGTAACAACCAGATTCAGCTCGCCTGGTTTGGTGGCCTTTCCGGTGTTCAGGCGCGCCGACTGGTACCCGGTTCCGAGGCCCTGGCCCAGGGCGTGGAAGACGCTGCATTCCGGACCTACTTTATAGCTAACAAAAATACCGGTATTGAACCTGCCGACAAACTGTCTGAACTTGAAGACCAACTCCGGGGCAAAACGTTCACCTTTGGTTCTAAAGGCTCAACCTCCGGCCGGCTGATGCCCGAGTTTTACCTGCGGGAGACATTTGGAGAGGCACCGGAAGACTTCTTCTCCCGTGTTGGTTTCAGCGGCAACCATACCCGTACCATTCGCCTTGTTGAATCTGGCACCTATCAGGTGGGTGCACTGAACTTTCAGGTGTGGGAAAAGGATCTTCGGGAAGGCACCATAGATACTGACTCGGTGAAGGTTATCTGGGAAACACCGGCTTACCCCGATTATCAGTGGACCATTCGTGGAGACGTAAATGAACGTTTCGGCGATGGCTTCAAGGCACGCGTCAAAGAGGCGCTTCTTAACCTGAAAGATCCGGAACTTCTGAAGAGTTTCCCCCGATCTGGTTTTATTCCGGTTTCCAACGACGCTTACGAGCCAACCAGAAAAACGGCTGAAGCGATTGGAATCCTTGATTGATGGCCGGATTTGAGCTTTCTGACCTTACGGCTTCTTTTGGTGGCAAGCGGGTTTTAGGCCCGCTTACCCTGAACGTTGCTGAAGGTGAGCACGTTGCGCTGGTCGGCAAAAGTGGCGCAGGCAAATCCACCCTGATACGCCTGCTTCATGAACGGGTAAACCGGGATTCATCACTCATTCCTCAGGAACTGGGGCTGGTGAACGTACTACCGGCTTTTCATAATGTATTTATGGGCCAGTTGGACAAGCATCCCACCTGGTACAACATCCTGACCCTGATCCGTCCGTTTGCCGCCGACAAAACAGCCGTTCACTCCCTGCTTCATGAGCTGGGCATGTCTGAGAAGATCTGGGCATCAGCCGCGTCCCTGTCTGGTGGCCAGCGGCAGCGTATAGCCATAGCCAGGGCCATGTACCGGAATGCCGGCCTGTTACTTGCCGACGAACCCGTCTCTGCCCTGGACGGGCCCCTGGCGCATATTACGATGAAGCTGTTAACCACAAGGTTCAGCACCAGCGTGATCGCGCTTCATGATGTAGAACTTGCTTTGGCCTATTGCACGCGCATTGTCGGTATCCAGAACGGCGAGATTGCTCTGGATGACACCAGAGATCGGCTTTCGGTGTCTGACATCATGTCACTCTATTAAAGCAAAACTATCAGGCAGAACGGCACACCATGCTTAACTCCCCTACGGTCAGAGCCAGCCTTATTTTTCTTGCCATCGCAGTGGCAGGGCTGTTCTTTGCGGATATCTCCATTACCGCCTCCAACCCCTGGAGAGACCTAGGCAATTTTTTCCTGGGGGTGGTTACACCCGATTTCTTCAGCTCTCAGGGGCTGATGACAGCGCTCCTGCGCACCATAGCGTTCGGGTTTGTTGGCGTAGCACTGGGTAGTGTGTCTGGCTTTATACTGGCATTAGGTTATCGGTTTTTGCCGGTTCGCATGTTCTGTGCGTTTATCCGGGCGATTCATGAGCTTTTCTGGGCGCTGATTTTCCTACAATTCTTCGGTTTTAACCCACTCACCGGTGTACTGGCGATTGCCATCCCCTACGCAGGCATTTTTGCCAAGGTGTATTCAGAGATATTGGAAGAGGCTGACCCTGTACCTGCCCGCCTGCTTCCTCCTGGCACTGACATCATTTCAACGTTTATATTCGCTCGTATTCCGGATTGCTGGGTTCAGATTCGCACCTATACGGCCTATCGCCTTGAGTGTGGGCTGCGCTCCAGCGCCATTCTTGGCTTTGTTGGCCTGCCCACGCTGGGCTTTTTTCTGGAAACGTCTTTTTCCCAGGGGCTGTACTCGGATGCCGGGGCCATGCTTATCCTGTTTTATGTGCTTATTGCCAGTATGCCGCTGTGGGTAAGGCCCAGGCTCCTGCCCGTTTATGTGGTTGGCGCGCCTTTTTTCCTTGGGGATGGCATGCCCATTATCTGGGGCAACGTTGTTCGGTTTTTCACCCAGGACATTGTTCCCGCTCCGCTCCGGGACGGAGATGGCTTCGCCGGCCTCGCACCCTGGCTGAATGATCTGATGGTTAACGAAGCGCTGCCCGGAATCTGGAACACCATTGTGCTCACCCAGATTGCATTGGTGGCAACCGGCATCCTGGCGTTACTGGCCTTCCCGCTGATTTCTAACCACTTTGGCGGCCCAGCCAGAAGAACGTCCGGGCACATTTTACTGGTTATTGCCCGGTCCACCCCTGAGTACATACTGGCCTACATTCTATTGCAGTTGTGGGGGCCGTCCATGCTGCCAGCGGTTGTAGCACTGGCCCTGCACAATGGCGGTATTATCGGGCATCTGATTGGCAGGCAATCAAACACCATCAGGTTGCGGCCCGATGCCGCAACCGGCTTTAACCGTTACACCTGGGAGTTGGTGCCCAGAGTGTACCGCTCGTTCCTGGCATTCCTGTTCTATCGCTGGGAAATCATCATGCGTGAAACCGCCATCCTGGGGATCCTTGGCATCTATACACTTGGCTTTTACGTTGACAGTGCCATTCAGAATATCCGGTTCGACCGCGCCATGATGCTGATTCTTATTACCGCTCTGCTCAATATCGGCGTAGACACTCTGGGCCGGTATATCCGCCGGAAACTGGCATTGCAAACCATGCCTACCTGTTAGCCTCTGCACTCACACTGGGACAAGCGTCACAGTTCCGTCAATTCGGCCAACTAAATTGCCTCCTCTGCCAATCAGGTTGACTTACAAATCGGTTACACTCGGTTACACTCTGTTTACACAAACATGTTCGGGAAGTTAAGATCATGATGAGCGGGCTGGTTCTTGTAATTCTGGCGGGGCTGGTAGCACTTGTGCTGCTTATGGCGTATCGGATGCTGACGCTCATGCGTTCTGAGCCATGGCCGGTCAGCACTGCAGGTGCAAATCACACCGGTGTTCATGCGCATAATCCCATTCGGGAAGCGCCTGCCCCTAAACTGCCGAAGCCCGCACTGAAAGTGTCCGCAGCAGGCCGCCATTCAGCGTCAACCGACCGTACCGAGTTGTTCACCCAGTTACACATACTGGCAGGCTTGCAGGAGCGTGATTGCAGAGTTAAGGGGCTTGAACTGGCAACGGCACCAGAGTCAGTTCAGGGTTACGCAACAGCATGGCTGTACGGCGCGGCCTGCGCATTATGCGAACCAGCTTATCGGCATACAGACGCGCTGGGCGGGCTGGTTGCTCACATTGCCAGCCGCAAGACAGGCGGTCGGCAACCTCAGGCATTGCAGGCGGTCGGAACCCTGACTCACAGCACGGTTCTGCTGGCGTGTTTCCGGCATGGTCTGGAAGGTGCAGAGTTCTGGCAGGAACATCAGTATGTACCGCCCCGTTACAGCTTGTACGAAGCGATTACCACCAACGCATTCATTTGATCGTTAAATATTCTGATCACCCGTGTTGAGCGGATTCCAGAGCCCAGTCTGTACCCAGGGAAACGGGTGCCTGGTAGTCTGGCTGATCTGCCGGGGTGCCCATAATGGATGGTCGGGTAAAGTCGTTGTCTTCAGTGTTTTCCATGGATTCCACATCAACCGAGCAAACGATATACACGGTTTTGTCTGACACAACCCGGGCCCGGTGAGTTAATCCGAACACAAAGCGGCAATAGTCCAGCTTCAACTGTGCCAGATCCTGCTCCGCCTTACGGATTTTGCGCAACAATACTTTCTGAACACTGGCTCCGTAATCCATTACGCACTTCCTGTTATTATCGATGAGTTTTCGGGATTCTACACAAACCATCAGGTTTGTCAGCCTTGGTCGCAGGGGTTTTCAGGCCACTTATTGATGAAGAGCCTGAAACACCATGTTAACCGGGATATGGTCTATGATCTTCTGGCCTTGTTGCAGATCAACGCGCCAGATCATTTTGCTGCCCGTACTGCATACCGGCGAAACAAAACGTGCGGTGTAGGTATGCGGCTCACCTTCCGACTGCACCAGTGGTACAGGGTATTCTCCCATGTACATGGACACGCCCCGTAACACCGCCAGAAAGCGATCTGGCGCACCCTCTGTGGTTATGGTTAACAAATACGTCTGGTCTTCACCGGGGGCTGCCGGCGGTGAAAGATTCACACGCCAGTGATTGCTGCCATCAGACCACTCACAAGGGCCGGTTAACAGGTTACACTCCTCTTTCGGGGCCCGCTTCTCTCCGGTTGCCGATAGTGTCTCAGGCAGGCCTGAGCCGAACATCGCCGCAATCAGCACAACAAGTATGAACCCGGCTATCAATACCGCCCGTAACATAACAGCACCCCAAATAACTGACCGCACATTATGGAGCTTATCCAGACAAAGGCAAAGATTTCTAAACCAGTGCCATACATGAGAAAATACCGGGCTTTAACATTGACTCATCCACAACACAGGACACCGCCGTGCAGCCGGACATTTCTGTAAAGCATCTCAGCAAGGTCTATGAGGATGGTTTTCAGGCCCTGAAAGATATCAACCTGGATATCAGACGAGGCGAAATCTTCGCCCTGCTCGGCCCGAACGGAGCAGGCAAAACCACTCTGATCAGCATCATTTGCGGCATCGTGAATCTGTCTGAGGGCGAGGTAAAGGCCGCCGGATATGACATCGTAAAAGATTATCGCAAGGCCCGTGGCTCCATTGGCCTGGTACCGCAAGAGCTGAACACCGATGCGTTTGAGAAAGTCTGGGATGCCATTACCTTCAGCCGGGGGCTGTTTGGAAAGCCGCCGAAACCGGCCCATATAGAAAAGGTGCTCAAAGACCTTTCCCTTTGGGATAAGCGCCACAACAGGATTATGTCATTGTCTGGTGGCATGAAGCGCCGTGTAATGATTGCCAAGGCGCTCTCACATGAGCCACAAATACTGTTTCTGGATGAGCCCACAGCCGGCGTTGACGTTGAATTACGCCGCGACATGTGGGAAATGGTGCGTAAATTAAGAGAGAATGGCGTGACCATCATACTGACGACGCACTACATCGAAGAAGCCGAGGAAATGGCTGATCGCATTGGCGTTATCCGCGATGGCGAGATCATTCTCGTTGAAGACAAAACTCAGCTGATGACCAAGCTCGGTAAAAAAGAGCTGCGACTTCAGCTCCAGAACAAGCTCGAACAACTACCTGGCCAACTGGCTCTGGAGCCGGTGGTACTCTCGGACGATGGCTGTGAGTTGATCTACACCTTTGACTCCCAGCAGGAAAAAGCCGGGGTTGCCCGCCTGCTTCGAACGCTGGGTGACATCGGCATTGAGTATCGCGACCTGAAAACCCGCGAAAGTTCTCTGGAAGAAATCTTTGTAGGCCTGGTGAACGAATAGGCCCTCCGGCTCGTTGAAGTTAAGGATAAGCATGAATCTTTACGGCGTTCGCGCAATTTATACCTTTGAAATGGCCCGCATGAGACGCACGCTGATGCAGAGCGTTCTGTCGCCGGTTATCTCAACCTGCCTGTACTTCGTGGTGTTTGGCTCTGCCATTGGCTCGCGGATGGGTACTATAGACAATGTTGACTATGCGGCTTACATCATTCCTGGGCTGGTTATGTTGTCGCTACTGATGCAAAGCATTTCCAATGCGGCTTTCGGCATTTATATGCCCAAGTTCTCCGGCACCATCTACGAGGTGCTATCCGCGCCGGTTTCCTACGTGGAGGTGGTGCTGGGCTATGTAGGGGCAGCGGCCACAAAATCCGTCATCCTGGGGCTTATTATTCTTGCCACAGCACGGTTATTTGTGGACTACAGCGTACTTCACCCCCTCTGGATGATCTCCTTTCTTGTATTGATATCGGTTACCTTCAGCCTGTTTGGCTTTATTATTGGTATCTGGGCAGACGGATTTGAGAAGCTGCAGATCGTTCCCATGATGATCGTAACGCCTCTGGTGTTTCTGGGCGGCACCTTCTACTCCATCGATATGCTGCCTGAAATCTGGCAGACCCTGAGCCTGTTTAATCCGGTGGTTTATCTTATCAGTGGTTTCCGCTGGGCATTTTATGGCGTCTCTGATGTACATATTGCCATCAGCGTGGGCATGACACTGGTGTTCCTTACCGGGTGCATGGCGACCATCTGGTGGATTTTCAGAACCGGCTACCGGTTGCGCTCATGATGATGCGTGGCCGGGTACTACTGGCTAACCTGTTACTGGCTCCGCTGATGTCGGCCTGCTCGGCCGATCTGGTTGTACCTCAGCCCCCGCTTCCGGCAGTGAATGCCTGTTTTGTTACGTCTGAAAAGCCAGTGGGCGTTACTCTGGAACGAGCAGAGGAGTATTCCCAGCGCCAGGTCGGGCTAATGGGCAGGCAGACCCTGAAACAGAATGCCGGCATGCTGTTCGTTTACCAGGAACCTCAGCGCGCAGACCATGGGTTCTGGATGTACAGAACCCTGATACATCTCGATATCGCTTACCTGGATGCCAACGGTGTAATTGGCAGTATCCGAAACATGGCACCCTGCAGTTCCGACATTGCCGGCAACTGCCCTGCTTACCCGGCAGGCTTTGAGTTTACTCAGGCCGTTGAGATGAATCGGGGGTTCTTTTCGGAACACCACATCACAACCGGCGACCAACTGTTAATCGGGGAGCACGCCTGCCAGGAAGGCTGAGGGCTACTTATCCTTCCACTCAGGCTGCCGTTTATCCAGAAACGCACAAATGCCTTCCTGGGCATCGTTAGCCTGAAGGTTCGCGGTCATAACCTCTGCCGTAAACTCATAAGCATCGGCCAATGGCATATCTATCTGCCGATAGAAGGCCTCCTTACCAATTTTAAGCGTATGGCCGGACTTCTCAGCAATGGTTGCAGCCAGGCTATATACCGCCTCATCCAGAGACTGTTCCTCCACGACACGGTTAATCAGGCCAATGCGTTCTGCTTTCCGGGCGCTGATCATTTCGCCCGTCAACAGCATTTCCATGGCCTGTTTGCGAGATACGTTACGAGATAATGCAACCATGGGCGTGGAGCAGAACAGCCCGATATTCACGCCAGGTGTTGCGAAGCGGGCGGTATCTGTAGCTACGGCAAGGTCACAACTGGCCACCAACTGACAACCTGCGGCGGTTGCCACACCAGCTACTCTGGCGATGACCGGTTTTGGCAGGTTAACCACCTGCTGCATGACGTCGCTACAGAGTTTGAACAGCCTGATCTGATACTCGTGGCTATCGAACTGGTCACGCATTTCTTTCAGATCGTGACCAGCACAAAACACCTTTCCCTCAGCGGCGATCACAACAACGCGGGTTTCGGGATCGTCCGCCACTTCTGTCAAGCGGCCAGATAGCGCCTCCATCATGCCCATGGACAGGCTGTTCCGGCGGCCGGGATCGTTAAGCGTCAGCGTAGTAATACCTTTATCTGTGTGTTTTTCAACCAGTAGCAGTGATGCTTCGGTCATAGCGCCCCCTTTTGTGGACAGCCCTCACAGGCAATGAATGAAAACCCGGTACCGAAGAAGGTACCGCAATGCTCCAAGTATCAACCTGTGTACGGAATCTGTCGAAGCGACCTTTGTCGGAGCCCGCGGAATATCCCGCCAGGCTTGAGATTGTATGTGATTGGCCGTAGGTTATGATGTAACGAAACCCGTTAATCACCGGGCACACCGGATACGAGGAGGTGTCGATGTTTAATTCAACGATTCTCCGAATCATTGTCGCCATTGCGATCATCGTGGGCGGGGCACTGGTCATTATGAACGAGAGCCCGACAACACCCACTGATAACATCGACAATATCCGCCCCTCTCCAGCACAGGGGAAGCCCTGACTTATCACCTGACTACGGTCAAAAGTACGGTTAAAACAAACGCTTGCATACCACCCGAATCAAAGGCCTGACCATTGCAGCGCTCGGTGTTCTGTTCCTTACGCCGGATGCATTGCTGGTCAAAATCACCTCCGTTGATCCCGTTGTGTTCCTGTTCTGGCGCGGGCTGCTGCTGGCTGTCAGCTTTCTCGCCATTGGGTTGCTCAGGTACCGGAAAAGATTACCTCAGGAAATAAAGCGCTGCGGCTGGAAAGGCCTGTACTGTGCCGGTGCATTCACCATGAGTACGCTCGGGTTTGTGGTTGGTATGAAAAACACCGCGGCAGGTAATGTGCTGGTTATTCTGAATACCGCGCCGGTCATTGCGGCACTCATCGCCTGGCTGATCTGGAAGGAAACTCTGCCCCGGCGAACCTGGGCCGTTATTCTGGTGTGCATTACCGGTGCGACCATTATCGCCGCCGGAGAATGGGGTAAAGGCGACCCGCTGGGCCTGGCCATGGCTGCTCTTGCCGCCTGCGCTCTGGCCTCGAACCTGAACGTTGCACGCTCAAAACCAGACGCAGACATGAGCGTAATGCTGATGTTCGGAGCACTGGCGGTAGCAGTTGCGGCTGCGGTTGCCGGTGGTGCCGTGCTTCCCTCTCTGCACGATAGTGTGTTTATCGCCCTGCTCTGCCTGTTTTTCCTGCCCATCGCCAGCACACTCATTCAGATTGGACCACGGTATATACCGGCGGCTGAAGTCAGCTTGATGCTGCTTCTGGAAACCGTTATCGGTTCATTTCTTGTATGGCTGTTTCTGAATGAAGTGCCGCCAATGCTGAGCTTAATCGGAGGCATTATTGTGTTTTCAGCGCTGGCCTGTCATGGCTGGCTGGAGGTTCGGCGGTATCGCATAGCGATGCGGAGTGACGGTTTTGACACCGGAAAAACAGACCCGGTGCCACGCAAGTAGCGTGACACCGGATTATTACTGAGCAGCCACCGATGATACGTAATGAGCAACGGCTTTCATTTGCTCTTGGCTGAGCGACGCTGAAAAATCGGGCATAACACCAATGCCACCATTCAGCGCGTTCAGAAC
>CAYUTG010000013.1:0-11182 GCA_964447555.1 uncultured Marinobacter sp.
TCAGGGTGCCGGCTATGGCAAAGACCCAGAACAGAATCCTGGCCAGTAGCGGGCTGTACAGTTCTGTCTGGGCTTCTTCGGGCACCAGGTAGTAGGTTGCCCCCATAAAGCCGAACAACAACCAGACAATCAGCAGGTTGGTGTGCACCATACGGGCAACGTTAAAGGGTATTTCGGGAAACAGAAAATCTCCCACAACGTACTGCAGCCCCATCACCAGACCAAATATGATCTGTCCTGCGAAGAGAATCAGGGCAAAAATGAAGTAGGGCATGGCAACCCTTTGGGATTCGTATCTCATATATCTGTTCCCTTAACCTTCGATGTTGGGTGGCCAGTTGTTGTCATCAATCTTCGATGTCCATTCCAGAAACGCTGCCAGGGCATCGATTTCTTCATCTGTCAGATTGAACTGCGGCATTTGCCGCCGGCCCGGCACATTGGTGGGCATGGCGTTGATCCAGGCGTTAAGATACGCCTTGAAGACTTCGCTGTTACCAACACCGCGGCGGTCAAATACGTTAGCCAGTTCAGGCGCAAAGTAGGCACCTTCTCCCATCAGCGAATGACAACCGATGCAGTTGTTTTCTTCCCACACATGCTTTCCGTGTATCACCTGCTCGGTGATCTGGTCACGGTTGTCTCGTTGGGGCATGGCTCTTGATTGAGTATCAAAAGTCAACGCAAGGAACAGTAAGATGAAGAAGGCGCTGCCCCCGACATAAATGTTCCTGGCCATGCTCTTGGTAAAGCGCTCGGCCATTGGTCTTTCTCCTCGTTTTTGTGAAATACCTGAGTAGAGCGCTAGGATATAAATAACGGCAGCTTTTCCGGTTGACGATTATCAAATTTAACGGGCAATCCCACTATTGCGCCGGGGAGTTACCTCATGATGGGTAGGTGATAAACTGCGCTGCTTACTGCCTCAAACCTGTTGACCGGAGAGTTCATGGCCGCTGCGCTAGCCCTGTTTGTAAAACTGATGCCCCTGTATTTCACGGTTGTTCTGGGGTGGGTTGCCGGGCGCTACCTTGAAGCCAGTGGCCGGCATATTGCGGGCATCATGCTGTACATCATCACGCCGTCCATTGTCTTCGCTGGTGTGATGGCTGCGCCTCTGTCTGTGGAGGTGATTTTTCTGCCATTTCTGGTGTGTGCCATGGCAACGCTGATTGGGGTGGTGCATCTGAAGCTGGCCAGAAAAGTTATTACCGATGGCAGTGCCGGTATTATCCCCCTGTGTGCCGGGTCTGGTAATACCGGTTATTTTGGTGTGCCTGTTGCACTTCTGCTGTTTGGTGAAGAGGGGTTAGGGCTGTATATCGTGTGCATGCTGGGAACCACTCTGTTCGAAAACTCCGTGGGCTTTTATCTGGCGGCCCGCGGCCGGTATGAGCTGAAAGATGCCTTGTGGCGGGTTGCCCGGCTGCCCTCCATTTATGCATTTGCAGCGGCGGTGGCTCTGAACCTTGCAGGCGTTGGTATTCCGGATATTTTCGTACCCTTTTTCGACAACATACGCGGCGCCTACAGCATTCTGGGCATGATGATTATCGGCATGGGCATTACCAGTTTTCGCGGGCTGGCGGGCAATATCCGTTTTACCGGGCTGGCGTTCTTTGGCAAGTTTGTGGCCTGGCCGCTGGTGGCGGTGCTCTTCTGGTGGCTGGATGCCAGGGTATTTGGCATCTATGACCCGGCTGTGCATCAGGTTATCTTCCTGATCTCCATTACCCCCATCGCTGCCAACTCTGTAGTGATCGCCACCTTGCTGGACACTTCACCAGAGCAGGCCGCAGGAACCGTTCTGCTGACAACCTTGTTTGCTCTGGTGTTTATTCCGGTAATGGTCTCACTGGCGTTTTAACCTGCGCGAGTCACCGGGGAGGCGGGGGTTGAGAAGGCGGGGGCGTTATCGCGCCGGTATTTCATTATTTACCCTGCCGGTGGGTGCCCGGCACGTGATTTCCCTGATCACTCTGTTTATCCGGCAGATCGTTCAGTTCTGAACTCAGCCCTCCCAGAATGCCACATTCCTGAACGGTGCCCGCATCCGAGCAGGCTTTCTGCAGGTTTTGCAGGGTTTGCTCAAGGCTGGCGAGCTCCCTGAGCCGGTTGCGAACATGCTCCAGATGGCGAGCCAGAAGTGCGTCTACGTCGTGGCAGTCTGCTTCGGGGTGCTCTGAAAGCCGGATCAGTTCGCGGATTTCATCCTGCGCCATATCCAGGTTCCGGCACCGTTTGATGAACAGCAAGCGGTCAAGGTGCGCACTTCGGTAAGCCCGGTAACCATTGGTGTCCCGCGCCGGCTCGGAAAGCAGGCCAATTTTCTCGTAGTACCGGATGGTTTCCACCGGAACGGATGACTGCGCGGATATCTCGCCAATTCTCATCGTATCGAGCTCCCTGAAGAAATGTTTAGCAGCCAGAGGTGGTCGGGCAGCCGGCCACGGCCCGTTCCCACTGAATGGTCACATGCTGGATATTAAAGTCGTGGCTCAGCATGTGAGTGGCCTGCTCAATGATCTGATCATCGTTTCCGGAATCGGGTTTTACAAGATGTACTGTCAGGGCGTTTTCGGTGGTGCTCAGCGCCCAGATGTGTAAGTGATGGGCCGATTCAACACCCGGCAGTGCCTGCAGCTTTTCAATAACGTCGCCCGGGTCTATGCCTTTGGGTACAGCATCCACTGCAAGGCCAAGAGAGTCTTTCAGCAACTGCCAGGTGCCGATAAAGATGACCACGGCAATCACCAGGCTGACCACAGGATCAATCCAGTTTGCCTGGGTGAGCATGATCACCAGCCCGGCAACCACCACCCCCAGTGATACCATGGTGTCGGCTGCCATGTGCAGGAACGCGCCCCGGATGTTCAGATCACCTTTCTGGCCACTCATAAACAGCAACATAGTGATGCCATTGATGACCACGCCAATGCCGGCCACCACAATCACCGTAAGCCCTGCCACACTGGCTGGTTCGCTGAACCGGCGTATGGCTTCCCAGGCGATTCCGCCAACGGCTGCAACCAGGAACAGCGCATTGAATAAGGCAGCCAGAATAGTGGTTTTTTTAAGGCCATAGGTGTTGCGGTCGGTTGCCTTTCGGCCGGCCAGCCAACTGGCAGCCCAGGCCATGGCCAGGCCCAGTACGTCGCTCAGGTTGTGGCCGGCATCTGCCAGCAAAGCCAGAGAGCCTGACAGCATGCCGTATGTGGCTTCAATAACAACAAAGGCAAGGTTCAGAAAAACAGCAATAGCGAAGGCCCAGGTATGGGTATTGAAATGATCGGCGTGGTGATGGCCCTGCGCATGGCCATGGCTGTGCGTGTGATTGTGCATAACAAAAACCCCGGACGCGTGGTCGCTGAACGATACGTTGATTCAATCTGGTCAGGAGCGATTAAAAACCCTGTAGTTAATACAGGGTCAAGCGATTACGATTTCTGTTCGCGCACCAGAGCCGTAAGGTCTTCGCTGATCATTTTGGGTGTCAGATCCGGGCGAAGTAATAACCGCACGCTGCCAGAACCGTCGAAGACATACACGGCCGCACTGTGAGACACCTCATAATTGCCCGAAGCATCAGGATCCTCGTAACCAAACGTGGTGCGGTAACGTTTAACCAGCTTTCTCAGGGCAGGCTCATCGCCTGTCATACCGGCAATACGATCACCGAAAAAGGTCACATAGCTGGCGATTCTTTCAGGGGTGTCCCGCTGAGGGTCCACGCTTACAAACAGGGTGGTCACGTCGCTCTGCAGGTCGTCCGGCATTTGCCGGATGGCATTGCTCAGGCTGCTGAGGGTGGCCGGGCAAACGTCCGGGCAGTAGGTGAAACCAAAGTACAGCAGGCGCACCTGGCCGGCAGAATCTGCCGCCGTGACAGTTTTTCCCGCAGTATCTGTAAGCCTGAACTGCAGGTCTGGCATCAGGCCGGTGATGTTTTTGCCGTGCCAGTTATTGTGGCCCTGAGCACAGCTTGTCAGCAACACAATGCATGCGCCCGTCAACAGGGTTTTCAGCCAGACTCCGGGCCGGAAAGAGCGGCGTTGTTTCATGGTTGTGAGCCCTCAGTTGCCATCGGTGAAACGGTGAATTTGCCATCTTCATGCATGGCCCGTCGCAGCAGGATCAGAATGCCCAGTGCGCTCATCATGGCCGGTGGTATCCAGGTGATCAGGCCGCCCAGCAGCTGATCTGTTTCCGGTGGCAGGGGCCAGGCACGGCCGCAGACCTCGTATACGTCGTAAATCATCTCCCTGGAGAAGACAATCCAGGCACCCAGCACCATTTGTGGAACCGCTACCAGCGCCAGCAGGATCATGCGGCGGCCGTAGCCCAGTGAGTTGGTGATCGCTGGCGGGCGGGCATCGAAAATCAGCCACCAGAATACTAAGCCGTCCAGCAACATGCTCCAGTTCATAACCCAGTACAGGTTGCGGCTCAGCATGGCGTCAAAGTGCACGCCGGGCCACAGCCAGAAATAGATCAGGCCTACAAACAGGAATGAGGCGATTGCCGGTTGCTGTGCCAGGTGATAAAGCCAGCCAACGGGCTGAAACACCTTTCGGGTTCGCGGGCTCATCTGGTTACGCCAGAAACGCATAACCGGCAGAGGGTTTGACAGTGCTATCAGGAAGGGCCCCAGGTGGTGGAGCACAAGATGCTGCCCGCGATGCACAAAAAACATGTACTGGGAGTAGTAATCAAACCGGGTTTGCATAACGGCATAGCACAGCAGCACGCCAACCACGAAGGTGACAATTCTGCCGGAACCTGGCCGTTCACTTTCCGGCATTCTCTGCAGACCAACTCCGTAAAAGCCGAGTACCAGAACATAGCTGAGCACTGTCAGAAACGAAAAATCATAAGGCAGCAGATAGCTAATGCCGGTCATGAAAACTACCCTTTGAGTGCGCGCAGCGGAAACAGCGTTATCTTTATTATAGGTTCCTGTTGAGTCTTACCGGCCTGACGCCGGATTTCAAGGCCGGATACGGACTTGTTTGTTGATGGAGGCTAAGAGTGGCCAGATTGAATGAAAGCATTCCTGCACCTTCGGTGCTCATTTTTGATTGGCACGGCACTCTGGTGGACACCCATGACGCCATGTTCAGTGCCATGGAAGATATGCTGCCAAAGCTGGAAGAGCTCGGCCTGGTTGAGCGTTTGCTGCCCGAGAGCAAATGCCGTACCTCAGACGATGCCCGGCTGGTGAGGTACATCCGTATCTTCAGGCGGCTGCACCCGCGCATTCTGGCCGAGCGACGGGTGTCGAGGACCGATATTTTCAATGCGGTGTTCGGGGGTGATACCGAGGCCAAACTGACAGCGCACAAAGCCTATAACGAAGCATACCGGCGCTATTTTGGCCAGGTGAGGCCTTTTCAGCCTGGTGCGTACGAGTACCTGTCGGCATTAAAGGCCATGGGTATCCGGCTCGCGGTATCCACAAACCGGAACCGGGAGTTTCTGGATAAAGAGCTGGCAACAGTTGATGAAGGGCGCTGGCAAAACCTGTTTGATACCACCGTGTGCGCGGACGATGTTACCGGGTATAAACCGGCTCCTGATGTCATTATGAAAGTGCTGGATACGCTTGGCCTGCCGGCCGACATGCATGCCTGGTATATCGGTGACAGCTATATGGATATGCTGACCGCCACCCGGGCTGGCGTGTCGGGCGTGTTTTACAACGGTGCCTGTTGGGAGCCTGAGCGGATAGACAGCTGGTTTTCCCACCGTGACCGGCCGGCTGCGGTGCTTGATAGTTTTGAGGAGCTGTTTGATCTGCTTGCTCTGCTTGAGCGCAGCAGCCCCGGGATGTTTCAGCAACCGGTTGCTGAAACCCGGCCCGGCCCCTTTCCGCCTCCGGAACGGCCGGAGCCACGGATAGAGCCGGATTGGCACCCGGCCGTCGTCAAGTTGATTCGCCCGTCCGTGGTGCTGTTTGACTGGCATGCCACGCTGGTAGACACGCTGGATGCGATGTACCACGCGGTAGACGATATGCTGCCGGATTTTCACAGGCTGGGACTGATGCAGCGGATGGTGGCCCCGGAAGACAGCAAAACCCCTGAAGATGCCCGCCTGGTGGCGTATGTGCAGGAGTTTGCACAGCTTCATCCGAAAGTGAAGGCCGATCGGAAGATCTCCCGTACGGATATTTTCGAGGTTTTGTTCGGAGACGATCAGGAAGCCAAACAAATAGCCCATCAGGCGTTTAACTATCATTACCGGAATCACTATGGCACGGTCAGTGCTTTTGAGCCGAAAGTGCAGAATGTGCTTGCCGGCTTGCCCCGGCTGAACATTCAGGTTGGGGTTATCACCAACCGGGACAGGGAATTTTTCGAACATGAGCTGGCGGCCGTGGAGGGCACAGGCTGGACAGAGCTGTTCGACGTGGATGTGTGTGGTGATGACGCGCCGTTAAGGAAACCACACCCGGACCAACTCCTGCTGGCGGTTCAGAAACTGGACTACCCGCCAGACCCCAGTGTCTGGTATGTGGGTGACAGCACCACAGATGTGATTGCCGCCAAGCGGGCGGGTATGACGTCGGTCTTTTTTAATGGTGCCCAATGGGATTTGCCATGGCTGAACCGGATATTTCCAGGCACCCACCAGCATCCGCATAAGCCTGATGTGGTGGTTAATGATTTTTCGGAGTTCTGGGCCCTGATTCTCGCTTGCGAAGAGGGGCCGCCGTAGGCTAGTGGAAGATAAGTCGGGGTCAGAGGTTTTGCTGGTTCCTTACTCCGGGGTCAGAACTTCAGTTCTGACCCCCCCCCTCTTCATGGTGCTACTCCGGATCAGAGTCGGTCATCTTCTTCCAGGGCTCGCTCAATATCCAGCCCGAAGGAAATGGCTCCATCTGGTGCCCCGCCGTTTGGTGACGCCAGCGGGATGCTCACTGTAATCTGAAACCGCGCAGTTGAGCTGTCATAACGAATGGGTGAAATATAGAGAACAGGCTTCCCGGTGGATGCCTCCAGGGGCGCATTCATCACCGCCTGGAATTTTGGTTCGTCTCCCTGCCAGAAGTCAGATGTCAGCTGGCTCATAGCCACCAGTGTGCCCATGTCGTTCATCAGCATGGCCTCGGTGATCAGGCCCTTGTGGGCCAGCTGCCAGGCAAACAGTGCTTTTGATCCCGGCAGCTCAAGAATCTGTGAGGCCATAGGGGTGGCCATTCTGGGAGCCAGCGCCTGCCATTTGCTGTCTTCCGTTAAAACATCGGTAAACGTCTCCATGCGTGGGCCTGCCTCCAGGGCTTGCTGGAGGTTAAGAATGGCGTGTAACTGACTGACCAGCCGCATGGACAGTTGTTCCACATGCTGCCGTTCGTCAGGCGTCAGTTGCAGAGACTGCGCCATGCAGGGTGGCAGAAAATGATTAAAGCGGGGCATGAAATCCGGATGCCCCGCGGCAAAGGTATCACTCAGGTAAAGATACAGCGGAGCGTAACGCAGAAAATGGGCGTGAAGAGGGCTGGTTTGCTCGACCTGGTCGGCATAAAGGCTGTTCATCACCTTGTTGTCCATCAGCGCTGTATCGATTCGGCCGCGGTTTAACAGTGCGAGCAACTGGCTGGGGGAGTTTATTCTCAAAAATACGTCGTAGCCGTTGGCCGTAAGCCAGGCCTCTTCATTGCTGCCATCGACAACACCAATCCGGGCCGTTGCCGGATCAACCCCCGGTTTTAACGAGAAAAAATACCACTTTTCAAGTGCTACAGGGTCACTGCGAACCGCAATGGCATCAAGTTCGGTTGTAGGATCAATAGCGAAGTAACCGTCCGTCAGGTTGCGCTTAAGCAGGTATTCCGCACGTTTTTGAGGAGCCATGGTAATTCGGGTGAACATACCGGCCTGCCCAACGGCGCAGACAATAGTGTCAACGGTTTCACCGGTCACGTGGCCCTGCTCGTAGTACTCAATACCCGGCACCTGGTAAGGCGGCGCCTCAAACGTAACCAGGTTCAGGGTAAGTGATTGTGAAAAGCACGCAGGGGCAAGCAATGCTCCAAGCACGCCTGTCAGCATGGTTCTTGGCTTCATAGGGGCCGCTGTATCCTGATTGTTAACAATACTGTACCAGACTAGCAGGCACCGGGCGTTTTTGCTTCCGTAGTTTTATCTATTCTGAAAATGCCTCTCTTTGGGGGTAGTGGATATACGCCAAGGGCGCAACATCTATTGGCGTGGCGAGTTGATAAACTCGGTGCCGGTTCTACTTGTTGTCACTTTTGCTCTTCAGGGTTCCTGCTATGGCCTCTAATTCATCTGTTTTACCCTCAGACACACGGCTTCCGGACTTTGTCTGGGATGAGTCGCTGATCCGACGTTACGATCTGAGTGGTCCCCGCTATACCTCGTACCCCACAGCGGTAGAATTTATCGATAACTACCCGGTGAAAGACATGGTTATGGCGGCTGGCCGCAGCAAGGCCAGTGATCGCCCCATATCACTTTATACTCACCTGCCGTTCTGCGCCCATCTCTGTTATTACTGTGCCTGCAACAAAGTGATCACCAAACAGCGTGACAAAGCGTTGCCCTATGTAGAGCGGGTGCTTAAAGAGGCGGCTATTCAGTCAAAGCTGTTTGGCGCAGACCGGCCTGTGCGTCAGTTGCACTGGGGTGGCGGCACACCTACCTTCCTGCCCAATGACGTGATGCATCACCTGATGGAAGGCTATGCCGGGCTGTTTAACCTGCAGTCTGATGACGAGCGGGATTACAGTGTCGAAATAGACCCGCGGGAGGTGGCGGAAGACACTCTGGCCACCCTGTGGAAAGTCGGCTTCAACCGGATCAGCCTGGGGGTTCAGGATGTGAACCCCGTGGTACAGAAGGCGGTTAACCGCATTCAGCCCCGGGAAATGACAGAGGCGGTTCTGAATGAGGCTCGCCATCTTGGCTTCCGCTCCATCAATCTTGACCTGATTTACGGCCTGCCGTACCAGACCATTGAGAGCTTTGCTGAAACTCTGGAGGTGGTTCTGGAAATGTCTCCGGATCGCCTTTCCATATTCAGCTATGCACACCTGCCGGGCCGGTTTTATCCGCAAACCCGCATTCAGGAAGACACCCTGCCATCCCCGCAGGACAAGCTGACCATTCTTCACAACACCATTAACCGGCTGCTGGAGGCCGGCTACGAATACATTGGTATGGACCACTTCGCCAAACCCGACGACAGCCTTTCAATCGCCCAGCGTGAAGGCCGTTTGCATCGGAACTTCCAGGGTTACACAACCCACTCCGGGTGTGATCTGGTGTCTCTTGGGGTTTCGGCCATCGGCCAGACAGACGATGCCTACTTCCAGAATAATCATGATTTGCCCTCCTGGGAGGCCGCCATCGACTCCGGTCAGTTGGCCATTACCAAGGGCGTTAATCTGACCCGGGATGACCGCATTCGTCGCTGGGTCATTGGCCAGCTGATCTGCCAGTTCCGGCTGGACCGCCAGCAGTTTGCCATTGAATGGCAGGAAGACTTTGACCGCTACTTTGCTGATGAACTGCACCGGCTGAAACAGATGATGCGCGACGGCCTGGTGGTTGATGATGGCCACTGCCTGCAGGTTCAGCGTTCAGGCCGCCTGCTGATTCGGGCCATTTGTCAGATTTTCGATCTGTACCGGAAAGAAGGCGCAAGTCAGCGATTCTCAAGGATTATTTAGCTTGCTTATGGCCGGGGTGTCAGGCCCCGGCTAATGCTTTGAGTTCTAAAGACTGGACTTAATGTTAACTTTCCAGTAACGTTCATCGCTTCCATAATTGGTCTGAAGGTGATTCGTCCGGAAATCAGGGATTTACCCGTTTTCTGCCATAAGTTCATTGCATAGCTGCCGGGCTCAATGAGACAGATTCGAATCACCTGTCTGGTTGAGGATGAATTAATCTGATGAATACTAAATATCTTTGCCTGCTTTATCTCCCTTTTCGATTCCCTTAGCAAGGCCTGATTCAAAGCGAAAGTAACGCCCTTTCGCACTATCTCTCCGTAAACGTTTGGTGCTTCAGCGCACCTGAATCCTGTGCTTATACGCTGCAGATTTATGTAGATCTGTTGATGGCCCTGTGTCGTCCTGAAAAAATATAGAGGTTATGTTTTGAACGAAACCACCTTTGCTCAGTTCTCAGTGCTGACCATTGTGCTCCTGCTGGTCGCCTTCTACGGCGGTACTTACCTGCTTACGCTGCTGATTCGTAAAGACCGGGAAGATACCTCCGGGTTTATGGTTGCCGGCCATACAGTTGGCTTCGGTATGGGGTCTGCCAGTATGACGGCCACCTGGATCTGGGCCGCATCCTTCTACGCGGCGGCGACATCGGGTTACACCTACGGTGTGTCCGGGCCGGTTCACTATGGCCTGTGGGGTGCACTGATGATTCTGTTCATCTATCCGTTTGGCCGGCGCTTCCGCGCGCTGGCTCCGAATGGTCACACACTGGGTGAGCTGATTCATGCGCGGCACGGATCGTCCAGCCAACTGATACTGGCGTTTTCCAATATTCTGGGCAGTACCATAAGCCTGATGGTGAACTTCACCGCTGCCGGCGCACTGGTGTCCGTTTTGTCGCCCCTGTCGTTTGAAACGGGGGTCATCGTGGCCGGTATTGGTGTGCTTAGTTACACACTTACCTCCGGGTTCAGGGCATCTGTGTTTACTGATTTCGCACAACTCGTTGCATTGATGGCGATTACCGTTGTGATTATTCCAGCGGTACTGTTTTCCGTTGGCGGTCCTTCGGTGATGGTTGAAGGGCTTGGCAACCTGACGGCAGAGCAGGGCGACTTTTTCTCGGCTGAAGCATTTCTGAAGCAGGGCGCTCCGTTCTTTGTGGCCGTTCTGGCTTATGCCATTGGTAATCAGACGATTTCTCAGCGCTTGTTTGCGGTGCGCGAGAAACACATCAAGCGCACGTTCGTTACGGCCACGCTGGGTTATGGTGCCATTGTGATTGGCCTGGGGATGGTTGGGCTTATGGCGCTGACGGTCGGCATGGAGCCGGTGGATGGCAATATGAACAATCTGATTCCGCAAATGGTTTCAACCTATCTGCCGCCAACGTTTGTGGCGCTGTTTTTTGTGCTGGTTATCGGTGCATTGTCGTCTACGGCCGATTCCGATCTTTCCGCCTTGTCGACGATTGTGATGGCGGCT
>CAYUTG010000013.1:11192-26654 GCA_964447555.1 uncultured Marinobacter sp.
GCGAAGAACGAGCCAAACCCCAGAATCATGTTGCTGATCGGCCGGATTACCATGATTGTCGCTACCGCAGCAGGCCTTATTTTCGCCAGCTTCTCCTTTGATATTCTCGTTATGCTGGTATTTGTGGGGGCACTCTGGGGGGCAATCGTATTCCCCGTCATCGTTAGCTGTTACTGGGACAGAGTAACGAACTCTGCCTTCACCTGGTCCGTGGTTGTGGCCATGGCCCTGTTCTGCGTAGCCCGTTTTGAACTGCTTGAAATGACCGGGGTCACCATTCTGGTATTTGAAATTCTGGCCTCCGCAGGCGCAGCGGTTGTTCTGGGCCTGATGACCTTTGGCTTCTTCGGCAGGAGTGTGGGGCTTATTGTGGGTGTACTGACCGGCCTTGCCATGCTGGTGTTTGCAACCGGGTTTTTACGGGATTACATGGTGCTGGTGGCCTCGCTGACAGCCTATGGAGCCAGTGCGATTGTCTGCACCGGAATGAGCCTGGCCAGCACAGAGCGTTTCGATTTTAACCTTATTAAACAGCGGGTTGGCAGTTACGATGACAGCCCGGAAGACACATCATCTGATCTGATACCTGAGGGGGCAAGCTCATGAGCGAGTTCATCTATGGAGCCTATATTCTTGTGTGGCCGGCGCTGACATTAGGCGTACTGGCCGTTATCTGTGGCGCAGTGGTGCGTGATGTCAGGGCAGCGAGAAAGTCCGGAAAGGACATGCTCTGATACCTGACAGGCCAGGGTGTAAAGGGGCTGCAGAGCAAGGAAAAGCGGCCCTGCTGATAATGGTCAAGGCCGGTTTGCCGGTGGAGCGCTAGGGTAGGCACCCTATGTTCCACCGGAGATCACTATGGAGCTTGTTTGCCCCGCCGGAAGCCTGCCGGCCATGAAAACAGCCGTTGATAATGGTGCCGATGCCGTCTACTTTGGCTTTCGTGACAGCACCAATGCCCGCCAGTTCGCCGGCCTGAACTTCAATGACAAACGTGCTGCCGAAGGTATTGAATACGCGCACAGCCGGGGTGCCCGGGTATTTTGTGCCATCAATACGTTTCCACAGCCTGAGGGTTGGGGCCAGTGGAAGAGCGCGGTAGACCGTGCAGCCGCCCTTGGGGTAGACGCCATGATTCTGGCCGATATGGGGCTGCTGGATTACGCGGCTACCCGTCACCCGGACACGCCCCGGCACTTGTCGGTGCAGGGCTCGGCCACCAGTTACGAAGCGCTGAAATTCTATAAGGATAATTTCGATATCCGCCGGGCCGTATTACCCCGGGTACTGTCTATTGATCAGGTTCGTGGCGTTGCAAAAAACAGCCCGGTTGAACTGGAGGTCTTTGCCTTCGGCAGTCTCTGCATTATGGCCGAAGGCCGTTGCTATCTGTCGTCCTACCTTACCGATGAATCTCCGAATACCCGTGGTGCCTGTTCCCCGGCAAAAGCAGTGCGCTGGCAGGAAACGCCGCAGGGTCTGGAATCCCGACTGAATGATGTGCTGATCGACCGGTACGGCAAGGGTGAATCTGCTGGCTACCCAACGCTGTGCAAGGGCCGGTTTGAGGTGGAGGGAAGTGTTTACCATGCCATTGAAGAACCGGTCAGCCTGAACACGGTGGACCTGCTGCCAGAGTTAAAGGCTCTGGGCATCAGTGCTGTAAAAATTGAGGGCCGTCAGCGTAGCCCTGCCTATATTGCCGATGTGGCCAGAACCTGGCGTCAGGCTCTGGATTCTGTCGAATACAATGCAGAGCAATTTGCGGTGGATCCCGCCTGGCATGACACACTGTCCGGTTTGTCCGAGGGTGGCCTGACCACTCTCGGGGCCTATCACCGAAAATGGAAATAGGGGCAGGCACGCTATGATGAAGTTATCTTTGGGGCCCATCCTATGGTTCTGGACCAAACAATCCGTCTTTGATTTCTACGCTGAGGCTGCCGACTGGCCGGTAGATACTATTTACCTGGGCGAAACGGTGTGCTCCCGCCGCCGGGAACTGAGGCCGGATGACTGGCTTGGCCTGGCGCGTGATCTGAAGGCCTGTGGCAAAGACGTGGTGCTTTCCACGCAAACGCTTATTGAGTCTGAAGCAGATTTGCGCCGGCTGCGCCGTATTTGCGACCAGCATGAGTTTCTGGTGGAGGCGAATGATCAGTCGGCCGTACATCTGGCGGCACAATATGGGCTTTCGTTTATCACCGGGCCGTCGATGAATACCTATAACACCGCCACGTTGAAGGTATTGGCCCGGCAGGGCCTGAAGGGGTGGTGCCTGCCCGTCGAGCTGGGTAAAGAGACCCTGGTGCGACTGATTGATGAACTGAAAGAGGAAGGCCTGCACCTGCCAGCTGAAGTATTCTCCTGGGGCTTTTTGCCATTGGCCTGGTCGTCCCGCTGTTTTACCGCCCGGCACTATAATCTGCCCAAAGATAACTGCGAGTTCCGTTGTCTGCAGCACCCTGATGGCATGGAACTGAAGTCCCGGGAGTCCCAGGAATTGTTCCGGATAAACGGTACCTCGACGTTATCGGGTTCCCGCTATGATCTGCTGCAGGAGTTGCCGGCAATGGACGCTATGGGGGTCGACACAGTGCGCCTGAGCCCGGAACACCAGGGTATGGCCGAGGTTGTTCAGCGCTATGATGTGGTGCGCCGGGGCGGGGTTCCGGACGTGAACCCGCTTGCTCTGGTGGAAGCTCCGCCCTGCAATGGCTACTGGTATGGAAAGCCGGGTATGAATCAGGTGCCGAAAACCAGTTGATCGCTCAGGGCGCCCGCGCTGCCTTCATAGTCAGTAGACTTTCTCTGCTCCTTCAGGGCGGGTTTTGAAGCGCTTGTGCAGCCATAAATACTGGTCGGGCTGTTCGCGAACCGTGTCTTCAATATACTGATTCCAGGTTCGGGTATCCTGATGTTTATCTACCCCGAACCCGGTCTGAACGGGCGAAAAGATTACGCGGTAGCGGCCATCGGGCATTCGCAAATGACTGACGCAAATTACGGCAGCTCCGGATACTTTCGCGATATAACTTGGTGAGGTAATGCACCCGGTTTCCACGCCGAAAAAGGGTACAAACAGTTCGGTTTTTCCGCCAAAATCCTGATCGCAGGCAAACCATACTTCCCCACCTTTTTTCAGGAAAGACACCATGGGCCGCAATTCCCGCTTGGTGAACGGACGAATACCAAAATGGCGTCGCCGGCCGTTTTCGATCATACGGTCGATCACTGGGTTGTTGTTCGGGCGGTACATATATCCGGGATTCTTCAGGTGGCAGGCCACCAGAGGTAACGCGAAATCAAAAATACTGTAATGGCCACCAATCAGCAGTACGCCTTTGCCCATGCGCTGGGCTTCCCGAAGGTGTTCCAGCCCCTGCACATCGGCCGTTTCATAATAGGGTGACATGTCCCGCCACCAGGCGTGAGTACTTTCCAGAAAGCCCCGGGTGCAGGCAATAAAATTATCTTCAATCAACTGCTCCCTGGCGTTCTTGTCCAGATCGGGAAAACAGAGGGCAAGATTTCGGTTGGCAACCCGCGCCCGGGATTTCAGTTTCACCGCCAGAAAACGGCCAAGCCGTTTTCCCAGTTTCTGCTTGGCAGTCATGGGTAAATGCGCCAGCAGATACAACAGGGCGACCAATGCCCAGGATGACCAGAAACTTGGGTGCCACAGGGGCGATTTTTTGTTGGCAGGTTTGGGCATACATCTCATCTGTCCGAAAGTGGACAGGTGAGCCTGCCATAAACTTTAGTAATATTGTAGTTGAGTTTGGTAATTAGTAGGGATTTCAGGCAGGCTGAAGCTCATTGTGCCGGGCCGTACAGCCGCCCCTGCCAGTTCTCGACACGTCCCGTATCCAGTCTTTTTATGGCAAGGTTGCGCAGGTTAGGCGAAGGGCCAGCCAGGTTGGACAGAGTTAGCAGGTCCTTTCGGTTCATCGTGTCTTTGTAAAGCAACTCCAGTACCCGGTGCAGCGTCCAGTCCGGCAGTGGCCGGTCTTGCAGGCGCAGTGTGTCATTTACCTGAATGTCGCCAGGCTGCAGTACCCGGTAATACCACCCGGTTCTCAGGCTGTTCTGCAACCGGTAAGACATATCCGGAATGCCGAAGTACTGGTTCAGCCGCCAGCAAGGCTGCCTTGGTTGAGACACTTCTATCAGTGCGTCGCCCAGCCGGTATACATCTCCTATGCAGACCTGCCGCTCGGTGATGCCTTCAGACACCAGGTTTTCCCCAAAGGCACCGGGCTGGCAGCGTTCTGCGGCGGGTGAGGGCAGGTTGGCTTGCAGCCATGCATAGTGATCTGCTGCGTAATGGTGCAACGCTTTTTCCGGGCCGCCATGGTTTCTGGGGTCGCCGTGTTCATCGCCTTCAAGCCCGTGTTCAGACAACCGGGCACAGGCTTTGTCCTCCTTGAAAATGCCCGTCAGGGTATCAGTGCCTGCAAATGCTTTGAGCTTGCCTGTACGAAGTTGAGTAATGGGTATGTCGCGTTGCATGTTCTGGTGCTCTTTTCTGGTGTGCAGGGCGAGTGTGCAGACTTATGATTCTGGTTGCAGATGCTGCGGCGGAGCGGTCATTAGCCAGCCATTTCGCCTGGCCTTCTTGTACAGTTGCTTGCCACACAGGTTCTGCTGCCACCAGAAAAACCGGAAACGCCAGGCCAGTTCGGGAATCCAGAAACGGTCTGGTGTGGGCAGTGTGGGTTCTGCCGGAACCAGATCCAGGTCGGCCGAGATAACGCCCGGGCCTTCATGGCGGTGCCGGCGGGCAAGACGATTGCCCTGATTGTCGATAATCTGGGCTTCGCCCATCAATTCGCCGCAATATCTGGCTGATGGTACCCCTGCCGGGCTGATCGGAATGGAGCCTTCCAGCTTGCCGCAGTGAGCGGCGTGGATATTGGCCAGGCCAAGCATTCGGGCAAAGGTGGGCGGAGTTGCCTCCATATACCTGTCGTTCATGTCGGCCATGGATTTCATGAACCCGTGGGCAAACGGCCAGTTAATCGGTGGCGACCACCAGTGACTGCCCGTCATTAGAAAATCGGTTCTATTCTTCAGCCGGTGAATGGTCCGGGTACGAATGGTTTCCCAGCACACGGCTGTGCCTACGCGCCCAAACGGGGTCTGGTGAATGCCGTCATCATCGCCGCCTGTATAGTAGGCGTTCTCAATCATGGTGGGCTGATCTTTATCGTGACGGGTTACGGTGCCGTCTGGCTGAACCAGCGTGTAGCAATTAAAAACGTCCGGGCGGCCAGCCGGGTGTCCGGCCCGGTGTTCAAGGTAGGAGCCGCCAATCAACACCTGGTGGTCAGAGGCGTACTCCCGCAGCAAGTCCAGCGCTGCGTTCTCCGGTGGCAGGCTGGCAGCCCACAGCCGGGGGTTCTCGACAATCGGTGTGGTAAAAAATTCGGGAACCGAAATCACCCTGGCTTTCTGATGAACCGCTTCATCAAGCAGTTCCTTTACATGGTCCAGATTGTAGTGAATATCTGCCATGCGCCCGCGCATTTGCAGCGCGGCCACTCGAACTTGGGTCATGGTTGTCTTCCCCTGAGGGTTCGGTTTACCGGAATACCTGCTCAGATGATATATTAAGGCCGTTTTTTTCTCATGGAGAGTATGGGCAGATAATGACAACGACCAGAACACTGCCCAGGCAGTTAATGACATTGTGTGGTGAGGGCGCGGCCGGACTGTTTCCAGGTTACTTCGCCGTGGTGATGGCTACGGGGGCCACCTCGATTGCATCGCACCTGCTTGGTTACGAAAAAATAGCCGTGACGCTGCTGGTGGCGAACTGCCTGGCCTACGCTCTGTTGTCTGCGTTAACGCTGGTTCGCGTGATCTGTTACCCGCACTCACTGGTTCACGACATGAATGACCACGCCCGTGGTCCGGGGTTTTTCACGCTCGTCGCAGGAACCTGCATTCTGGGTGCACAGTTTCAGATTTTACTGGGTTGGGCCGACGTCGCGACGGTGTTCTGGTGGCTGGGGGTGAGCCTGTGGGGCTGCATCATGTATCTGTTTTTTATCTCGGTAACTATCCGGTCAGATAAGCCAACGCTGGAAGAAGGTATTAATGGTGCCTGGCTTCTGGCGGCAGTAAGCACGCAGTCTGTGGCAATTCTTACGTCCCTGGTGCCCTGGAGTGGCCCCGAAGATCTGCGCCTGTTCTTTGCGCTGTGCATGTTTATGGTCGGCTGCATGCTTTATCTTGCCATTATCACCCTGATTTTCTATCGGCTGACCTTTCTCAAGCTAAGCCCGGAAAACCTGAGCCCGCCTTACTGGATTAATATGGGCGCTGTGGCAATCACCACGCTGGCAGGGTCCACCCTTATTGTCCGGGCTCATGACGGCGGCGTGCTGATGGATTTTCTGCCGTTCCTCCGGGGCTTTACCCTGTTTTTCTGGGCGGTGGCCACCTGGTGGATTCCACTTTTACTGGGGCTTACGTTCTGGCGGCATGTGCTGAAACGCCACCAGTTGCACTACGAACCGCAACTGTGGAGCCTGGTGTTCCCGCTGGCGATGTATACAACGGGAACCACCCGCCTGGCCGATGCACTGCACACTGATTTTCTGCTGACTATTCCCCACACCACCATGTGGTTGGCCTGGGCAGCCTGGTTGTTCACCAGTCTGGGCATGTGGCGGCATTTTGCCAGCCTCATTCAGCGGCGAATGCACCAGGCGTATTAGGCGTTCAGGCCTTAGCCTCTGGCGACCGACTGCCCCTCGCCAACCGAAGACTTACCTTTTGACTTTAATGGTTTGTGGGCGATATCCCGCTCCTTCCCTTTGAGCATGTAGTCAAAATAGAAGGGTGGCAAAAAGCGCTTTTTAACCTGCCAGTAAAACCTGGATTCCTTGAACGGGCTCAGGGGCAGGGTGGGTGTTACGGTTCCGCCGTAAACAAACTCCGCCAGCATGACCTTACCGTACCCGGTGACTACCGGGCAGGATGTATAGCCATCGTATTCAGCGGCCGGTTTGGTATCAGAGAGTCTGGCAAGAATATTGGCTGCAGCGACTGGCGACTGTTTTCGAATGGCAGCGGCGGTTTTTGAGGTTGGCAAGGAGCTGCAGTCGCCCAGACTGAAAACATTGGCGTAGCGAACATGCTGAAGAGAGTGCTGGTCAACATCCACCCAGCCGCCGGCGTTGGCCAGTGGGCTGTCTTTAACAAAGTCCGGCGCACACTGTGGCGGGGTTACGTGCAGCAGGTCGAAGGTTTCTGTCACGTCTCTGGTTTCGCCGTCGCTGTCAGTAAACCGGAAGGTTGCTTCGCGCTTGTCACCGTCTACGGCAATCAGGTTGTGGTTGAGTAAGACCCCTATATTGTAGTTCTGCGCCACCTGGTTCAGTGGTGGCACAAACTCGGGAACGCTGAATAGTGCGCCTGCAGCTGAGTAAAACTTCACCTCGCTGCGGTTGGCCAACTGATGTCTGCGCAGGTAATCCGCGGCAAGGTACGCAATTTTCTGAGGTGCGCCGGCACACTTGATAGGAGCAGGTGGCTGGGTGAACAGGGCCTTTCCGCCTTTGAAGGTGCGTATGCACTCCCAGGTGTATTCAGCAAGCGACGGATCATAGTTGCTGCACACGCCGTTTCGCCCCAGTGTCTCCCTGAGCCCCGTCACTTTATCCCAGTCCAGTTTCAGCCCAGGCGTAACCACCAGAATGTCATAGGCCAGGTTCCGGCCATCAGATAACTGAATCTGATTGTTGTCCGGATCAAGCTTTGTAGCTGCAGCACGTATCCAGCGCGCCTTTTCCGGCAGGGTACTCGCCTGAGGGCGGGCGGCCTTTGCCAGCGAGTAGGCGCCACCGCCCACCAGTGTGAAGGCCGGCTGGTAGTAGTGCACATCGTTTGGTTCCACAATAGCAATATCAAGCTCCGGGCTCTGTCGCAGCAGCGATGCAGCCACGCTGGTGCCCGCGGCACCCGCTCCAATAACGACCACCTGATGTTTGTGGCCTGCCTTTGCTGTCGACATAGATAGCTCCTTTCAAAATGTGCTGAAGTCCAAAGGTGTTGAGGTAAACGTGATCATGGCCACGTGACCTGATGTGATCAGCATAGAGGAGTTTGGTAATTGCTGGAAATGATAAAGATCACTTTTAATATGTTATTTTAGAATAACAATAAAATACATATTGTTCAGTAATTTAGCTTCTATATCAGGAAAACTGATAAGCGTATCCGGTTTAATCCGATTTATAGCTAACCATTTTATTCTTTAGAGTGTGAATGAACGATCTATTGGTTTCCCGTTAACGGGGGCTTTCATCCACTGTTCATTCTGGTTGCGCGACATGGCGATTGATCTGAGTTCGTCTCCTCTTACCGGAGATCAACAACAACGTTTAAGCAGTATTCTTTCCGAGTTAACCGCGGATCAGGTGCTCTGGCTGTCTGGTTACATGGCGGGGCGCTGCGCGGCCAGCTTTGCTGGTGGTCTGCCCGCTGCAGAGGCACCGGTGTCTGCTGCCCAGGCGGCTGGCCCGGAACTGACCATTCTGTTTGGCTCGCAGACCGGCAATGCTGAAGGCGTAGCGCAGCAAATGGCCGCCCGGGCGGCAGAAAAAGGCATACCGGCGAACGTGGTTGATATGGCGGATTACAAGCCTAAGCAGCTCAAAAAAGAGCAGTTTTTGGCGATTGTTACCTCCACTCACGGTGAAGGCGAAGCGCCAGACAATGCGCTGGATTTTCACGAGTTTCTGCATGGCAAAAAGGCCCCGAAAGTTGAGCAACTTCGCTACAGCGTGCTTGCGCTTGGCGACTCCAGTTACGAGCAGTTCTGCCAGACAGGTAAAGAGTTCGATCAGACACTGGCTAAACTGGGGGCCTCGTCACTGGCAGAGCGGGCAGACTGCGATGTTGATTACGACGATATCGCACAGGAGTGGATTGAACGTGTTCTGGAGGCCGTGGCCGTTGAGGGTGGTGTTTCCGGGCCTGTAACACAGGCAGCCAGCGCGGCAGCCCCGCAGACGTCTGTTTACAATCGGAAAAATCCGTTCCGGGCGACCATTCTGACCAATCAGGTGCTGAACGGCCGTGGTTCCGACAAAGAAGTGCGCCACATAGAGTTGTCGCTGGAAGATTCCGGGCTTCAGTACAAGCCAGGCGATGCGCTGGGCATTTACGCTGAAAATAACCCGGTTCTGGTAACTGAGTTGCTGGAAACACTTGGGTTTGATGCAGAGCAACAGGTGACAGAAGGTGAGCAGAGTGTCTCTCTGGGCCACTCGCTGACCCATTTGCGGGAAATTACCCTGCTAACCGCACCACTTGTGAAACAGTGGGCAGAACTCTCCGGTAATGACGAGTTGCGTGCTCTGGCAGAAGACAGTACCGAACTCCGGGAGTGGATTGCCGGCCGGGATTTGCTTGATCTGGTGCGGCAGTGGCCGGTGCCGGAACTGGCACCGCAAACGCTGGTGAACACCTTGCGCAAATTGCCTCCCCGCCTGTATTCCATCAGCTCCAGCCAGGCATCGGTTGACGACGAAGTGCATATTACCGTGGCTGCTGTGCGATACCAGAGTCATGACCGGCACCGGGAAGGGGTTGCCTCAACCTGGCTGGCAGACCGGCTGGAAGAGGGGGCTGAGGTTGCGGTTTATATTGATCCCAACAAAAACTTCGCACTGCCGGATAACGACGAAGCGCCGGTTATCATGATCGGGCCGGGCACCGGTGTTGCACCATTCCGGGCGTTCCTGCAGGAGCGGGAAGAGCGGGAAGCCACTGGCGAAAACTGGATGATTTTTGGCGATCGCCACTTCCGTACAGATTTCCTGTACCAGACTGAGTGGCTGAAATGGCGGCGCGATGGCCTGCTTACGCGGCTGGATGTGGCCTTTTCACGTGATCAGGAAGCCAAGCGGTACGTACAGCATTGCCTTCGTGAACAGGCAGCCGACGTCTGGGCCTGGCTTGAGAAGGGTGCCACCCTGTATGTATGTGGCGACGCCGACAACATGGCACCGGATGTGAATGACGCCCTGCTCGATATTGTGAGCGAGCAGGGGAACATGCCCCGCGACAAGGCCGAAGAGTACTTGCGCCAGCTAAACCGGGATAAACGTTACCAGCGGGATGTATACTGATGACTGAGAAACTACCTGAAGCCGAAGTAATTAAACGGCAGAGTAATTACCTGCGTGGCACCATACTGGAAGGTCTGGCGGATCGTGCAACCGGCGCCCTGCCAGACGATGACACCAAGCTCACCAAATTCCACGGCACCTACATGCAGGACGACCGTGACCTGCGTGATGAGCGCCGCCGCCAGAAGCTGGAGCCCATTTACCAGTTCATGGTTCGCCTGCGCCTGCCGGGCGGTGTGCTGACCACTCAGCAATGGCTGGGTCTGGACCGGATTGCCGATGAGTGTGCCAACTCCACGTTGCGGCTGACCACCCGGCAGACGTTCCAGTTCCATGGTGTTTTCAAAGAGAAAATGCAGGAATTCATGCAAAAAGTGCACGCGCTGGGGCTGGATACCCGGGGTGCCTGTGGCGATGTAAACCGGAATGTCATCAGCAATGTAAACCCGCACCGGTCACACCTGCATAACGAAATCCATGAGTTGTCACTGGCCATCAGTGACCGTTTACGTTGGCGGTCGGCTGCTTATGCAGAGATCTGGCTGGGCGAGGAGTGCGTTCAGAAGCTGGGCGAGGAAGAAGAGCCGTTTTATGGCTACAAGTACCTGCCCAGAAAGTTCAAGATTGCGTTGGCCGTGCCACCAGAAAATGATTGCGATGTATTTGCCAACGACATTGGTTTGATCGCGATCGTTGAAGACAACCAGATTCTTGGGTTTAACGTAGTTGTTGGCGGCGGCATGGGCCTTACCTATGGGGACCCGGCTACCTATCCGCGCCTGGCCACCATGGCCGGTTATGTGCCGAAAGAGCAGATTGTGGATGCCTGCCAGGCTATTTGTGCCATTCAGCGCGACTTTGGTGACCGCACCAATCGCGCCCATGCACGTTTCAAATACACCATTGATGACCACGGGATGGACTGGTTCCGCGAGCAATTTTCTGAATATCATGGCCAGCCATTTGAAAGGCCCCGCAGCTTCAGCCTGACCAGCAACGGAGATCGGTTTGGTTGGGTTGAGGGTGAAGACGGAAACCAGCATTTAACCCTGCTGATTCCGACCGGCCGGGTTGCTGACACAGAGGCCGGACAGCTTCGCACCGCCTTGAGAAAAATTGCCGAAGTTCATGATGGCAGTTTCCGCATCACCTGTAACCAGAATCTGGTGATTGCCAATGTGCCGCCTGGGCAGAAGGCAGCCATTGATGCCATTGTGGACGAATACAAGCTGGATGCGGGCAACCGCAGCACACCAGTGCGCCAGCATTCGATGGCATGCGTGGCCTTCCCCACCTGTGGTCTGGCCATGGCCGAATCTGAGCGCTTTCTGCCAGAGTTTGTTGATCAGATAGAGCGCACAATGGCGGAAGAAGGTCTTGAACCAGATGCCATCAACATACGCGTTACCGGTTGCCCGAACGGCTGTGCCCGCCCATACTTGGGGGAGATCGCCCTGACAGGTAAGGCCTTGGGTAAATATAACCTCTATCTGGGTGCGGATTTTTCCGGCCAGCGTATGAATCGGTTATACCGGGAAAATATTGATGTGAAAACGATTCTGGCGGAGCTACGGCCTCTGTTCCGTTCCTATCACGAAGAACGTGAATCCGGGGAATACTTTGGCGATTTCCTGATACGAACCGGAATTGTTGAGCAGGAGCGTACGCCCGCGATGTTACACCAGCCATTGAAATAGCCGTAATGGAGTCATAACAGGAGCACTATGAAAGACCCGGAAGCCAGAGAGTGGGAACGCCTTGCTTTTGTTGCAGGCAGAGACGGTGTACCGGCGGCTATTCAGTTCGCGAAGCAGGGCGAAAGCCAGTATACCGCCGCGCTTCGTGAAGCAGACTCCGGGGGCAATCAATACGGCGCTGCCTACAGGGACAGCTTGCTGGCTTCCATTCGTGCCTATCAGGCTTATATTACGGAAAATGAGAAAGCCCCCGGTAACGGGGGCTGATCTGTTGTAAGGTAACCTGTTCAGGCCTCAGTATATTTCAAGGCGGGCAATGTCCCGTGACTGCAATCTTGCTTCGGCCTGCTGGCTGCTCACCAATCCGCTGAACAACTCAGATTCACGAGAGGTTCGTGCCAGCTTTGCCCTCATTTCGTACATGTCAGTAAGGTTCTGGTGTGCGTGCAGAATGTTTTTCAGAACATCCTGTACATCGTGGCACCCTTCGCATGGAGGAACCCCCGTCTGAACCTTGGATGCCACAAACGCTGGCGGCTCTCTCAGCCATATATCCATCAGGTCATCATCGGCATCCTGCAGGTATTCTTCCATCGTCTCAGCCTGGTGTGCTTCCCGGCTGGCAAGGAATTCCAGCGCCATACGCATTCTCTCATCAGGTTGGGAGGCCGCAAGATGGCTATACTGATGTTCCAGTGCTTCGTGGTATTCCACCACCCATTCAATCAGATTTTTAAGTTGTTTGAACGCCATGATACGGCCCCCTTGTATTCAGAATTGGAATCTTGGAAACAGGATGTCCCGCTCCAGGTAAATCTGCTCAGATAAACTGAAATCAAGTTGTTTCAGTTCATCGTACAACTTGCGCCAGGAGCGACAGGCGGCCTGAGGAGCCTTGTAGCTTTTTGTCATGCCTCTCAGCGCGCGAAGCTGTTTCTTTATGTCGTCGTGTTCCTGATTCATCTGGCTGATCGGGGTGTCGGGCCGGGGAGCTGGTTCATGCTCAAAGCGGGCTATCACATAGGTTTCTTCCCGCTGTATATGCTCTGCCAGCACCTGCTCCAGATGTTTGACCGCCCGGGTGATGCCCTGGGGTACATCCGGGTTGGCACGGTGAACCGCTTCAATTTTTCTGGCCAGTCGGTGCAGTTTTGGCAATTGCTCCAGATGCGAGGCTTCGTACTCTTCGGCAATAAGCGCCAGCAGCGACTCTGTGTCCAGCTCTTCAAGGGGCTTATGGGCCATGTACACATCGAACAGGCGCTGGCAAAGCACTTTTGGCTCTACGCTGGTTTTTTCAGCCGCCTCACGAATAGTGATGGTGCTGTGCTGAGAAGGGCTCAGGCCGTACTCTGCAAAAACCGCCGAGGTCTCAGGGCACCGGTCGATCAGTTCGCCGACGGTTGTTTCATTGCAGCTTCCGAGAATGCTTTGGTATCTCATAATCAATCTCCCAGGTTCTTATACATATATAATAGATAAATGTTTAATGAGTGCAATGATAATAATACTCATTTGCAGGAATGTTTTGGAATATGCGGCCTGAATACTCGGTAAATAAGTAATTAAAATACCCAGCGCTTGCTCTTTGAATATCCTTCCCCCCGAAGTACGAACGATTACGGATAGGTAATCTGGTCAGATTCCATAAAGATGCATGCAGTATGTGTTTAATGTCTGGTGATTTGGGAGGCAGGTGGTGTTCAGGAAAACCAGAATGACGATAGACGGGCTTCAGAGCGAAGTGCTGGCGCTCCGGGAGGAAAACAAGCGCCTCAGGGAACAAACAGAAGATCTGGGTGCATCACTGGAAGAACGAAGTCATTCGTTAGAGGAAGCCCGGAGTCAGCTGGGCCTCAACCGGCGGTTGATGTCTGGCCTTGGTCAGTTTGGAAGCTCACTGACTGCTCTCAAAGGGTCTTTCACTGAATTGTCACAAATGCTGGGGTCCCGGCGCAATGATGCCCTGGCTACCCGCGATGAATCCGGCCTGGTCCGCGACAACATGGCTTCTCTTGTGGGGCGTTTGGGGACTGCCAGGAATAGCGCAGCAAGTTCGGCAGGAAACATGGAATCTCTGGAATCCGAGACCCGTGATATTACCAGCCTGGTTGATGTGATAGATGGGGTTTCAGATCAGACGTCCCTGCTGGCGCTTAATGCCAGCATTGAGGCCGCCCGTGCAGGAGAACATGGCCGGGGGTTCAGTGTGGTGGCGACCGAAGTGCGGAATCTGGCCTTCCGTGCTGGTGAGGCAACCAAAGAGATTGAAGAAGCCATTGCGCGCGTTCGGGCTCAGACAGAAAGTGTAGCGGCTGCCAGCCGTGCTGGTAGCGAAGAAATGGAACAACTGGCTACAGAAGCTGAGTCTGCCAGAATGCGCCTGATGAAACTGATCGATATGGCAGGCACTTCGTCTGACGCCCTGGATGATGCCGCGTTGCTGGCGGAAATTGAGCTCGCAAACCTGGAAGAGCTGGAAATAAAACTGACGGTGTATCAGGTGCTTGCTGGTTTGTCGGAGCAAACGGCAGATTCATTGCCGGATGAAACCGAGTGTCAGTTTGGCCAGTGGTATTACCGTGGCGGTGGTGGCCAGCGTTATGCCGGCCGGGCAGATTTCCGTGCTATCGAGGAACCTCACCGGCTGGTTCACGTTTACGCGCGGGAGGCAGTTCTTGCGCATCATGAGGGGCGGTTTGGTGAATCTTTAAAGGCGCTGGAAGCAATGGAGGCGAACAATCTGGATGTTATGACCCGGCTGCGCCGTGTGATCTGGCATTCGGGTGCGGCATCAAAGGTGGCTTAGTGCGCTCACCAGGCCAGTGAGCGCCCGGTGGGCAGTACGCCCACACGGGTCATGGCCTGAGTTGTGCCGGCTTATCAGGCCGGTGTTTTCCGTGTTACCCGAACAATCTTGAGGTGCAATGGGGCCCGGCCTTTTACCTGCCATTCAATACTCTTACCAATGCTTAGCCCAAGCATGGCGGCTCCGGCTGGCGCAAGAATCGATACGTGCCGCTCATTGGGGTTGAATTCATGAGGGTAAACCAGTTCCAGCTCGTTCTCCTGGCCGGTATCCTCGTTCAGGAAGCGGATCGTGGAATTCATGGTGACGACGTCATCGGGCATGTCTGCCAGTGGTACCATTTCGGCACGGCTCAGCTCTTCATCAAGTTGATCAATGGTTTCGGTAAACTCCTCGACCTTGTCAAGCAGCGCGCTGAGGCGGTTGTAATCTTCTTCTGCAACGGTAATTGCGGGTAATGCTGCAGACATATCAGTCTCCATGAATTAAATAAGTTCGGGGTAAAGTGAAAACGCTGAATCCGGCGTTGATGTAATGCAGATTCAGCGGTAAATAAGAAACGCAGAATAGCTTCGGCCAGCTTTCGGAGCAGAAAGCCGGCCGTCAGGAATCGTGTTGTGTTCAGGCAGTCTTTGCATAATTACGAAATTACATAACCACGATACAGGGGATATCAGTACTTGGATTTACCGGCTCCGTTTAAACCTGAATCTATCCCCTATCGTGGGAAAGTGCAATAGGTGAAAATTCAGGCCGATGCTTCGATGGCCCGGTTCAGATCTGCAATCAGATCGGCCGGGTCTTCCAGGCC
>CAYUTG010000013.1:26754-31167 GCA_964447555.1 uncultured Marinobacter sp.
GGGTTTTGCTCCATAGCCACAGCCACTGCAAGTGCATTTTCATTGTGCTGACGAACGCGCAATGCCAGCGTTCTCAAGCTGCGTGACAGCAGTGTTGCGGTCTCTGGCGACAACAACTGGCCCAGATTCTTACGCCAGCTGGCCACCGTACGAACCAGAGCGTCCGAACCCATCAGGGCACCGGCGGTGAGGTCACTGTGGCCCCCCATGTACTTGGTGGCACTGTGCAGAGCGAGGTCTGCTCCCAACTCGAGCGGGCGCTGGTTAACCGGCGAGGCAAAGGTATTGTCTACGGCAAGTAAGGCGCCTTTGGCATGTGCCCGGTCTGCCAGGTTCTGGATGTCCAGGATGGCAAGGGTTGGGTTGGCGGGTGTTTCACAATACACCAGCATGCCGGGTTCGCTCAGGCTGGCTTCCAGCTTGTTCTGCTCGTCCTGCAGCAGGAAGGTTACGGAAATGCCCAGCGCCTGACAGTGGTTTATCAGCAGTTCCTGAGTACCGCCATACAGGTCACCCACACAGACAATGCCTTTTTGCCCGTGGGCCAGCAGCGTGGCGGAAATGGCCGCCATACCAGAGGCAAAAGCGAGAGCGGCCCCGGCGTTTTCAAGCGCCGCCAGGCCCTGCTCAAGTTCGCGAATGCTGGGATTGGTGCCCCAGCGCGTATAAAGATAGCCCTCTGTGCGCTTTTCAATAACATCCAGCAGTGCCTGAGTGTTCGGGAACCGGTAGGTAGTGGTGTTGTACACCGGAGAATAGGGACTGCCAAAGGCATCCTGATGGCGGCGGTTATGGATGATAGTGGTGGCTTTTCCCTTTCCGGATACAGATGACATGATGGCTCCAGCAATGATGGTTAAAAGTGCCAGTGTACCTCGAAGCAGGCCGGATGATGAACTTGTCGTGTCAGAGAAACATCTGCTTCAGGTCCCAGTCCAGGCTGTCCAGAAGGTTTTTCAGGCCCAGGCCCAGTTCGGTATCACCCTCAATCACCAGGCGTCTCTGGAAAAACAGCTGGTCCGGGTCCTGTTTGCGCTCGGCCAGGGTTTTAAAGGCAGAAACCGAGCCCCGGATTGTGGCATCACCCGGGCCATTCAGAACTCTCAGTCGCCCGGCCCAGTAGCCGAGTGTGACTCCCGGTTGGCCACCGTTTATTTCCAGGCGAATTCTGCGGCCCTCAAACTCGTCGAACTCGCCGTCTGAAATAGCCTCGGCAAATACCCGGTTTAGCGGTGCTTCAGCCAAAAGCTGTTTGATGGGCATGGGAATGCTCTGGTCAATGGCGGCCAGAGCCGGGGTGGGAGAGGGCAGGTATTCTGTTAAAACACCGAGAGTTTGTCTGACCAGAGCATTGGCCTGAAGCTGGCCAGGTATTTTCCCCAAGGCAGGTAACCCACGAATAGACGGGCGCTTGGGTAAGCTGAGGGAAGCAAAATGCATGGCAGGCTCCGGGCGGTTTGAAAACCCGCCCAGAGTAACCAAAAACGGTAGGGAAGGTTTTGATATAACTCAGCCTTTATGAAGCCCTTTTTCCACAGCCCACACGGCAACCTCAACACGGGAGCGAAGGTTCAGCTTTTTCAGCAGGTGCTTCACATGAACCTTCACGGTGCCATCGCTGATGTCAAGGTTTCGGCCAATCATCTTGTTCGACAAGCCCTCTGCGATCAGCCGGAGAATGTCTTTTTCTCTCGGCGTAAGGCTGTCGAAATCCGGGCGGGGCGCCTGCTGAGAGCGGTTCGAACGAAGGGCTTCTGCCAGTAGTGTGGTTAACCGGTCGCTGATCACCATTTTACCAACGGCGGCCTGGCTCAGTTGCGCCATCATATCCTCCGGCTCCATGTCTTTCAGCAGGTAACCGTCTGCGCCGGCGCGCAGGGCAGAGACGACGTCGTCTTCCTGGTCGGAGACGGTGAACATGACAATGCGGGAGCTGATGTTCTGCTCTCTCAGTTTTTTAAGTGCCTCAATGCCATCCATCTCAGGCATATTCAGGTCCATCAGAACCAGGTCCGGCTCCAGCTCAACCGCCAGCCGGATGCCGTCTGTGGCATTGCTGGCCTCGCCGACGACCTCCATATGGTCTTCCATATCAACCAGTTGCTTTATACCCTGGCGCAGAAGTGGGTGGTCGTCGATCAGCAGAATGGTAGCGGGTGTTTCAGGCATGCTTTTTCTCTTTCCTTGGTTCAGGCGCTTGGTGTTTCTGTGGGAATCAGGTTCCGGCTTTTCGGAACGAATGTTAACGCAACTTCGACACCACCTTCATCTCTGTTGCTTACGTGTACCTGGCCACCGAGGGTTCGTGCCCGGTCCTGCATGATAATCAGGCCATAGTGATTAGCCGGTCGGTCACTTTCAGGTAACCCCTTCCCGTTATCCTGCACGGTTACTTCCACTCTGGGAGATTTAAATACCACAGAGACTGAAATTTTAGTGGCGTCGGCGTGCTTGACGGCATTGGACAGCCCCTCCCTGACGATCTGCAGGGCGTGGATTTCCTCGTTCGGAGACAGCGTCTGGGGAGGAAGATTATAGTTCAGATTAACCGGGCTACCCAGCCGTTCGGAGAATTCGTTTACCGTTTTGTGCAGCGCGGTGGCCAGGTCCGGGGTGTCGAGTTTCAGGCGGAAAGTGGTGAGTAGCTCCCGCAGTTGCCGGTAGGCACTGTTCAGACCGGTTCTCAGCTCTTCCAGTATTTCATCATGAGCCTGCTTCTGGTCGCCGGTAATGGTTAAACGCCGCAACCGGGCAACCTGCATTTTCAGGTAGGAGAGCGACTGAGCCAGAGAATCGTGCAGTTCACGGGCAATCACTGTGCGCTCTTCAACCAGTGTCAGCTGTTGTTCTTCGGTGATTTTCTGCTCCAGGAAGATCGCCGTGGCTAACTGGTCGCTCAGGGTTTCCAGCAAATGCCTTGCGGTATCAGTCAGTCCCTGCTCAGCAGGGTACCATACCTCCAGTGTGCCCAGCAGCCGCCCGGGGGTCCGGATGGGCAGTAGCAGCCTGCGGCCGTCGTTATCTTCCAGTGGCAGATCATCAAAGGTTTCGGGTGTTACCAGGCAGGCATTGCAGTCATGATCGCGGCAGTAAAAAGGACGTTGCGCCGTGGCTGTGGTAACGGCCTGAACAGGTTCAGAGGAATTACGGTCATGCAGATACAGGCGTATGGGGCCAATGCCCAGAAGCTGCTCCAGTTCCTGCAACATGGGAACCGCACCGCTGCACAGATCGTGGCTGGCGAACAGGCTGCGGCTGGCGGAGTGCAGTAGCTGGAGGGCTGCGTGGCTCTTTTCGAGCTCCTCGGTTTTGGTGCGAACGCGGCTTTCCAGTTCGTAATAGGTCAGTGCAAGTTCGCCGGTCATCTGGTCAAAGGCCTGGCCAAGCTGCGCCAGTTCGTCAGAGCCTTTCAGGTTCGCCTTGTGTGAGAAATCCTGCTCTCCGATGGCAAGGGCAATATTAACCAGCTTCTGCAGCGGGCGCAGAATGCGGTTTTTAAGATCCAGGAACAGGGCAATGATAATCAGAACAGAGAAGGCCAGGCTGATCATCTGAATCAGGTGCAGCAGGTCTATTCTGGCTTCGGTGCGCTGCTCCAGCATGGACACCAGTTGATCGACATTATTAACGTAGTGCTCCGTTGCCTTCAGCAGGGTGGCCGGTAGCGGGCTCCCCTGAGTATGCCGGGCAAGGGCTGGCTTTAGCTGGTTCGCCCAAAGGTCTCGCACAGACTGGTACTGAATGGTTAAGGGATGGTCCTCAGAGCCGGGAATGGCCCTGGTGATGGTCGGCTCCGTAAGCTGGTTCTGATACCGGCGAATCATATCGCCCATTGGCTGGGCCGTAGTGTTCTTGCTGCCTGCGCGGGCCAGCAAGTGGAAGGCGCCCATGCGCAAGGCCCCTGCATGATTAATAGCGGTCGCGTTGCCCTCAATACTTTTTGAGACCACGAGCGTCATGGTCATGCTGATCAGTGACGTCAGGGCGACGGCTCCGATAACAATCGCTATCCGGTTTACCAGGGGGCTGCTGGGTCTCATGGGGTCTCGTCTTATCTGAATGCCACCTACCTCCTTGAGGATAGTCAATTACCCCAATGGGTGGTAACCCATCATAATCTTTGACCCTGAATGTAGCAAAGGATGAAACTGGGGAGGGGCTGTATAAAGGGCGGGTGCATGAATTCAGCGACGGATCAGGAAGACGAACGGCTTGCATCACTGGCGGTTATTCTGCCGCTGGCCGTTACCGGAGTTGTGGTTGCCGCAGGCTGCTGGACCCTGTTTGCCGTAGCGGGTGTGCATCTGCGCGCCGAGCTGAGCCTGAGCAGCCTGCAGTTTGGATTCCTATTGGCGATGCCCATGGCTGGTAGCGCCATTCTGGCTGTTCCGGCTGGCTTGGCTGCGCAGAAAT
>CAYUTG010000013.1:31177-32456 GCA_964447555.1 uncultured Marinobacter sp.
CCTTTCCCGGTTATCTGGTTGCTGGTGGTGGCCTCGGGCTGGCCGGTGGTTTTTACAGCGCCGGCCTGCAGTTTGTTACCCGGCATACCAGGTCTTCCCGGCTGGGGCTGGTGCTTGGTATTTTTGGTGCCGGCGTTACCGGGGCTGGGTTCAATTATTATCTGGTGCCCCTGTTTCATGAAGCTTTCTCATGGCATGGGGTTCCGCTGGCGTACCTCATCGTTCTGGTCATGGTGCTTGCACTGCTTCTTATGCTGACAGACGCCGATGATATTGCGGCTGATCCGGAGGCAGGCATGTCGGCCAGAGTGTTGTTGCGCCGGTCAGGGCGCTGGAAGTTCTGGCAGGCTTCCGCGTATTTCGGCATTGTTGCGGGCAGTTTTTTCGCCCTGGCGCTGTGGCTGCCTGACTACCTGTCCTCGCAATTCAACCTTTCGCTGGAATCCGGAGCCCGGCTGGCTCAGTGGTTTGTCATACCCGGAGCCCTTGCCCAGATACTGGGTGGTGCACTGGCAGACCGCTTTGGCAGTGCCCGTGTTGTCAGTCGGTCGCTGGCGGGGTGCCTCATCGCGCTGTTTGTTCTGTCTTATCCGCCGATGACCTTGTCTGTGCGCGGTGTGGAAGCCGTTCTTGAGCTTGAGTTTGCCCTGCCAATAACCATGGAGTGGGTGTTTATCGTTGCACTGGGTGTGGCCCTGGGGTGTGCAATTGGCAGTTTACAGCGGGCAGTTATTGGCAGTAACGGTAAGCTGGCCGCTTTTATAGCGGGTGTGATGCTGGTCAGTGCCTGCACGGTGGCGTTTGCCTTACCGGTCATGTTTGGCGCGGTGAACCACTGGCTGGGTATTCGCAGTGCTGTGTTCATGATTCTCTTCTTGCTGCTGACGCTCTGTATGTTGATGTTTTCCCGCGATAGCCGCTTACAGGAACGAAAGCGCCTTCTCCATCCCGAGATATAAAACACCTACCCCGGAAGTGGTACTCCGGAGTTATGTGGTAGTAACCACGCAGATTTCAGGGTTTTGATGGCACACAATGGTTCAACCTAGAAGAAACGATCCGGCAGACGGAGAGAGAACCATGAGCCATTTGATCGACAAACTGAATTATTTCAGGAAGATAAGAGAGCCATTTTCGGGCGACCACGGCGAGACGCATGAGGTAAACCGAGACTGGGAAAACGGTTATCGCCAGCGTTGGCAGCACGATAAAATTGTGCGCTCTACTCACGGTGTAAACTGCACAGGCTCGTGCAGCTGGAAAATTTACGTTAAAAACG
>CAYUTG010000014.1:0-7574 GCA_964447555.1 uncultured Marinobacter sp.
CTCGTCCTCCCCCTGATTAAATATTAGTAGAGAATTCTCGATAGTCCGCATCATTCTTTACCGGTTTATCGGTGTCCTGTCCTAAATGTGGTTGTCTGGCCCCGTGTTTTCAAGCTGTATTTGTGCCACGGGCGTGAGTTATTTATCAGTTCCGGCATCATAACGTGTCTGGACCACGTTCAACCACACATTCCGGCAATAGAAAGTATTGACTCAACGCCCCGATTGATCGAAAGTTAAACGGCACTGTAAAATATTGTAAATACATGCAGTCTCTATGTGACAATATCCCGGTTAGCCGAAACTGGCCGGATAACAAAACAGACAACACGAATAATAAAGTGTGACAGCAAAGGAACAGGGGAGTTCATCATGCCAAGAGGCAAGGTCAAGTGGTTCAACAATGCCAAAGGGTACGGGTTCATCATCGAAGATGGCTGCAGTGACGACCTGTTTGCGCACTTCTCTTCGGTTCAGATGGAAGGCTACAAAACACTGAAAGCGGGCCAGATTGTCGAGTTTGACAAAAAACCCAGCGATAAAGGTGTTCACGCCGTTAACATTATTCCCGAAGACATGCCCAACAAGCAGGCAGAAAGCGAGGCCGGCAGCGACGCTGAGAAGAGCGCCACGAAAAGCCCGGACACGGATCATCAGGCTTACCCGCCCAGGGCCGTTAACGGCTGATTACACGGGCAGACGGCAGCTTTCCCCTTCGCGCTCACCCTTGCCCCGGGGTGGGCGCTTGTGTTCTGCCGTGTATACGGTAATGACAATTACCGTACATTCCTTTTTTCTCACGCGGATTGTTCCTATCTGAATGGCCGATCTTATTTTATTCAACAAGCCGTTTCAGGTTCTCAGCCAGTTTACTGATGAACGACAAAGCCCCGACAAACCTCTGAGGGCGACGCTTGCAGACTGGATAAGCATACCGGGCGTGTACCCGGCCGGCCGGCTGGATTACGATTCAGAAGGCCTTCTGTTACTAACCAGTGACGGGAACCTGCAAAACCGCATAACCTCCCCCCGCCTGAAAATGCCCAAAACCTACTGGGTTCAGGTTGAAGGGAGCATCACAGAGTCCGCCCTGGAGCAGCTGCAGCAGGGCGTGAAGCTCAAGGACGGCATGACATCCCCTGCCCGGGCCAGCGTTATGGAGCCGCCAGCCGTCTGGGAGAGAACACCCCCCATCAGGCACCGGGAATCCATACCCACAAGCTGGCTTGAACTGACCATTACCGAAGGCCGGAACCGGCAGGTGCGACGCATGACAGCAGCGGTCGGTTTCCCGACACTGAGACTCATCCGTTACCGTATCGGCAACTGGACACTGGAGGGGCTGGCGCCCGGCCAGTATCGGAAAGAGAGCGTACACATACCAGCGCCCCCAACCAGGCCCAGACATAAGAGAAAACACGAACCAACCGGTTCTCGCAGACACGCAGACGCCACCTCACGAAAATGATAAACTCCGCGGTTTTTCACCGGTACTGACGCATACATGACAAACGCACCTCACCCCCGCCCCGTAGAAAACACCCGAGTGATCGTCGGCATGTCTGGTGGCGTCGATTCCTCTGTCGCAGCCTGGTTGCTGAAAGATCAGGGTTATCAGGTGGAAGGCCTGTTCATGAAGAACTGGGACGAAGATGACGGCACGGAATACTGCACCGCAATGACAGATCTGGCCGACGCCCAGGCAGTAGCCGATACCATCGGCATAGAACTGCACACAGCCAGCTTTGCTGCCGAGTACTGGGACCGGGTGTTCGAACACTTTTTGTCGGAGTACAAGGCCGGGCGTACACCTAACCCGGATATTCTGTGCAACAAGGAAGTCAAATTCCGGGCATTTCTGGATTACGCCATAACACTGGGGGCAGATTACATTGCCACAGGGCACTATACGCGCCAGCGGCCATCACCCGACGAACCCGGCAAAGCCCGGCTGCTTAAAGGGTTGGATGCGAATAAAGACCAGAGTTACTTCCTGCACGCCGTTTCTGGCGACCGCATTGCCCGTACGCTGTTTCCGGTGGGTGAAATGGATAAGCCCGATGTTCGCAAAATCGCAGAACAACAAGGGTTTATCACCCACGATAAAAAAGACTCAACGGGTATCTGCTTTATCGGCGAACGTAAATTTACCGACTTTCTCAAGCAGTACCTGCCGGCGCAGCCAGGCGATATTGTCACTCCGGAAGGCAAGGTTATCGGCCGCCACCAGGGCCTGATGTACCACACCATCGGGCAGCGCCAGGGCCTGAAAATCGGCGGCCTGAGCGACTACGGAGATGAGCCCTGGTACGTGGCTGAGAAAGACCTTACCCGGAATCTGCTTACCGCTGTGCAGGGGAAAAATCACCCTCTGCTGTTCTCCCGTGGCCTGCTGTCAGGACCGGTAGACTGGGTGGCCGGTGAACCCCCGGCCGCTCACTTCCGTTGCAAGGCAAAAACCCGCTACCGTCAGCCGGACCAGGATTGCGAAGTCCGGGTTATGGACAAAGGGGTAAAGGTTGTTTTTGATGATGCACAGCGTGCGGTAACGCCCGGCCAGTCGGTGGTTTTCTACGATGGCGATATTTGTCTGGGTGGCGGCGTAATTGAAGAAACCTGGCGTGACGGGGAAACGGTATGAGCCACTCGTTTCACGATCAGGCAGTCGCATTGGCGGGCGTTTTTCAGGCGACCAACCTGGTCCAGCAAATTGCCCATACCGGGCGCTGCTCCGAAACCAGCCTGGAAACCTGCGTTCGCTCGCTGTTTGCAACCAATCCCGACGCTACGTCAGATGTCTATGGCGGTGACCTGGCAAACCTTCGTGAAGGTCTGGTCACCCTCTCCTCAGCATTACACCAGCAAAGCAAACAGCCAGACATTGAAGCCCTGAGGTATGCGCTGAACCTGATCCATCTGGAGTCCAAACTGAACAAGCACCCGGATATGCTGGACGTTATTGGCAGCCGCATCGAACAGGCCCGCCACACCGCCAGCCACTTTGGTTATGTGCACAGCAACCTGATCAGTAATCTGGCCTCAGTTTATTCAGACACAATCAGCACCTTTCCACTACGCATTCAGGTAAGCGGAGATCCGGCCATACTGCAGCGTGATGAAAGCGCTCAGAAAGTGCGTGCGCTGTTACTGGCGGGCATACGCTCAGCCGTGCTATGGCGGCAATGCGGCGGCCGCCGGTGGCAACTGGTTTTCACCCGCAAAAAAATAATTCGGTACGCCAGTGAACTGGCCGAAAAAGCCAACCGGAGCCTGTACCACTGAAATGCCGGTTCCAGTGGTAAATACAACTGATTCAGCGGTACCGCTGGTATATCATAGAGACACCAATTTTATATTCGCCTGTTTTCTGATTACTTGAGAGGTTTTTAATGGAACTCACCGCTCTGACTGCCATTTCCCCGGTCGATGGACGCTATGGCAATAAAGTCAGCGTTTTTCGCAGTATTTTCAGCGAGTACGGGCTCATCCGGAACCGGGTGACGGTTGAAATCCGCTGGCTTCAGAAACTGGCCACACACCCTGAAGTGGCCGAAGTACCAGAGTTTTCAAGCGATGCCAACGAGTTCCTGAACCGGATTGTCAGCGAATTCAGCCTGGCGGACGCGGAAGCCATCAAAACCATCGAACGCACCACCAATCATGATGTAAAAGCTGTTGAATACTTTATCAAAGAGAAGATCGCCGGATTTCCCGAACTGCACGCTGCCACTGAATTCGTGCATTTCGCCTGTACCTCTGAAGATATCAACAATCTGTCCCACGCACTGATGCTGCGCGAAGGGCTGGATCACGGCATGCTGCCGGCGATGGAGCGGCTGACCGCACAGGTGGCTGATCTGGCGCAACAACATGCCGAGCAACCGATGCTGTCCCGCACCCATGGGCAAACGGCCTCACCGACCACCGTCGGGAAAGAGTTTGCAAACGTAGCCTATCGCCTGCGCCGCCAGCTAAAACAGATTCAGGCGATTGAACTGCTCGGTAAGATGAATGGAGCTGTCGGGAACTACAATGCGCACCTGTCTGCCTACCCTCAGATTGACTGGGCAGCCAATGCCAGAGAATTCATTGAAAGCCTGGGCCTGAGCTGGAACCCCTACACCACCCAGATAGAACCTCACGATTACATTGCCGAACTCTTCGATGCCATTGCCCGCTTTAACACCATTCTGATCGATCTGAACCGGGATATCTGGGGCTATATTTCGCTGGGGTACTTCAAACAGAAAACCATCGAAGGGGAAGTGGGGTCATCTACCATGCCTCACAAAGTTAACCCCATTGATTTCGAAAATTCTGAGGGCAACCTTGGCATAGCCAATGCGCTGCTGGCTCACCTGGCAACCAAACTCCCCATTTCCCGCTGGCAGCGAGATCTGACCGACTCAACCGTGTTGCGCAATCTGGGCGTGGGTTTTGCTCACAGCCTGATAGCTTATGAATCGGCACTGAAAGGCCTGGGCAAGCTGGAAATCAATCCGGCTCGTCTGGATGAAGATCTGGACCACGCCTGGGAAGTTCTGGCAGAGCCCATCCAGACGGTAATGCGCCGTTACAACATTGAGAAGCCCTACGAAAAGCTGAAGGCACTGACCCGTGGTAAAGCCATGACACCAGACGTTATTCAGCAGTTCGTGACCAGTCTTGAGATTCCGGATGCAGCCAAAGCTGAGTTGATGGCGCTGACGCCAGGCCTCTATATTGGCAACGCCATCCAGCAAACACGTAATCTCTGATACCGGGAGCACAACCATGAACATGCTCGGCGGATTAACAGCGTCACAGTTTTTGCGGGAGTACTGGCAGAAAGAACCGCTGGTTATCCGCCAGGCATTTCCAGGGTTTCAGTGCCCCGTCAGCGCCGATGAACTTGCGGGGCTGGCCTGCGAGGACAATGTCGAGTCCCGTATTGTTATCGAGAATGACAGCGGCAAGCCCTGGCAATTGCACAACGGCCCGTTTACACCTGACCGTTTCAGCCAGTTGCCCGAGCACAACTGGACACTGCTGGTGCAGGGACTGGATCACTGGGTTCCGGAAATAGCCGAGCTTCTTGAGCACTTTCGTTTTGTGCCCAACTGGCGGCTGGATGACATTATGGCCAGTTACGCACCCAAAGGCGGCAGTGTAGGGCCCCATTACGACCAATACGATGTCTTTCTGCTGCAAGCCGAAGGGCATCGGCGCTGGACCTTTGGCGGCCACTGCGACCATACCTCGGCCAGAGTTGATGGCACCCCACTCCGGATACTCAGTAGCTGGAGCGGCGAAGAAACCCACACCCTGGCACCCGGAGACATGCTGTACCTGCCACCCGGCATTGGCCACCACGGCGTTGCCGAAGACGATTGCATCACCTTGTCCGTCGGATTTCGTGCTCCCACCGTGGATGACATTCTGACCGGGTTTACCGATTTCCTGTGTGCCCGCTCTGATGCAGCCGACCACCTGACCGACCCTGAGCTGGAAGTACAGGATAACCCCGGACAAATACAGCCACAGGTTATTGATAAGCTGGAGCGAATTATCCGTGAAAAGCTGAATGACCGGCGGCCTCTGTCACTCTGGTTTGGCCAGTACGCAACCGCACCCAAAAGCATGGAGACCCTGATTCCCGCTGAGCAACCAGCAACTCCCGAAGAGCTGGCGGAAGCAATCCGGGCCGGCGACCAACTGCGCTGGAACGAAGGCTCACGCTTTGCGTACCATGAACTCGACCATGAAACGGCGTTGTTTGTTGATGGCGAACAGTATCTGCTCAAAGGCGATGCGCGCGCGCTTGCGCCACTGCTGTGTGCCAACGCGGTTATCGATATGGCTCAGCTAGCAGCCTTTGCCGATGATGAAGCCCTGCTCGGCTTGCTATGCACCTTGTACAATCAGGGGTCTGTTTATTTCGAATAATGACCGGTTATGACACTGAGATTCAGAAAGTACAGCTGGCAGCTTGCTCCGAACCCTATTCGTGACATTCGCCAGCGCGTCTTTGTTGACGAGCAACAGGTTCCCCCCGAACTGGAGTGGGACAGTACCGACGAGATTGCGGATCACTACCTGGCCGTACTTCCCGATAACACACCGGCTGGGGTCGCCCGGCTGTTTACCACGCTGAACGAAACCGCACATATTGGCCGGATGGCCATTCTGCCTGAGTTTCGCGGCCGCGGCATTGGCCAGGCCCTGCTTCGGCATCTGGTGTGCGAAGCGGCTGGCAGCTACCGCGAACTAAGGCTGTCGGCTCAGGAACACGCCATTCCCTTTTATCAGCAATCCGGCTTTCACGTGTGTTCGGATTTTTACGATGACGCCGGCATTCCTCATGCCGATATGCGCTGCCTGGCTCCGGCACGCATCGCAAGTGCTTATGCAGACACAACGGCTGCCCCCCAGCTGCAGCCCCCGGCATACCCTCTGATTCTGGGGCAGGATCCTGGCACCTGGCTGTTCAGTAACGAGGCAGATATGGTCAGCCTGATGGACTCTGTTGTTGGCCAGGCCAGGCAACGGGTCTGGCTGTACGATCAGTTCCTGGATCACGACCTGTACGGGCGATACTGCTTTCGCGAACTGATTTCCGCCCTTGCCCGCCGACATCCGCTGAGTGACGTGCGCCTGCTGATTCACGATGACAAGCCGCTGGTTAAACGCCGCCACGCCATCGTTGAACTGATGCGCCGTATACCAAGCCGCATCCAGTTGCGGCTAATCAACAGTGGCTATCCGGCAGAGGACCAACCCTTCCTGCTGGCCGATCAGGCCGGCGTCATCTACCGGCATAACGTTGAAAAGCCGGAAGGGTTTGCCAACCTGGCGGACAACAGGCGGGTAAAATTGCTGTCTGAGCGCTATCTGCGCATGTGGGAAACAGGTACGCCATCGGCTGAACTGAGGGAACTACCCATCTGATCAGTGCCCCGGCCTGTCGGAAGATTCAAACTGTGCCCCAAACGGCGCAAACTCTTCATCGACATCCCGGGCCACGTCTGCAATCAGCTTTCTCAGCCACTGATGGTCCGTATTGTGTTGCAGAAGCGGGCTCCAGGCCATTTTCAATTCAAAAGGCGGAATGTCAAAGGGCGGCACCTTAACCACCAGGTTCGGGTTATCTTTTTGCAGCCAGGCAGCGCGGGATGGCAACGTGGCGATCAGGTCGTGCTGCTCCGCCAGCAGCATGGCAACCTGATAGTGCCGGGTAAACACTGAGATCTGCCGTTTGCGCTGCATCCGGGTCAGCGCTTCATCCACCCACCCCAACCGCTGAACATCCTTGGGGTTTACGCCCACACCTACACCAAACCCGGTTTTACTGACCCAGATATGGCTGGCATCAAGGTAGGTGTCCAATGTAAAAGGCTGCGCAAGTATTGGGTTGTGAGCATTCATCAGGCAGGAGAAATACTCAGTCCACAGGGTTTTCTGATGAAATGATTGAGGTATTTTATCAAACCGGTTGATCGCCATATCCAGACGGCCCTGCTCCACATCCAGAAAGCTGACATCACTGGGCGTGAGCACATCGAGCGTTACGTGGGGCGCTTCCTGACGAATCCGCC
>CAYUTG010000014.1:7584-27268 GCA_964447555.1 uncultured Marinobacter sp.
CTGCACGGCCTGCTCAATATCTGAAAGAATGCTGCGCACCAGCGGCTGCAACTCCCTGGCCCGCTCTGTTGCAGTCATCCCCTCACTGGTTCGTACCAGAAGCGGATCTCCGAAGAGATCACGCAACCGCCTCAGACCATTACTCATGGCTGGCTGGGTGATGCCCAGATGCGTCGCCGACTTGGTAACATTCCGCTCCCGCAACAGCACGTCCAGATAGACAAGCAGGTTCAGATCAACGCGGGAAATATCCATGCATTACTCCAGGCTCAGACTCTGTAAACTTCCACCGTATCTGTGTCGGGGAATGATACGACAGCAACCATCATTCATGAAACCGATGCTTTCGATAACAACGATTCACATAATAAATAGAAACGGGTAACTTTTATACGTCTTTGCAGATATAATGGGCATAATTCTGCTAATCTTTCTGGTACTTACCGAACAATAACGGCGCATCCAGGTGCAGCCCATACGGTGCGTTCTGAACTGCCCAAAAGCCGGAGCCATTACTGACAACATGGATACCACCACAATTGTCCTGATACTGGCGGCTGTCGTCGTTCTGTCGATCGTCATCATTGTGCTGAGCCAGATGCGTGAACGTGCCCGCATAGAAAGGGCACGCAGGATTACCGCACAGGGTGATCTCTATAACCGGGCAAACCGCCTGTTCTCAGAAATTCCCGGCCAGTATCTCACCGCAGACCTGAAACTCATTCTGCTCAGGTGCATGGAAGATGCCTGCAAAGAGCTGTCAGGGCTGAAATCGGACCTGCCTGTGCAAACCTGGCAGGAAACCACCCAGCAACTGAAAAACGACGTTATTGAAAAACGGGACACACGCTCGCCGGTTAAAATAGACTCTCCGGAAAAGTCGTCTTACGTTAAAGAGTTGCTCGAGAACCTGTTTAAAATGATTGAGGCCATGCACAAGCGGGGCCGCCTGGACACCAACACTGCCAAAAAGAATCTTCGCTATGTGCTGTTTCTCGTGCATAAAACCCACGCAGACCTGCACGTTTTTCAGGCCCGGGATTACGTCAGACAGAACCAGATTCGCAAAGCCATACACGCCTACCACATGGCCAGTACCGAGATGGGTAAATCCCGCGATAACCCGCTGGCCATGAAGGCGGTAAAAAGCTTCCGGACCAGAATCAAGGAACTGGAAGCACTGGGTGCTGATGGCAAGGACATCTCAGGCTCAGAGCCACATTCCAGGCTCGACCGCGAATGGGATAACTTTCTTCAGGATGATGAATGGAAAAAGAAAGCCGATTACGATAACTAATGGCAGTTCATCACACCACACATGCCCCCAGTGGTGATGACAAGGAAGTGAATACTTGTGATTAAAGGCTTCAAACAGCGACTCTCTTACCGGTTAACGCGGGATACGGTACTGGTCGCCATGGCGTTGGGGCTGGTACTTAACCTTACCCAGATTACTCTCGATTATTTCAACGCCCAGGCCTCCATGAACGAGGAAGTGCACGCACTGCTGGACATAAGCGTGAATCCCGCCTCCCAGATTGCTTACAACATCGACGTCAGACTGGCTGGCGAACTGCTCGACGGCCTGCTCCGGCATCCAGCCATTATTGACGCAAAGATGACGGATCAAGACGGCCAGATTATGGCGGCAGCCAGTAAAAGCAGCATCGACTCCCCTTACCGCTGGGTCAGCGATCTGCTGTTTGGTGCAAGCCGCACGTTCGGCCGGGAGCTGAGCGTCTCTCAGCTTGAAGGCCTCAGGCTGGGCCAACTGGTTGTGACCATCGACACCTGCCAATACGGCCTGCAGTTTCTTGAACGTGCAACTTACACGCTGGTCAGCGGCCTTATCAAAAGCCTGGTGCTGTCCGCCGCCCTGCTGGTTATCTTTTACCTGGTGCTGACCCGCCCTATGCTGAATGTGATTAACGCACTTGGGCAGGTGAATGCAAACAAGCCGGAAAAGGCCCGGTTGCCGGTTCCGGACGATCATCGCGACGATGAAATCGGTACCATGGTTGGCATTATTAACCAACACCTTGAAACCATTGATTCGAATCTTGCCCGGCTTCGGAAAGCCGAGAGCACCATGAAGGACTATTCGGGCCAGCTTGAACGGGAAGTGGAAGACCGGACACGGGAAATCTCGGAGAAAAGCGATGCACTGCAGCGCGGTAACCGGGCACTGATTAAAGCTAAGGAAGACGCGGTTCGGCGTGCCCGGGGCCGGGCCAATTTTCTCGCCAGCATGAGCCATGAAATACGTACGCCGCTCAACGGCGTTCTGGGTATGCTGGGCCTGGCCCTTGAAGGAAACCTTGAGGCCGATCAGCGCAGTCGCCTGGAAATCGCATTCAATGCCGGAGAAAGCCTGCTTGGGCTGCTGAATGATATTCTGGATATTTCCAAGGTGGAATCTGGCAAACTCAACCTGGAATACATTCCCTTCAGCGTACGAAAACTGGTTGACGAATGCGCCGCGCTGCATGCCCTGCAAGCCGATAAAAAGCAGATTGACCTGATTATCGAAACGGACCCGGCTCTGCCAGAGACGTTTCTTGGCGACCCGACCCGAACGCGTCAGATTCTGAACAACCTGCTCAGCAATGCGATCAAGTTTACCAGTGAAGGGTCTGTGCGCATTGTCACGAGCTACCTGGCTGAACAGGTTCAGATACGTGTTATCGATACCGGTATCGGCATGTCTGAAAAAAGTCTGCAGCGCATTTTTTCCCCGTTTTCCCAGGCAGACGCCCAAACCACCCGGCTTTACGGTGGCACTGGCCTTGGCCTGGCGCTGTGCCAGCAGCTTGTGGACCACATGCAGGGACATATTCAGGTGGACTCAACTCCGGGGAAAGGCTCCCGGTTTACCGTCACATTGCCTCTGAAGGTGGCCGGGGGCTCAACTTCCCAGGATCCTGCCGTTGCCTCCACCAACGGGCCAGCCTTGCAACCTGCCGGTAGGGGCGACAGTCCCGCACCCACTCCGGATCTGCAGATTCTGCTGGTCGAGGACAACAAGGTAAATCAGTTGGTAGCCGCGGGCCTGCTTAAAAAACTTGGCTACCAACCGGATTACGCCAGCAACGGCATTGAGGCGCTGGAAGCGCTGGAAAAGAAACGCTATGACCTGATACTGATGGACTGCCAGATGCCGGTCATGGATGGCTATGAAACCACCCGGAGAATACGGGCAAACAAGGCCTGGGAAAACCTTCCGATCATTGCAGTCACAGCAAATGTGATACAAGGCGACCGAGAAACCTGCCTCGCATCGGGCATGAATGACTACATCACCAAACCCTTTAGCCGCGACCAATTGCAATCCGTTATCGATCGCTGGTCAGCTCGTGATACCCGGCAGTAGTCCAGTCGCGGTTACAGCAATTTTTCAATATCAGCGCGAATGTCCTCTGGCTTGGTCGTTGGCGGGTAGCGGCGAACCACCTGGCCGTCACGGCCGACCAGAAACTTGGTAAAGTTCCACTTCACCTTTTCTGACCCCATCATCCCTTTCGCTTCTTTCTTGAGGAACTGATAAAGCGGGTGCGCGCCTGAGCCATTCACGTCGATTTTAGAAAACATGGGGAAATCCACGCCGTAATTCAGACTGCAGAACTGGCTGATGGCATCATTGTCCCCCGGGTCCTGGTTCATAAACTGATTACAGGGGAACCCCAGTACGGCCAGCCCTTTGTCACTCAACTCCGCATGCAGAGCCTGCAGGCCTTCAAACTGGGGGGTAAACCCACACTTGCTTGCAGTATTGACAATAAGAAGGACTTTGCCCTGGTACTCCGCCATGGGGGTCTCTTTACCACTGATATCATTTACCGTGAAGTCATAAATACTCTGTTCAGACACTGACTCTCTCCCTGACTGGTTTTGTCTTTCTGCCATACATTCATGAATTGTGCACACCCTGGTGCCCAAAGGCACCTGTTTACGCTTAACGGTGTACGCTCAACCGCAGTTCTACGCTTAAACGCCCATTATGGATGCCTTCCGTACAAATAACCTCAGCTTGTGCGGCCAAATCTTTCTGATTACGCCACAATTCATCATAATTCCCCTGTTGCCGCCAGCCCCGGGTCCGATAGAATAAAGGGCTGCTTCGTAGCAGGCAGCATCTTCTGAACTCAGCTCAAGGAAACCCGGGTCTTATGCAGAATTACTACAAATCCGCAAAACTGGATAACGTGTGTTACGAAATACGTGGCGTCGTTATGCGGGAGGCCCGCAGGCTTGAAGAGGAAGGCAACCGGGTTCTGAAACTGAACATTGGCAACCCCGCAACATTTGAACTGAATGTCCCCGATGAAATACAGCAGGATGTAATTTACAACATGCATCAGGCTCAGGGATATGTAGAGTCGAAGGGGCTGTTTTCGGCGCGCAAGGCGGTTATGCATTACTGCCAGCAGCGCGGTATTGATAAGGTTGATATAGACGATATTTTTCTGGGTAACGGTGTCAGCGAGCTGATTGTAATGTCCATGCAGGCCATGCTGAACACTGGCGATGAAGTGCTGATCCCTGCGCCGGATTACCCGCTCTGGACTGCGGCGGTCACGCTGTCCAGCGGTAAACCCGTGCATTATCACTGTGATGAACAACAGAACTGGTTCCCGGATATTGACGATATCCGCAAGAAAATTACTCGCAGAACCCGGGCGATCGTTCTGATCAACCCTAACAACCCGACCGGTGCGGTGTATTCCGGGGAATTGCTGGAACAGGTGATAGAGTTGGCAAGGCAGCACAACCTGATCATTCTGGCTGATGAAATCTACGACAAGATTCTCTACGACAACACTCAGCATGTATCCGTCGCATCGCTTGCCGATGATGTGCTCTTTTTTACCTATAACGGTTTATCGAAAAACTACCGGGCGGCGGGGTATCGTTCCGGCTGGATGATCATCAGCGGTGCCAAGCATCGTGCTACAGATCTGATAGAGGGCATTGAAATGCTCTCCAATATGCGCCTGTGCGCCAATGTTCCGGCCCAGCTCGCCATTCAGACGGCGCTGGGAGGCTATCAGTCCATTAATGATCTGGTTGCCCCTGAAGGCCGGCTGTACGAGCAGCGCGAACTTGCCTGGCGTATGCTGAACGACATTCCCGGAGTCAGCTGCGTTAAGCCTCAGGGCGCACTGTACCTGTTCCCCAAACTGGACCCGAAGAAGTTTCCGATTGCCAACGATGAAAAACTGGTACTGGACCTTCTGCTTCAGGAAAAAATGCTACTGGTGCAGGGCTCCGCATTTAACATTGACGATAATCAACACCTGCGGGTAGTTTTCCTGCCCCGCGTCGACACGCTGGAAGTTGCCATGACACGTCTCGGGCATTTCCTGAGCACTTACAGACAATAACGGAGCCTGTATGGCCGATATCCACGTCGAGGAGTTTTATAAAGACGTTGCTATTGCTCTGGTGCAACTTTACGGCGCTTTTCCACGGCGGGTAAACCTGTTCGTTGAGGATATAGCCGGCCCGGATGAACCAGATGAGTTCGGGCTTCACAGCAAGCGACACATGGCGTGTTTCGGTGCACTGCTGTGGCTGGAGGAAGAAGGTCTGCTGAGGTATGTGGACACTATCCGTCAGGAAGCGCTTGACCAGGCAGTGCTAACGAGAAAAGCGTTTATGCGCCTGTGTGTACCTGCTCCCGCATCGCTGGCTGAAGCCCTGCAGCCCCTCCCTGCCCATCAGGAAGAAAAGCTGCCACCCTCGGTCCGGAAAGACCTGTCCACGTATATCCACCTAATACGCAACAGCCTCAAAAGTGGCCACTCAGGACACATCAGCCAGGTGGTGCAGGCAGCTTTTTTTATAGAAGATGGGCAGGATCAGGCACAGAACAAGGCCTGACAGGTAACCAAGCATTAGCGGTCCGTCAGAGCTTCAGTTTAAAGCCAATAGCTCTGAAGCTGTCCTGCAATGACCGGCTGCTGCCTTTTAACTGCACTTTCAGGCTTGAGCACTCTCTTCGCACCGGATAGTTCCGACGTTGCTGGTCGAACTCAATAGCCCTCTGCCCGGGAGCTCCACTCATGGATGCCCGCAGGCGGGCATCATCCCGACGCGGATCGTAACAGGCCCGCAGGGCAATTCTGATCGCTTCGTGTTCTTCGGCAGAACTGGTGAAAGACATCTTGCTTAACGCCGGTTCCGGTAAGAACTGCCCGGCTTTCTTGCGAACAGGCAGGCCCAGGTAACGGCTAAGCGCCTGGTAAATCATTTCGGTACCCTGAACTTTGCCTTCCAGGCTGTAACCGGCAATATGCGGCGTTGCCAGCCAGACCTGGCTGACCAGAGCGGGATTGATCGCCGGCTCCTGCTCCCAGACATCCAGCGCTACCGTCGGTGCATTGCTCTGTTCAAGGCGGGACTGCAGCGCACGGGTATCTATCACCTCACCACGCCCCGTATTGATCAGCAACTGACCGGAACCCAGCCGGGCCAGTTGTGACTCACCCAGCATGTGGTAAGTCGCGTGCTTCTGCTCTCTGGTGAGGGGGGTGTGCAGCGTGACCACATCGCACTCCAGAGCCTCTTCGAGGGTAACAAACGGCTCAGAGGGCTCATCCCCGGCTTCGGCTCTGGGCGGGTCGCACAGACGGGTGGTAAAGCCAAGCTTTTCAAGTTTGCCGGCCAGGGCCTGGCCAACATTACCGGCTCCAACAATGCCGACGCTCATCTGAGCCCAGTCACTGATGCCCTGCCGTTCTGCATACAGGGACAGTACCGATAATACATAGCCGGCCACACTGGTAGCATTACAACCCGGAGCTGCCGCAAAACAGATATCGTTCTGTTGCAGCCAGTCCAGATCAACATGGTCTGTACCAATCGTCGCCGTGCCAACGAAACGAACCCGGCTGCCCTCCAGTAACTCGCGCCCCACTCTGGTAACAGAGCGCACCAGTAAAATATCGGCAAGCCTGACATCTTCGGAACTCATGGTGCGGCCGGAAACCCGGCGAATCTCGCCGATATCGCCAAAAAAAGATTCCAGTAACGGTATGTTTTCGTCTGCTACGATCAGCATGTCCCTATCCGGCCCTGTCAGTATCTGCGCTGGCGCTGGGGGCGCCCACCTGAGCCGCGCCCACCCTGCGGCCTGCGGCTGTTACGCCTGCGGGTAATGGGTGGGTTGTCCATGGGAGCCATCAACGCTTCATCCGGCACCCTGGTGTCCAGTTTCTGGCTGATGTAGGTTTCAATAGCCGGCAAGGCGAATGAATCATCTTCACCGGCAAAGCTGACAGACACGCCATGCTCACCTGCCCGCCCTGTGCGCCCGATACGGTGCACGTAATCTTCGGCATTATCCGGAAGATTGTAGTTGAACACGTGCGTGACGCCATTGACGTGAATACCCCGGCCCGCCACATCGGTGGCAACCAGTACCTGAATGTTGCCTTTTTTGAACTGATCCAGTGTTTTCAGGCGCTTATTCTGGGCAATTTCGCCCGACATCAGAGATACCTTAACGCCCTGATTACGGAGATCCTCTTCCAGATCGCGGCACTGGTCACGGCGATTGGCAAACACAATGGCCTTTTCCACTTCCGGACGCTTCAGGTAATTGACCAGAACCGGCAGTTTTTCATCGTCCCCGACCAGATAGACAGACTGTTTTACCCGTTCAGCGGTTTTCTGTTCCGGCTCAATTTCAACAAACTCCGCATTGCTGGTCCACATGGACGCCAGGTTCAGTACATCCTGGTTAAACGTTGCACTGAACAGCAGTGTCTGCCGATCTTCTTTGCCCGAACACTTGCGGATAATGCGCTTCACATCGGGGATAAACCCCATGTCCAGCATCCGGTCTGCTTCATCAAGAATAAGAATATCCAGCTGGTCCAGGAAAACATCCTGAGAACCCAGGAAGTCAATCAGCCGGCCAGGTGTGGCGACCAGAATATCAACCACTCCATTCTGCAACTGATCCCGCTGTTTGTCGTAGTTCATGCCGCCCACAACGGTAACTACCGTGTGGCCTGTGTGCTGACAAAGTTGTTCCGCATCTTTGGCGATCTGAAGTGCCAGTTCCCGGGTGGGTGCCAGTGCCAGAACCCTTGGTTCAGAGGCAAATCGCTGATCTTCCGGAACAGGCGTTTCCAGCAAGGTCTGAATAGCCGTAATCAGAAACGCGGCTGTTTTCCCGGTGCCAGTCTGAGCCTGGCCAATCAGATCCTGGCAGGCCAGGGTCCATGGCAGGGTTTCAGCCTGGATAGGTGTGCAATATTCAAATCCGATAGCGCTGATTGCATCCAGTAACCGCTTGTCCAGGTTCAGATCCTGGAATCGAAGGCCGCCGGTGTTTTGTGATTCAGATGTCATACGGTCTCAGTTATCCTTAAAGTGTCCAGTTCGGAATTCATCGGGGCAATGCGCAGCGAATCCCGCCGCCAGGCTTCAATAAAGCCACTCCCGGTTCCATAAAATTGTTTCAAAGCGTCAAAAAAAGTTCTGGCCCGGCCTGGCAGTCCATCAGCCAGATAGCGGCCAGCCTGCGCCCGGACATTGCCTCTGAAGCGGCGCTCATTGGCTGAACCGCTACCGGAAAGGTTGTCCACGCTGACATGAAAGCGAGAGCCGGCTGCCAGTGAAAACAACCACTCCAGCGCTTGCGGCCGGATTTCCACCTGCTCAAAAGCCCGCTGCTGTTCTTCCGTGCGGCCATCAGGGCAATACCAGTAGCCATAATCATGAAGCGCGCGCCGCTGTTTGCCTGCGATGCACCAGTGGCTGATTTCGTGAAGGGCGCTGGCATAATAACCATGCGCAAAAACAACCTGCGCCGGGTTGTCTGGCCCACGCGCAGGTATGTATTCTGGTTCGCCGTTGCCCCTGACCAGAACGGTTTCGCAGGTTTCCCGAAACAGGCCATTGAACAGCGTGATAAGATCATCAGGGTTGTGATTCATTGGTGAGCTATTGTGCGACTTTACTACGTTCAATACCAGAGGGAACTTTGGCAAGGGCTCAGGGTCTGATATCGCCAGGCTTGCACATAATGACAAGCAGCTATCTATACGGCACTATTTATGCCGCACGATTGATCTTATCAGTTACCTTATTTCATTGGTTACGGGAATTATTAGCTGACAACCCGCCAAAACATCCAAGACTATCAGACAGGAAGCCTTACTACCTATGACAGCCATTGCTGCAGCCTTCCGGATTTGCCGGGAACTTAAGCTATCTATTCGCTTTCCGGCGCTTGTTGCTCTGTTATTGATAACCGGCAATGTTCTGGCATTTGGTACTGGCAATAACAGCCTGTTTGGTGGCAACAGCAACAACGGATTTTTACCCGTTGATGAAGCACTGCCGTTCAACTACACCACAGACCGGGGTGCGGTGGTGCTTAACTGGAATATCGCACCTGAGCATTACCTGTACCGCGGCCGGATTAAAATAACGCCGGTTACCGAAGGCGTCACAATCGGAGAGCCACAGTTTTCTCTGAAAGGCCAGGATATCGAAGATGATTACTACGGGGCGGTGACTGTTTTTTATGACCCGGTAGACGCCCGTGTGCCGGTCACGCTTCCCGAAGGCGTTAGTGAGGCACACCTGCAAGTTACCTATCAGGGCTGCGCCAAGGCCGGCCTGTGCTACCCGCCTCAAACCCGTGACGTTCTCTATTATCCGGGAAGTTCTGCCAGCACAGGTTCTGCGGCGAGCAGCGCAGATGCTTCGCCCACATCCGGTGAGACTTCCGGAACAGCCTCCGGCCAGCCCAGCGATACGTCATCGGCAACCGGCCTGGCGGGTTTTCTTGCCCACCAATCTGTCTGGATGATTGCCGGTGTTTTTTTCCTGCTTGGCCTGGGGCTCACATTTACCCCCTGCGTTCTGCCCATGGTCCCGATCATTTCCAGCCTGGTATCTGCCAATAACACCCGCACCACCGGTCATGCTTTGTTACTGGCCTCCAGCTACGTATTGGGTATGGCGCTAACCTACGCGCTGGCGGGCGTTATTACTGGCCTGCTCGGAGCCAGCTTTAATCTTCAGGCTCAGCTTCAGTCGCCCTGGGTACTCAGTGTGTTCGCCCTGCTGTTTGTCGTGTTTGCCCTGTCAATGTTTGACCTGTTCGAGATTCAGTTGCCAAGGTTTATGCGGGATTCACTCAATTCAGCATCCCAGAACCTCACCGGAACGCGCATTGTCAGTATTTTCGGCATAGGCGCACTTTCTGCTCTGATTGTTTCGCCCTGTGTCTCGGCCCCCTTAGCGGGTAGCCTGCTGTACATTTCCACCACCCAGAATGCGGTGATTGGCGGCATTGCTCTGCTGGCCCTGGGGCTTGGCATGGGCGCACCACTGATACTGGTTGCCGTAGGTGGCCGCAAGCTCTTGCCCAGCGCTGGTTACTGGATGACCACCGTCAAACACATTTACGGGGTGATGCTGCTGGCGGTTGCTATCTGGCTTATCGAGAGACTGGTTCCTGGCTGGGTGGGCCTGCTTCTCTGGGGATTTCTTGTGGCGGTCACTGGTGTGCAACTGGGGGCTTTCGATGCAGCAAAGGCTGGCTGGGAACGCACACGCAAAGGTGTCGGGCTGGTTTTGTTTGCTTACGGCATTGCCTTGCTTGCCGGTGCAGTTACTGGCGCCAGCGACCCCCTGAAGCCACTGGCTCCGTTTACCAAGGCTCCTGTGGCTCTTTCTGCTTCCGTGAACGCAGGCCCGGGGCAGGCCCACACCGGTTTTAAGCGGGTGGAATCTCCGGATGAAATACGCTCATTGCTCGCCCGGGCAAGCGATCAGAATCAACCTGTCGTTCTCGATTTTTATGCGGACTGGTGCAATTCCTGCAAAGTGATGGAGCGCAATGTTTTAAGTTATCCCCAGGTGGCGCAAGAGTTGTCACGCTATACCCTCTTGCAGATTGACATCACCGACAACACGCCTGCCCAGCAGGCTTTGCTTAACGAACTGGGGTTATTCGGCCCACCAGCTATTCTGTTTTACGGCAGCAACGGCCAGGAAATTCAAAGCCAGAGAGTGCTCGGTGAGATGAACAGGGACGAGTTCATGAACCACCTGAACGGCCTTGGCCGCAACAGGGTATCTGGCGCGTGAGCGGGCTGGCCAGGATTTCGTAGCCAGACGGGGCACTAGCCTGCCCGGCGAATCAGAAAAACAAACTCCCCTCCCTGCTCGCCCTGCTCCACAAGCCCGTGCCCCAGAAACTGACAAAACCGGGGAATATCACGGGTTGTTGACGGATCGGTCGCTATCACCTTCAACACCCGGCCCGGCCCCACATCGTTGATGCGATTGTGCAACATCATTACCGGTTCGGGACAGAACAGGCCGCGGGTATCGAGTTCAGCGTCATAATCGGCGGACATCAAATCAGAGTTCTCCTTGAGTGCGACGGGGAAATCTGAGTATCCCCGTAAATTTGATACTGTTTAACAGCACGGCACGGCTCATTTGGCTACACTTCTCCTTTTGTTCTGTATGAGAACACCTGAATGCCGCTCTATATGCGCCTGCTTGCCATACTGATGCTGTCTCTGCTACCGGCCTCCGCGCTGCCGGCGGCACCATTATCTGATACAACCTGCCCGCCCCTGGAAGTAACAGGCGACCAGGCGCAACAGGCATTGATGCGACATGTCTGCTTTTACATAGCGCCCCCCGGCAACCCGGCCCACGAGGCAGCGTCTCCGGACCAGTTGCCACCGACACTGAACTGGACCCCGGCAAATGGCCACGACCTGGTATTCAGCCACACCCGTTCTGTGTACTGGGCACGCCTGAACGTTAAAAACTCAGGGGAGCGGGCCTTCTGGTACCTGAAGCTGGGCTACCCCCTGCTTGATGAAGTTACCTTCTGGCAGTCTGGCAATGGCCAGCCAACCAGGATTGTAACCGGAGACCAGCACCCGTTTGCATCACGGGGCATAGATTATCGCTATTACCTGTTCCCCGTCATCCTGGATCACAACGAAAGCCAAACAATCACGCTGCGAATTCATAGCCGGGGTGCCCTGAATGTGCCTTTATCATTCGAAACACCGGAACAGGTCATATCAACCAGCAACCACCACACGCTGACTCACGGTCTGTTCTATGGAGCCGTGCTTATTCTTGCCGTATTTAACCTGCTTCTGTTTTTCAGCTCAGGCACCATCCATTACTTCTACAACGCGTTCTACATGGCCTCCATGGGTATGTTTCTGTTTGCCATGGGAGGTTTTGCCAACCAGTATTTCTGGCCGCACAGTTCAGGTTTCGCCAACACGTCCATCCCCCTGATTCTCGGCATTTCGGGGCTGTCCATGACACTTTTCGGGCGCTCCTTTCTGGAAGTTTCCAAAAAAACCATTTCAGGCACACTGCTTTCAGGGCTGGCGTGGTTTTGTGTGGCGTTTACGTTTCTTTCACTCGTTCTGCCCTACGAAAAAGTCATTCTGTTAAACACAGCACTGGTTCTGCTGGTCATCACCTGCCTGTTTGTTATTGCCATCATTCGTTGGCAGCAAGGCTACCAGCCGGCGTTCTGGTACCTGCTGGCATGGCTCACGTTGCTGGTTGGTGGAATGGTCTATGCGCTGGCGGCGTTTGGGTATCTGACCGACTTCCTGGCCCGGGAAAGCATGATGCAAATAGTCACCGGCGGCCAGGTTCTGCTACTGAACTACGCCATGGTTCAGCGTTGGCGCCTGCTTAACGAACAATTACTGGCCGCCGAACACGATGCCCGCACGCACCTTGAATTCAAGGTGCACGAACGTACCGCACAGCTTCGGAACACCATGCGGGAACTGGAGCAAGCCAACCGACAGCTGGCCGACCTGAGCCTGAATGACGCCCTTACCGGCCTTAACAATCGCCGGTATCTGGACCGGGTTCTGCCAGAGCTTTGCGCCGAAACCCGGCGAACCGGGCAACCATTTGCCCTGATTTTGCTGGATGCAGACCACTTCAAGAGCATAAATGACACCTGGGGCCACAGTTTTGGCGATACCTGCCTGCAACTGATCGCCAGAATTCTGACCCGGCACCTGAAGCGACCGAGAGATACCGCCATCCGTTTCGGGGGCGAGGAATTTGCAATGCTTCTGCCGGGTACAGACGCCAGCGGTGCCCTGAGTGTCTGCAAGGCAATTCTTCACGATGTCGCAAACACACAGCTATCCGGGCCGGATGGCGCAGATGTTTCCATTACACTGAGTGCCGGGCTGGCCCTGCTTTCCGGAGACGAAAAACCTGAAAACCTTTTTAAAAGAGCGGACGACGCACTCTACCGCGCAAAAAACCAGGGCAGAAACCAGGCCATCGTAGCGCAGGACCCACTACAGGACTGATTTACAACGGCATCGACCACTACCTGGCCACGGTGAGGCCAAACGACATGGCCGGAACCGCGCCATGTTACTGATTCGGGCGTATTTGCGAGTGCTTCGGACTTGACCAGAGTCATTGCAAAAAGGCCATAGTTTGTCCATACTCCGGCCCGCACATTTTCCCCATCTCAAACCTATTGGTAGGGCTATGAGTACAGTAGATGCAAATTTGACCTATAACTACAAAGTGGTGAGACAGTTCACCATAGCAGCGGTAGTCTGGGGCATTATTGGCATGGGTATGGGCGTACTGATTGCGTCTCAGCTCTTTTGGCCAGAAATGAACCTGCACTTCCCATGGAGCCACTTTGGCAGGCTCCGCCCACTCCACACGAATCTCGTAATCTACGGGTTTGGTGGTTCGGCGCTGATCGGCACCTCGTACTACGTTGTACAAAGAACCTGCCAGGCGCGTATCTTCTCAGACCAACTGGCCGCCTTTACTTTCTGGGGCTGGCAACTGGTTCTGGTGGCTGCTGTTATCACCCTGCCGATGGGCCTTACCTCTACCAAAGAGTACGCCGAACTGGAATGGCCGATTGATATACTGCTCACGGTTGTATGGGTAAGTTATGCCATCGTGTTTTTTGGCACGATTACCAAGCGCAGCACCCCGCACATCTATGTCGCCAACTGGTTTTATGGTGCATTCATTATCACCATCGCCTTCCTGTACGTTGCCAACAACCTGGCGCTGCCAGCCAGTGCCTGGAAATCCTACTCTGCCTACGCAGGCGTAACCGATGCCATGATGCAATGGTGGTGGGGCCACAACGCGGTTGGCTTCTTCCTGACGGCTGGCTTCCTGGGCATGATGTACTACTTTGTTCCCAAGCAGGCAAACCGCCCGGTTTACTCCTATCGCCTGTCAATCGTTCACTTCTGGGCACTGATTGCAACTTACGTATGGGCTGGTGGCCACCACCTGCACTACTCTGCGTTGCCAGACTGGGCACAGACCGCAGGCATGGTCATGTCACTGATTCTGCTCGCACCCTCCTGGGGCGGTATGATCAACGGCATGATGACCCTGTCAGGCGCATGGCACAAACTGCGCACTGACCCGATCCTGCGCTTCCTGGTGGTTTCCCTCTCGTTCTACGGCATGTCCACATTTGAAGGCCCGATGATGGCCATCAAGACGGTTAATGCGCTGTCTCACAACACCGACTGGACCATTGGCCACGTGCACTCCGGCGCGCTGGGCTGGGTGGCGATGATCACCATTGGCTCCATCTATCACCTGGTTCCCAAACTCTGGGGCATCAAGGGGATGTACAGCACCTCACTGATCAACACGCACTTCTGGCTGGCAACCATCGGCACCGTGCTTTATATCGTTGCCATGTGGGTAAACGGCATCATGCAGGGTCTGATGTGGCGTGCAGTGAACACCGACGGCACGCTGACCTACAGCTTTGTTGAATCTGTTGAGGCATCTTACCCAGGCTATTTCGTACGCTTCCTTGGCGGTGCGATTTTCCTGACGGGTATGCTGATCATGGCTTATAACGTGTATATGACCGTTCGCCAGAAAGACGCAGTTGCACGGGACAACGTGGCAGCTCAGGCGGCGTAACGGGAGAGAGATCTGATGAAACACGAAATTGTCGAAAAGAATATCGGCCTGATGATGGTCCTGATTACTATTGTAATCAGCGGTGGTTTTCTGGTCGAAGTGCTTCCGTTGTTCTTCCTGCAGGAAGTAAATGAACCCATAGAAGGGCTTGAGCCCTACTCTGCCCTGGAACTGGAAGGACGCGACATTTATATCCGCGAAGGTTGTCATGTGTGCCACACGCAACAGATTCGCCCTTTCCGGGCGGAAACAGAGCGTTACGGCCACTACTCCGTGGCGGGTGAGTTTGTTTATGACCGTCCGTTCCTCTGGGGCTCCAAGCGCACAGGCCCGGACCTGGCCCGGGTAGGCGGCCGGTATTCCGATGCCTGGCAGCGCCAGCACCTGTCAAACCCACGCAGCGTTGTTCCCGAATCAAACATGCCAGCGTTCCCGTGGCTGTTTGAAAACCGTGTCGACTCCACAAAGACAGCCGGGAAAATGGAAACGCTCCAGACACTGGGCGTGCCCTACACAGATGAGCAGATTGCGAACGCTGCTTCTGAGGTTGAGGGTAAATTTGAAATCGAGGCCCTGGTTGCTTATCTGCAGCAACTGGGTACCACGCTTTCGGACAAACGGTGATCCTCATGGACCCTAACGTATTACGCGGTATTCACACACTTCTGGTTATGGCGGCATTCTTCGGAATCGTCTGGTGGGCATACAGTGCACACCGGAAAAAAGCCAACGACGAGGCTGCACACCTGCCTTTCGACGATGATGATGTTGAAGCCCGTACTCTGGAACAGGAAAAATCGGAGAAAAAACAATGAGTACCTTCTGGAGCATCTGGATCAGCGTGATCGTGCTCGGTACAGTCCTTGGCTGCTGGTGGCTGATTCTGGCTACCCGGAAAGGACAGGTCAGCAGCACTGAAACCGAACGCACTACCGGCCATTCGTTTGATGGCATTGAGGAGTACGACAACCCCCTGCCAAAGTGGTGGTTCTACCTGTACGTATCTACGTGCGTATTCTCACTTGGCTACCTGGCGCTCTACCCTGGCCTCGGCAACTTTGAAGGGCTCCTGGGCTGGACATCCCATAACCAGTGGGAAGCGGAAGTTGCAGAAGCCGATGAGAAGTACGGCGAAATCTATGCCCAGTACGGAAACACGCCCATTCCGGAGTTGGCTACCAATGAGGACGCACTCAAGATTGGCCAGCGGTTGTTCGCCAACAACTGCGCCGTCTGCCATGGCTCCGCTGCACGCGGTCAGGTTGGCTTTCCAAACCTGACAGACGACGACTGGCTGCACGGGGGCACTCCGGACGCTATACTGGCAACGATCACCAACGGTCGTATGGCTGCCATGCCACCCAAGGGCGTTATGCCGAACATGACCAGCGAGCAGGTCGATCAGGTGGTCAATTACGTGCTCAGCTTTAGCGGGCGCGAAAAAGACGCCGCTGCTGCCGAGGCTGGCAAAGCTGTGTTCGCCCAGGCTTGTGCTGCCTGTCATGGCGCGGATGCCAAAGGCAATATAGCCGTTGGCGCACCGAACCTGACCGACAACACCTGGCTGTATGGCTCAACCTATAGCTGGATCAAGGAAACCGTGACACACGGGCGTCAGAACCAGATGCCTGCCCAGAGCGGTCGCCTTTCCAAAGATCAGATTCAGATTCTGGCCGCTTACGTTTATAGCCTGTCTAACTAAAACCCACGGCCGGGACCCCGGTTCCGGCCTGGTCTTTTCAACCCTGCATCTGTGCCCGCGGGTGCAGCCTTGAAAAGATCAGCAGTCCCGCCAGGGCCCGCTCCCTGCTATACCACTTCATCGGGAGGTAATGATGAGCCGAGAGATTCCGGTCAAACAGGTTGACCCGTCTTCTGACTCTTCCGACGGTAAATATCAAAGCGTGGAACTCTACGCCAGCCGAAAGAAAATCTACGTTAAGGAAGTCAAAGGCTTTTTTCAGCGTATTCGTAACGTCAGCCTGATGCTGCTGATGAGCATGTACTTTTTGTTTGCCTGGATAACACTCGACGGCCAACCGCTGATCCTTTTCGACCTGCCCGCCAGAGCCTTCCACCTGTACGGAATGACCTTCTACCCCAAAGACTTCTTCCTGCTTTCGGTGTTACTGATTATTTGCGCCTTTGGCCTGTTCTTCATCACCACCCTGTTTGGCAGGGTGTGGTGTGGCTACACCTGCCCGCAAACCGTCTGGACCTTTATTTTCATGTGGGTGGAAGAGCGCATCGAAGGCGGCCGAAACAAGCGCATGAAGCTTGACAAGGCCCCCAACTCGACTGAAAAAATCCTCAAAAAATCGGCCAAGCATGCTGCATGGTTGCTTATTGCACTGGCCACCGGTATTACCTTTGTGGGCTACTTTTACCCTATCCGCGAATTGCTTGTGGATATGTTTACCCTGCACGCCAACGGCTGGGCTTACTTCTGGGTCGCTTTCTTTACGGCAGCAACCTACCTGAACGCAGGCTGGATGCGCGAGCAGGTATGCTTGTACATGTGCCCTTATGCCCGCTTCCAGTCGGTCATGTTCGACCCGGACACCCGGATTGTTTCCTATGATCCCAACCGGGGTGAACCTCGCGGCGGCCGCAAGAAAAATGCAGACCCCGCAGAACTCGGGCTGGGTGACTGTATTGATTGCGGGCAGTGCGTTCATGTCTGCCCTACTGGTATTGATATCCGTGATGGCCTTCAGTACGAGTGCATTGGCTGTGCGCTGTGCATCGATGCCTGCGATGAGATCATGGATAAAATGGGCTACCCCAGAGGGCTCATTCGCTATACCACCGAAAATGAGCTGGAAGGGCTGCCCTCGAAACTGCTACGGCCACGCACGTTCGCCTACGGCGCCGTACTGGCGTTTCTGATCGGCGCTGTTGCGTTTACCGTTATTACCCGGGTGCCTGCCCAGATGGATGTTATTCGTGACCGGGGTGCGCTGTTCAGCTTTAACGGCCAGGGGCGGATTGAGAACTCCTATACCCTGAAAATTGCCAACATGACCGAGGTTCCACAAACCTTCTCGTTGTCCGTTAAGGGGCTTGAGGGCATTCAGATTCTGACGGAGACTTCCGTTACCGTTGACAGCGGAGAAAATCGTTCGCTACCAACGGTTGTTGATGTACCACCCGAATCAATTACAGAGTCAAACAACGCGATTCGCTTCCGGGCAGATTCACAAACCGATAATTCGCTGACCATTGAAACTGAAAGTCGTTTTGTTGGTCCAACGCACTGATCATTGCTACGGCAGTTGCACTGTTTTAAACGAGAATGAGCACTATGACTGAACACGCTCCTGTTGCCCCCTGGTATCGCCAGCCCTGGTTCTGGTTTCTGACCATATTTCCACTGGCGGCGATTATTGTCTGCGTTGCCATGATTATTGTGGCCTCAAACATGAAGGACACTCTGGTAACCGATGATTATTCCAAAGAAGGGCGCGGTATTAACCTGGAAATTGCCCGGGATGAAAAAGCGGCTGACCTCGGCATGACAGCCGAGATGGACTTTGAGCACCGCACCATTTCACTGGACCTGAATACCAGTGACGGCCCGGCGGATTTCCCCTACCTTGTGCTGAATCTGTTCCACCCTACTCTGGCCGAACGCGACAGAACCATTCAGTTCCGGCATACCGGCGTGGGCCACTATCAGGGCACATTGCTTGATGATATTGACGGCCGCTGGTATTACGACCTGCGTGGCCCTGACAATGACTGGCGCCTGAAGGGAGAAGCCCAGCTTCCCGCCGAGCATGGCGTGGTCATCCATGCGGAAGGCTCAGCCCGAGGGTGACCCCCCTGAGCTGCTTCCATTGCGGCGAACCTGCCACGGGTGAGCCGGCTATTACGCTTGAGCTGAATGGCGAACTCAGACACTTCTGTTGTTACGGCTGCCAGGCAGTCTGTGAAACCATTCATTCAGAGGGGCTTACCGGGTTCTATGATTTCCGCACTGAACCCGCGGTTACCCCGCGCAGCCTGACCGCCTCTGAACTGGACCGCATCCGGGAACTCGATCACCCACTGGTACAGGCCTCCTTCGTATCCCCGGTAAAGGGCGGCCAGGAAGCACAATTGCTGATTGGCGGGATTACCTGCGCTGCCTGTATCTGGCTGTTGGAAAACCATCTGGGTAAACAGCCGGGAGTGCTGTCGTTTACCGTGAACCACACAACCCAGAGAGCGCGCCTGGTATGGTCACAGGATAAAACCAGGCTCAGCGACCTGCTGATCGCCATCCACGAACTCGGATACACCGCCCGGCCCTATCAGGCCGACGAAGCAGAGCAGGCACTGAAGGCAGAGCACCGGTCCATGCTTATCCGGCTTACCTTGGCGGGCATCGGGTCTGTTCAGAGCATGATGCTGGCTTTCCCCCTGTATTTTGATCTTATTGAAGGCATTTCACCCCAGTTCGTCACCTTCTTCCGCTGGTTCAGTTTGCTGGTAGCCACCCCGGTTGTTTTTTACAGTGCACGGTCCTTTTTCAGCAATGCCGTTCGGGATATCCGCAGTAAACACCTGACCATGGACGTACCCGTGGCCATAGCTATTGGCCTGGCTTATCTGGCGAGCACCTGGGTAACCCTGTTTGGCGGCAAGGATGTGTACTTTGAATCGGTGTGCATGTTCACGTTCTTCCTGCTTCTGGGTCGTTACATTGAAGTTCAGGCCCGTTTCCGGGCAGGGC
>CAYUTG010000014.1:27278-31365 GCA_964447555.1 uncultured Marinobacter sp.
CGCTGCCCGGGTGGACAATGGCGATATCACGATTGTCCCTGCCCATGAGATCCACGCCGGTGATGTTGTCCGGGTTCGCCCGGGTGAAACCTTGCCGGTCGATGGGGAAATCATTCATGGCCAGTCAACACTGAATGAGGCGGCCCTTACCGGCGAGTACCTGCCAGAGACACGGGTACCGGGGCACAGAGTGCACGCCGGAAGCATTAACGGCGAGAATCCGCTGGATATTCGCGTTATTAAAGCAGGCACACAAACGCGCTTGTCAGGAATACTCCGGATACTGGACAGAGTTCAGTCTGAGAAGCCCAAAGTGGCCAGTATGGCAGACCGGATGGCCGGCAAGTTTGTCGGGCGGGTCCTGATTCTCGCGCCGCTGGTGTGGATTGGGTGGTGGCTGGCTGGTGCGGAAGACGCTTTCGATATTACGCTGTCTGTGCTGGTGGTTACCTGCCCCTGCGCGCTCTCTCTGGCAACGCCCACCGCAATTACCTCTGCAACCGTGAAACTCAGGCGGCTGGGCTTTTTACCGACCCGGGGGCATACGCTGGAATCGATGAACACGATCGACACCATTATTTTCGATAAAACCGGCACCCTGACCCGGGGGGAGCTGAGCCTGATTGATCAGAAGACCACCGGCAGCCTGGACGGTGCCACTTGCCTGAAACTCGCAGCGGGCCTGGAACAGCACTCGGAGCACCCGATCGCCCGGGTTTTTCATGGTCATGCCTCAACGGCGATGGATCAGGTTGAGAACCATCTTGGCGGCGGCCTGTCTGGACGGCTGGGTGATCAGTCGTTTTATATCGGCCATAAAGCGTTTATTGAAGACAGGTTACAGGCACCTGCGCCAGAGTCAGTTCACCATAGAGGGATGGAGATCTGGCTGGCCTCCGATCAGGAATGGCTGGCCTGCTACCGGCTGGATGATCAGCCAAGAGAGGATGCGGAACGGGCCATCACCACATTGCAAAACATGGGTATTCAGACCATGCTGCTCAGCGGAGACCGCTCAGACCACGTAACAGAAGTGGCTGAAACCCTGGGCATAACAAACGCCATAGGCCAGGCGTCGCCAGAGCAAAAACTGGAAGTGCTGGAAAATCTCCGAAACGAAGGCCATCAGATTATGATGGTTGGGGACGGTCTTAACGATCTTCCGTCCATGGCCGGAGCAGGCGTATCCGTGGCAATGGGAAGGGCTGCAGACCTGACCCAGCTGAAAGCCGATGCCGTATTACTGAATGGCCAACTGGTTCAACTGGTCGCGGCACTGAAAACCAGCCGCCAGACCCGCAGAATTATCCGCCAGAACCTTGGCTGGGCGCTGGCCTACAACCTGTGTGCCCTGCCCCTTGCAGCCGCTGGCCTGGTGCCACCCTGGCTGGCCGCTATCGGCATGTCCGCCAGCTCGCTGCTGGTTGTACTGAATGCGTTACGGCTCGGCAAACATACTGGCCAGCCCCAGCGTAAGAACATTCCCCCGGTTGGCGCTCAGGCCGTGTCCTGATACCGTAACCCAATACGTTTTTCTGCCTCTGTGAGGTTCATTGTGCAAATTGTATTTTTTCTGGTTCCTCTTGTTCTGTTTATCGTTGCTCTGGGCATACTGCTGTTTTCATGGGCAGTAAAAAGCGGCCAGTACGACGACCTTGAAGGCCCCGCTCATCGAATTCTTTACGATGACGATGCAGATAGGATCCCGCCCGAAGCACGCGCTTCTGAGCCTGACGAGGAGCCTTCAAACAGGCAATGACACCCGACCTTTACTTAAGCTACCCAAGCGCCTTCATGATAGGGCTTCTGGGGAGTTCCCACTGCCTGGCGATGTGCGGTGGTATCAGCGCATCGCTTTCCATGGCCATTCCCGTTGGCTCCAGATTCCGTGTTCGCCAGACACTCATCTTACTGGGTTACAACACCGGACGTATCAGCAGCTATGCCCTTATCGCGGCGCTGGTGGCAACGGTAAGCACAACGGCTGCCGATCAGTGGGCCTCTATGGGGGTGCTGTTACGAAGCCTCGCCGGCCTGTTGATTATTGCGATGGGTCTTTCAATGGGCCAGTGGTGGCAGGGCATTCGCCATATAGAGCGAGTGGGCGCTCCGGTATGGAAGCGGCTTGCACCTCTGACACGCCGCTTTATGCCGGTAAAAAATCCCGGGCAAGCTCTGATACTGGGCATGCTCTGGGGCTGGCTGCCCTGTGGCCTGATTTACAGCACACTGGGCTGGGCTGCCCTGCAACCAACAGTGGGTTCCGCTGCGCTGACCATGGTGTTTTTCGGGCTGGGCACCCTGCCCTCTATGCTGGCAACAGGGTACGCGGCAGGGTGGATCCGCAAGCTACAGGGTAAGCTCATGTTCCGAAAGGTAGCCGGCAGCCTGCTGATCCTCTTTGGGGTGTGGACCATTCCCTTCGGGGCGATTCTGTCTTTATAAATTCAGCACATCCAGCCGCCCATAATCGGCCTGACTTTCAGGCTCTGCGGTCTGAACCGCCTGGCGCCTGCCGCCCAACCGCTCACCTTTACTGAAGTCATAAAGGTGCGTATCAGCCAGGTGCGAGGGCTCAACATTACACAGAGCACCAAACATGGTCTCCAGGCGACCGGGATGCTGTTGATCCCAGCTCTGTAACATGTCCTTGATAACCTGACGCTGCAGATTATCCTGAGACCCACACAGGTTGCAGGGAATAATCGGGAATTCGCGCAGCTCTGCATACTGGGCTATATCTTTTTCCCGGCTGTAAGCCATCGGCCGGATAACCGTATTACGGCCATCATCACTGTGTAGCACTGGCGGCATGGATTTAAGCTTGCCACCGTAAAACATATTCAGAAACAGAGTTTCCAGCAGGTCATCACGGTGGTGCCCAAGTGCAATTTTGGTCACCCCATGCTCAGCCGCAAAATTATAGAGAATTCCTCGACGCAGACGGGAACACAGGCTGCAGGTGGTCTTCCCTTCCGGAACCTTTTCTTGGACAATACTGTACGTATCTTTTTCAATGATATGATACTCAACACCCAGTGCTTTCAGATACTCAGGTAAAACCTCTTCCGGAAAACCCGGCTGCTTCTGATCGAGGTTCACTGCGATCAGCTCGAACGAAACGGGAGCACTTTTCTGAAGGTTGAGCAGGATATCCAGCATGGCATAGGAATCCTTGCCACCCGACAGACAGCACATAACCTTGTCTCCGGCTTCAATCATTGAAAAGTCGGAAATTGCCTGCCCGACATCCCGGCGCAGGCGTTTTTGCAACTTATTCAATGTACGTTTCCGGCTCCGCTCAAGCTCGGCAGATTGGGGCTGTGCAGTGTTGGACATTACGGCTTCAGACATGGCACCAGTTTCAGACAGTAAAGTGAGAAGATAGGATCAGACAATTAATACGCGTAGAATTATACGCGTCACAAAGATTCAAGGACAGGATACCAACATGGATATGTTGCAATCGAACGATCAGGCAACCGGCAAACGTGAACTCAACCGCCACCGGAATCGCCAGGCCATTCTCAGTGCCGCAAAAGACTGCTTCCGGGAGCGGGGTTATGACAACTCCACCATTCGGGACATTATCAGGCGCACCCATCTTGCAGCTGGCACCTTCTACAATTATTTTTCCAGCAAACAGGATATTTTTGCTGCGCTTCTGACCGACTTCCTGGCCCACCTGAATGACAGCATGGTTCGCAACCGCCGCTCCGCGCAAACCGTTGAAGACTTTATATCCGATGCCTATTTTGCGCTGTACAGTGCTACGGCCAAAGACCCGCTGGTGTACGAGCTGGCGCATCGCAACGACCGGGTTCTGAGAGAGTTGTTTGGGTCTGACATACTGGGCCTTGCCATGCTCTCACTGGAAGATGACGTACGTGACGCCATAGAGCGCGGGCTGATACCAGCACTGGACCAGGACTACCTCTGCTCGGCCTTTTTCGGTGTTGCCTACGAAATGAGCCTTGCCGTCGCCCGGAGAGTGCGTAAATCTCCGGACCTGGCGAATAAAGAGGCTCTGAAGGCAACCCGGTTTTCCACAGCCCTGTTTCTGGGCGGAATTCCCGGCCTTGCCGCC
>CAYUTG010000015.1:0-29714 GCA_964447555.1 uncultured Marinobacter sp.
GGGCAAACAAAAAAAGGGCACCAGACAGGTGCCCTTTTTATGTTGCGATTCTATCCGGTCACAAAATTCCTATGGCCGCTCAATCTCAGCCTGATTACGCAGATACTGCTGGTAAGCAGTGTATTCTCGCTGACCTTCGAGCTGCGCCATGAACTGCCTGAGCTGGGTATATTCCCGGCTTTCACGGTCCACTTCACCGTCGTTGACGGCTTCAGCCAGAATGTGGGCATTGTGGCCATGACCAAAGTTGTCAGCCGCTTTGTGCTGGCCATTTCCGGCGTATTGCTTATTATTGCCGGCCTGAGCCCTAAATTCAGCGCCCTGATGACCACCATCCCCATGCCTGTGTTAGGCGGTGCCACCATTACGGTGTTTGGCATGATCACCCTGATGGGCATTCAGTTGGTGGTAAAAGATGAGCTGTCTTCCCGTAACATGACCATCGTAGGCCTGGCGCTGGCACTGAGCATGGGCATCTCATCCGTGCCCGAAGCCATTGCACTGTTCCCGGATGTTCTGAAGAACATCATTGGCGGCTCACCGATTGTCGTCGCTGCCTTTGTGTCCTTTACGCTCAACATTGTGCTGCCCGGAAAATCACTGGCCGATGAAGCCCGGGAACGCGAGGCCATTGAAGCGGAGGAACCGCAGGAGGTCAGATCAGGAAACAACAAACATCAGATTCCCACATGGTAACCCAGGGGATACTCAGCTAAACTTTTGTTTTATAGATTGAAAGTGGAGCACCAATGAAGCCTATAGACATCGTGGCACAGTTCATCGATGACATTCACGCCCAGCGTTTTGATGACGCAAAGGCCTTGCTGGTGGCTGACGGGTTTGAATATGTAGGGCCAAACATGCGCTTCCTCAGCCCGGATGACATGATGGCCTACCAGTTTGGCATGGCCGCGATCCAGAAGGAGCTGGTTCTTCGCCAGTTAAGCGCCGACGGAGAGCATGTATTCGCAATACTGGATTACCGGACCCACTTTGAACCCATCGGTGACGTGCGGCTGGCCGTCTGGTTTCGTGTTCATAACGATAAAATCCAGACCGTTGAAGCCTTCTACAATGCCGCGGTAGTCGAGAATATGCTGGGCGGCAACCTGCCCTCAGCCAACACCTGAAACACAACACATAACCATTCAATCGGCAGGGGAGTCCTGGCTGCAATGCCAGGGCTGAGAGTGTCCTCGACAGACCCTGGAACCTGATCCGGATCATACCGGCGGAGGAAGCACGAAATGATAATGACCCACCTCGTCGCTATTGTGGCGGCACTGTGCCTGTTTGGCTGGCTGGGGCTGCGCGCCCGCACCACAGACATTGGTATTGACGATTACATGACCGCCCGCAACAGCCAGGGAGCCACCACCATCGGCTTGTCCTTTCTGGCATCTGGCATGGGGGCCTGGATTCTCTTTGCGCCCCCGGAAGTGGGCGCGTTTGTGGGGCCTGTTGCGCTGGCCGGGTATGCTCTGGGCGCGGCCTTGCCGTTTATTGTTTTTGCCATGCTTGGCCCGGTTATTCGCCGGCAAATGCCCAAAGGGCGCAGCATCAGCGAGTTTGCAGAGGAACGTTTTGGCAAGGGCATACGCCGCTGGGTATCCCTGATCTCCGTTTTGTATATGTCGTGCTTTCTGGCTGCAGAGCTGACGGCAATCGGCTCGATCACCGGGCTGCTATCCAACCTGAACGGCGATCTTGTGATTATTGGCGTGGCCGTCACCACGCTGATTTACACCACCTGGGGTGGGCTGCGGGCCAGTCTCGCAACCGATCGCTGGCAGGCGCTGTTACTCATGGCCTTGCTCGCTGCCGTGCTGTTTGTAGACTGGAAACACCTGCCCACCGCAACCGCATCTGTCGACATGCCGGGCATTCCTTTCTGGAGCGCAGTCAGCGTTGCCATCACCCTTGTGCTTGCGGTTACCGCAGCCAATCTTTTCCATCAGGGCTACTGGCAGCGGGTCTGGGCAGCCCGTGATAGCGCCTCACTCTGGAAAGGGGCTATTCTGGGCGGCATTACGACAGTAGTGGTGGTCGCCGTGGTCGGCTTTCTGGGCATGAGTGCCGCTATCGCAGGGCTTGACCTCGGACAACCTGCCATCCCCTTCTTTGCGTTACTCAATGAAGCGCCACAGTGGCTGGGCACCGTCGCTCTTGTGCTGGCAGTCACGCTGGTGGCCTCTTCGGTGGATACCCTTCAGAACGGCATTGCCTCTTTGGCTGTCGCCGAGAAAGCCGGTTTAACGCTGTCTTCCGCCCGCTGGGTGACAGTGGCGTTGATGGTACCGGTTGTCATCATAGCGTTGCAGGGCGCATCGGTGCTGCGGCTGTTTCTGATTGCAGACCTTCTGTGCGCAACGGCTATTATTCCGGTACTGATGGGCCTCTGGCCCCGGGTATCCGCCAGCGCGGCCATGGCCGGTGTATTGGCAGGCCTGGCCGGTGCCATCATCCCCGACTGGATTATCAGCGGAAGCCTGGCCAAGGCTTTCTATATCGCCAGTTTCCCGGGCGGCGCCCCCACCCTGGCTCCTTTTGCCGGCGCATTACTGGCCTCTGGCGGCGTTACCTTGCTGCTGACCGTGTCAGGCCATCGTTCAGGCTCAGATACCTGACATTACGCCACAGGGCCAGATGAGCGCCGCAACGACATTACCGGCTCCTGCTCCGGCGCTACTAGCGGGCTACGCGTTGTCAGATGGGATATTGTGTCCATCAGCACATCTGGCGGTGCGGGCCTGGCCAGAAGATAGCCTCGTCATCGTTGCGCTGTGCCAGTTCCGTTATAAAGCCGCGATCAATTTTTAACTCGTTCGCCGGCAATCGCTTGAGGTAAAGCAGGCTGGAATAGCCTGTGCCAAAGTCGTCAATGGAAATAGAAACGCCGAGCTCAGACAACGTGTTCAATACCCGAAGGCTGGTTTCGGCATCTCTCATAGCGGTCGATTCGGTAATTTCAAGCACCAGATTCTCCGGCGAAAGCTGGTGCTCAGCCAGTGCTGAACGAACCACATCCACCAGGCTTTCATGCTGCAACTGAACGGCAGAGAGGTTTACCGCCACGCTCCAGCTACCATGCCCCTGATCACACCAGACTCTCATCTGGCGGCACGCCTCGTTAATCACCCAGTTCCCGATAGGCACAATCAACCCGGAACTTTCAGCCAGGGGCAAAAACCGGTCTGGCGACAAAAATCCATAGTCCGCACTTTGCCACCGCAGAAGGGCTTCCATTCCAGTGATGGGGCCACTCGGTGCAATCAGTTTGGGCTGGTAGTGCAACACCAGTTCGTTTTGCTCTACAGCCTGTCGCAGGCTCTGCTGCATTTGCATCTGCAAGTGCACATCCGCATTCATGCCATGCTCAAAAAAACAGTAACCATTGCGGCCTTTCTTTTTCGCGTGGTACATGGCGGCATCCGCATGGCTTCCATGCCGATGAAGTGCATCGACCATATGCCAAAGCCCATCGCAAACGACCCGCCAATCAGCCACAGCAGTGAAGGCTTCCCCGAAGCACTGGCTACCCTGCCAGCCATATTCAGAGCCGTGTAGGAGGCAAGAATTGCCACAATAATGGAGCAGGCAACCAGTGCCTCGTTATAACTGCTGATTAACATCGAATACCTGTCGGAATAAGTGTAAAGCGCTGCACACAGTCGTGTCACTTTGGAGGGACGCTGTCCAGAGTGAGTCCAGCACACACTTTATTGCAGAAAATTAACCTTAAGTAGTGTCGATTTATTTCTTTTTATTGCGTCAAAGATACAACGATTTTCAGCTGTCAGGCCAGCCTGGCCTTAGCCAATCTCAGGACAGTCCTTGCATTTCAGATTCCAGGTTTTATTTTATGACACACAATATTTGACATACATCTTATTTTTGTATCAAATAAATTTGTCATGGCCCCACAGGACAACCTTGTGATCCGTCAGTGACCTTGATTCTCTTCAGGAGGAGTTATGTCTAACAATAAAGAACGACTCTCGGAAACCATGGAGTTTCCACCAGAAATTGAGCAACCCAACGTCTACCCCCTTTCCTGGCACCGCAAAACCGATAAGCTTCAGGAAATATGGGAGGCGCACCTGCGCGAATACTGGCAACCGGAAAAGCTGCCCTGGGATACCCTCGATGTCGACAGCTACTCCTGGGAAGAGCGCGAATCGATTGCCTACTGGTGGACCTTACTGTCTGTGTTTGATGCCTCAGCCCCCCCGGTTTTTGCTGAAGCGCTCATAAAAACCTACGAAATTCATGAAGAAGATCTGGTACGCAAGTGCTTTTTCTCGGTAACCAGCGACGAGCAGAATCACGAAATCATGTGCGGGCTGGCAATTACCAAACTGCTGGATCACCCGGACCCCATCACCTACGAGCCGAAGACCGATATTGGCCGCCGCCTGCAGAAAAACGCCAAGTGGCTGTATTACAACGGTGCACGCTATTGGGAAGGCTACAAAAAGGCGGTGCCCAAGTACGACATTGCGGTGCTGTTCAGTTCGTTTCTGATGGGCGAAATAGCGGCTGCGACCATCTTCAAGCAAATGTTTGAAAACAGCCGTGAGCCGGTGTTCAAAGAAGCGTTCGGCAACATAGGCCGCGACGAAGGCCGCCACATGGCTATTTGCATGGCGGTGATGGAGCGCGACTACCCGGGCCTGAGCGACGAACACAAATCCATCGTCACCAAACAGATTCGGGCCGGGTATCTGTTCCTGTCTGCAGTCCTGTTTGAACCGCCAGCGGATTTCTGGGACCTGCCCGACGACTTTATTGAAAATCAGCGTGAAGGCGAGGCAATTGCCCGGGAAGCCGGCTTTGGCATTCCGGAATACGACGCCAAGCTGGAAAACTGGAAGAACGCCATTCTCAACCTGAAGGGTGTACTCGACCGTTACAACATCCCGTTCCCGGCCATCCCTGAAGTGGGTATTTCCGGCGAAGAAGTCTCGGATGTGGATATGGACGATATCATTCCGGTTTTCTGAGCCTGCACAGGTAGCAACCAGAGAGTCTGGCCGCTTTTACGATTGCCAGAGCAGCCAGACTCAGCAGAATCACAGGTTGGGAGCAAGCTATGGCTCGCGTGATAATTCAGCCTTCTGGCAAAGTTGTCGAATGCCAGGGCAATGATACGGTTTTGATGGCACTCGAAAAAGCCGGGTATGCACTGCCTAACAACTGCCGGGCAGGGGCCTGTGGCGAGTGCAAGGTAAGAGTGCTCTCGGGCCAGTACGATCAGGGCATGGTTCTGGATATGGCCCTCAGTGCGGAAGAGCGGCGTGAAGGCTGCGGCCTGATGTGCATGGCCAAACCTATTTCCGATGAAATGGTGATCGAATGGGGCACCGCCGATGCTCGCCCCAAGCTGTTCCCGCCAAGAGAGCGGGTCTTGTTTGTTGTGGTTGACCGCCGGGAACTGGCCTCGCGCGTGCTTGAGCTGACCCTGCGCCCGGTTGGCCAGCCCATTCGCTACTGGCCAGGGCAATACGTGACCCTGGGCGATGAGCGTGCCGGCATTCCACAACGCGCGTATTCCATTTCGAACGCACCCCGCCCCGATGGCGAACTGGTGTTACAGGTGGCGCGCGTAGACGATGGCGTTACCAGCCGTTGGGCGCATGACACCGTGCAGGTCGGTGACAGCATTAAGGTCAACGGCGCCTACGGCACCTTCATCGGAGACCCGTCAGCTGAAACGCCCGTGCTTTGTCTGGCGGCCGGCACCGGCCTGGCCCCCATACTGGATCTGGCCGAAGCCGCCTTGCGCCGGGGCTATAAACAGCGCGTCGACCTGATGTTCTCTGCCAAAACCGAAAGCGATGTATACGGCCTCGGCATTATGGCCTGGTGGCGGGCAAAGCACCGGAAGTTTGATTATAAAATCACCCTGACACAGGAGGAGCGCGACGGCTATCTGCATGGGCGCATTGATACTCTCTTGCCGGATCTTTATCCGGACCTGTCCAATCACAGTGTCTTTGTTGCCGGTAGCCCGGAGTTTGTAGATGCCTGTGTCACCGCTGCCAAGGCGCTCGGCGCACAGGATGAGATGATTCACAAAGAGGGTTTCTTTGAGCAGCAACAGGCCATCGGTACCGAAGGCCGTCCTTCCTGAACCAGGGCGGCCCGGCACCTGCATTAATGGCTCTATTTATCAGGAAGTGATCTGTGTGGTCTCCCCCCGGCAAAATGCCCGGCCCCGCCTTTGACAGAACATTCGGTGTCTCCTAGGTTTAAAGCTAACTATTCGCTCGTGAGCCAGACAAAAATGCAGGCTCAAATGGCATTTTCAGGATACCAATGCAACACGATGGAACAACGTTGATAGCCGAGTACTGGGCCATCGGGCTTTTTATCGTGGCCGTTATCGGTTTGTGTGCGTTTATGATCGGTGTGTCTGCGCTGCTTGGAGGGCGTAGCCAGGGCCGCAGTAAAGTCTTGCCATTCGAAAGCGGCATTATTGGCACTGGCAGTGCCCGCCAGCGTTTTTCCATCCAGTTCTACCTGGTCGCAATGCTCTTTGTGATCTTTGATATTGAAGCCGTGTTTCTGTTTGCCTGGTCTGTGTCCGTGCGCGATGTTGGCTGGAGCGGCTTCTGGGGTGCGGCAATATTTATTGCCATACTTCTTGCCGGCCTGGTTTATGACCTTCGTTCCGGAGCACTGGACTGGGCGCCACTGGGCAGCGACCAGTTGCATCGCGGCCCATCAACAGGCTCCGGAAAGAAAACAAAACCACCACCAGCGGCATAGTGACATACCCACAGCAACGCTTATTGGTTTTCAGTTGGGAGGCACGTTATGGCATACACCCTTACCCGGGCCGACGATGCAGTGGCCGCAGAAAACGAACGCTACCCCTTAGGCAAACGCCAGCAGGTCGAAGACCCGATGAAACAGCAGGTGCACCGCAGCGTGTTCACCGGCAAGCTGGAGGAAGTGCTTAACTCGACAGTGAACTGGGGGCGCAAAAACTCCCTGTGGCCCTACAACTTCGGGCTTTCCTGCTGTTACGTGGAAATGACCACCGCGTTTACCTCACCCCATGACATTGCCCGTTTCGGTGCCGAGGTTATTCGCGCCTCCCCCCGCCAGGCGGATTTCATGGTGATTGCCGGCACCTGTTTTGTGAAGATGGCCCCCATCATTCAGCAACTCTATGACCAGATGCTGGAACCTAAATGGGTCATCTCCATGGGCTCCTGCGCTAACTCCGGCGGCATGTACGACATCTACTCAGTAGTTCAGGGGGTTGATAAGTTCCTGCCGGTGGATGTTTTCGTACCCGGCTGCCCGCCCCGGCCAGAGGCTTTTCTGCAGGGATTACAACTGCTGCAGGATTCCATACAGGAGGAGCGCCGGCCACTGTCCTGGGTGGTGGGGGACCAGGGCGTATACCGTGCTGAAATGCCGTCTCAACGCGAGAAACACCGCGACCGCCGCATTCAGGTAACCGAACTACGCACACCAGACAGTATTTGAGGGTTTTTACACAGTAACAGCACATCGGGTAGGAGGATTTCTGCCAGAATGAGCGTTGATACAACAAACATCAGCACACCAGACCTGGCCCGCCAGCCGGCCGATGCCCTTGTGGCACAACTGCGAGAACAGTTTGGCGATCAGCTGCTGTGCGAGCAGGCCACACTCACCGGCATGCCCGTGCTGTGGGTAAGTCGCGGCGCTCTGATTGATGTGCTTGGCACACTGCGCCAGTTACCCGACCAACCCTTTGAGATGCTGTTTGATCTGTCTGCTATTGACGAACGCCTGCGTGGCCGCCGCCACGGCCTGCCAGACGCTGCTTTCACAGTGTTCTACCAATTGCTCTCTGTTTCCGGAAACCGCGACATCATGCTCAAGGTAGCCCTTTCAGAGCAGGATCTGTCGCTGCCTACGGTTATTTCGGTATACCCCAACGCCAACTGGTACGAGCGCGAAGTCTGGGACATGTTTGGTGTTCATTTTGATGGCCACCCGAACCTGTACCGCATTCTGATGCCGCCCACCTGGGAAGGGCATCCGCTGCGCAAGGACCACCACGCCAGGGCGACCGAGTTCGACCCTTACACCCTGACGGTAGAAGGCCAGAACAAGGAACAGCAGGCCCTGCAATTCAAGCCGGAAGACTGGGGCATGAAACGCCAGAGCGAGGACGCCGAATTCATGTTCCTGAACCTGGGGCCAAACCACCCCTCTGCCCACGGGGCTTTTCGCATTGTTCTGCAGCTGGATGGCGAAGAAATTATCGACTGTGTTCCGGATATTGGCTACCACCACCGGGGCGCTGAGAAAATGGCCGAACGCCAGTCATGGCACAGTTTCATTCCCTACACCGACCGTATTGATTACGTGGGCGGCGTGATGAACAACCTGCCCTACGTACTGGCGGTCGAAAAACTGGCCGGCATAGAGGTGACGGACCGGGCCAGGACCATTCGGGTGATGATGGCCGAACTGTTCCGTATCACCAGCCACCTGCTGTTTCTGGGCACCTACCTGCAGGACCTGGGGGCCATGTCGCCGGTGTTTTACGCCTTTACCGACCGGCAAAAAGGCTACGATGTGATTGAAGCCATCACCGGCTTTCGCATGCACCCGGCCTGGTATCGCATTGGTGGCACCATGCAGGATCTGCCCAAAGGCTGGGACAGGCTCATGCAGGGCTTTGTGGACTGGATGCCCGCTCGGCTGAATGAGTACGAGAAAGCCATGATGGAAAACCGGCTGGTATGGGACCGCACCAAACACATTGCCGCGTTCGATACCGACAATGCCCTGGCATGGGGGGTTACCGGCCCCAACCTGCGCGCTACCGGCTGCAATTTTGATCTGCGCAAACAACGCCCCTATTCCGGCTACGAAAACTTTGATTTCGAAGTACCGCTCGGGCACAACGGCGACGCCTTTGACCGGGGCCAGCTACGCATCGAAGAAATGCGCCAGAGCGTGCGCATTATCCAGCAATGCATCAACCACATGCCGGCGGGGGATTACAAGGCAGACCATCCGCTGACCACGCCGCCGCCCCGGGAACGCATGCTGGAACATATTGAAACGCTGATTACCCACTTTCTGCAGGTGTCCTGGGGGCCGGTGCTGCCGGCCAATGAATCCTTGCAAATGATTGAAGCCACCAAGGGCATCAACAGTTACTACCTGACCAGTGATGGCAGCACCATGAGCTACCGCACACGCATTCGCACCCCAAGCTTCCCGCATCTGCAGCAGATTCCGAACCTGATGCGCGGTGGCTTTGTGCCGGATTTGATTGCGCACCTGGGCAGCATTGATTTTGTTATGGCTGATGTGGACCGCTGATTATGTCGCAGACACTGAACACTGACAGCACCGCCAGAACCCTGATTGCCACTGATGGCTTTGAGCTGCATGAAGACGACCGTGCCGCCATGCTGGTGGAGCTCAGCCATTACGAGCAGCCGCAGGCGGCCTGCATTGAAGCTCTGAAAATTGTCCAGCGCCGGCATGGCTGGGTGCCAGACGGTGCCATTACCGCCATTGCTGAGACCCTGGGTATCGGCGAAGGCGCGGTAGAGGGCGTTTCCACCTTTTACAGCCTGATTTTCCGCCAGCCGGTCGGGCGGCACGTTATTCTGCTGTGCGACAGCAGTTCCTGCTTCCTCACGGGTTACGAGGAACTGAGCCTTGCCCTGAGTGAACGGCTGGGCATTCAGTTTGGCCAGACCACCCCAGACGGGCGTTTCACCCTGTTGCCCGTGTGCTGCCTGGGGGCCTGCGACCGGGGCCCGGCCATGATGATTGATGACGATACCTTCGGCCCCATTACGGCAGACGATCTGGAGGAACTTCTGGAGGCCTACCCATGACAGCGATACCCGGGAACTCAAGGCTGCGTTACCACTGCCAGCTGCGCCAGAGTGCGGATGAGCGTCAGGCAGATACCCACCCGCTCACCTGGCGGCTGCGGGACGACGGCGCACGGGTCGGCTTCGATGAATACCGGGAGAAAGATGGCTACACGGCCGCCATTAAAACCCTTGAGAAGCACACTCCCGGCGACGTTATAGACACCATGAAAGAAGCCAATGTGCGTGGCCGGGGCGGCGGTGGCTTCTCCGCCGGGGTGAAGTGGAGCCTCACCCAGGTAGGCGGTCATTTACCCCGTGGCTATCTGATCTGCAACGCCGATGAAATGGAACCGGGCACCTTCAAAGACCGCCTGCTGCTGGAGCAGGAGCCTCACCTGTTAATTGAGGGCATGATCATTGCCGGCTACGCCAACCGGTCCCGTTATGGGTATATCTTTCTGCGCGGCGAATACGTTGAGGCGGCCCGCTCGGTGGCGCTGGCGATCGAGGAAGCGCGGCAGGCCGGACTGCTGGGCGGTGACGTTGCCGGTAGCGGCTTTGATTTCGACATTGCCCTGCACACAGGTGCCGGGCGCTACATCTGTGGCGAAGAAACCGCGCTGATTAACTCGCTTGAAGGCAAGCGCGCCAACCCTCGGGCCAAGCCCCCCTTCCCCGGCCAGGCCGGTGCCTGGGGTAAGCCTTCGGTTGTCAATAACGTCGAGACCTTGTGCAACGTGCCGGCCATTCTGCAGCACGGCGCAGACTGGTACCAGGCCCTGTCCGGCGGGCTCAGCAACGACGGTGGCACCAAACTATACGGCGTATCCGGGCTGGTTCAGCGCCCGGGCCTCTGGGAACTGCCCATCGGCACCACTGGCCAGGAGGTTCTGGATCTTGCCGGTGGCATGCGCGACGGCCATACCCTGAAAGCCTGGCTGCCCGGTGGTGGCAGTACCGGCTTCCTGCTGCCGGAACATCTGGCGCTGGCCATGGATTTCGACACCATTGGTAAACACGGCAGCCGGCTGGGCACCGGTTTGCTCGCCGTTGTAAGTAACAAGCAAAGCATCGTAGCTCTGCTGCGGAATCTTGAAGAATTCTTCGCCCGGGAATCCTGCGGCTGGTGCACCCCCTGCCGCGATGGTCTGCCCTGGACGGCCAAACTCCTGCAGGCTCTGGAACGGGGTGAAGGCAAGCCGGAATACATCGACATTCTGGAACAGCACACGTTGGGGCTGAACCCGCCCCGCACCTTCTGTGCCCACGCGCCGGGGGCCATGATGCCACTGGAATCGGCCCTGAAACACTTCCGTTCCGAGTTTGAGGCGGGTATTGCCCAGGCGTCGGTGAACCCGGTGAGGGAGGTGAACTGATGGCGACAATTCATGTAGATGGCAAAGCCTACGAAGTGAATGGCTCAGACAACCTGCTTCACGCCTGCCTGTCACTCGGCCTTGATATCCCCTACTTCTGCTGGCACCCGGCCATGGACAGTATTGGTGCCTGCCGCCAGTGTGCGGTGAAGCAATACAAGGATGAAGACGACACCCAGGGCAAAATTGTCATGTCCTGCATGACTCCCGCAGCGGATAACAGCTGGATTTCCATTGACGACGACGAAGCCAAAACCTTCCGCGCCGAGGTGGTGGAGTGGCTGATGACCTACCACCCCCACGATTGCCCGGTGTGCGAAGAAGGCGGCCACTGCCATCTGCAGGACGTTACCGTGATGACCGGCCACGACCGTCGCCGTTACGATTTCCGCAAACGCACCCACCGCAACCAGTACCTGGGGCCGTTTGTGGCCCACGAAATGAACCGCTGCATCAACTGTTATCGCTGCGTTCGTTTCTATAACGACTATGCCGGCGGCACGGACCTGGGCGTGTTTGGCGCGCACAACAACCTGTACTTCGGCCGCCATGAGGAAGGCGTACTGGAAAGTCCGTTTTCCGGAAACCTGACCGAAGTCTGCCCCACCGGCGTGTTTACCGATCAGACCCACTCGGACCGCTACACCCGCAAATGGGACATGCAGTTTTCCCCCAGTGTCTGCCACCAGTGTGCCACGGGGTGCAACATCAGCCCCGGAGAGCGCTACGGCGATATCCGGCGCATTGAAAACCGCTATAACGGTGATCTCAACCGCTATTTCTTGTGTGACCGCGGGCGCTTTGGTTACGGCTACGTCAACCGGGCCGATCGCCCCCGGCAGCCCGAATGGCGAAGTGAGGCGGCGGATGGCCAGATGAGTGAAGCCGTCACGCTGGATGTCGACCCGGCCCTGGACCGGGGGGCCGATGTGCTGCGCAGTGCCCGGCGAATTATTGGTATTGGCTCGCCACGGGCCAGCCTGGAAAGTAACCATCAACTGATCAAACTGGTTGGCCGGGACAGCTTCTCCAGTGGCATTGCCGCCAGCGAGCAGGCCTGCCTCCGGCGCATGGCGGAACTGGAGGCATCCTGTGGCCTTCCGGTGCCAACACTGCGGGAGGTGGAAAGCCATGACGCCGTGCTGGTGCTGGGCGAAGATCTGATGCACAGCGCGGCTCGGCTGGCGCTGGCCGTGCGGCAGGCAGTGCTGGCACGGCGCGACGCGCTGGCCGAGGCGCGGGGCGTTCCGGTGTGGAACGCAGAGGCGGTGAAAACCCTGGCACAGGACAGCCGCCACCCGCTGTATATTGCCTGGCCCAGCGCCACAGACCTTGATGACATCAGTGCCGGCAACTGGCAACTGGCTCCGGCTGATATTGCCCGCCTGGGCTTTGCCATCGCCCACGTAATTGATGGTAACGCGCCGGAAGTACCAGAACCTGATGCCACTCTGGCAGAACTCGCACAGACGGTGGCCGGGCAACTCATGGCCGCGAACAATCCCCTGGTGATCAGCGGCGGTTCCCTGGAATCAACCCAGGTACTCGATGCCGCTGGCAGCATTGCCCGGGCGCTGTCCCGGCGCACCCGGAATGCCGGCCTTATGTTGATTCGCCGGGAAGCGAACAGCACCGGCCTGAACCTGCTGGGCGGCCAGCCACTGGAGTGGGCACTGGATGAGGTGACCGAAGGCCGGGCCGATGCCCTGATTGTGCTGGAGAACGATTTGTACACCCGGCTGCCGGAAGCTCGCGTTGATGCGGCACTGGATGCTGCAACCACACTGGTGGTGCTGGACCATCAGCGCACCCGCACCTGGCAGCGGGCCAGGCTTGGTCTGTCGGCCGCCAGCTTTACCGAGGCCGACGGCACACTGGTGAATCTGGAAGGCCGGGCCCAGCGATTCTTTCAGGTGTTTGACCCCAGGTACATGCGCCCGGAATGTCGCATTCACGAAAGCTGGCGCTGGCTGCATGCTCTGGGTGCCAGCCTGGTACGTAATGAAACCAGCACGATCACCCTGAATGAAGCCACAGAAGCCTGTGCAAACGACTACCCGGCTCTGGCAGGCCTGATTGCCGCCGGCCCCGGCGAGGGCTACCGGGTTGAGGGCGTTAAGCTGGCCCGGGCACCGCATCGCTACAGCGGGCGAACGTCCATGCGCGCGAACCTGTCGGTAAGCGAACCGCGCACACCTCAGGATCCGGACACCCCGTTTAATTTCTCCATGGAAGGCTACAGCGGCTTTGACCAGCCCCGTCAGGACGTGCCTTTCGCCTGGGCTCCGGGCTGGAACTCTCATCAGGCCTGGAACAAGTTTACCGATGAGGTAGGCGGGCATTTGCGGGCCGGCGATCCGGGCGTGCGCCTGGTTGCGCCCCGGCCGGGTGCCTATCACTACGCCCATGATATTCCGGCCGCCTTCGAGCCACGCCCGGGCTACTGGCAACTGGTGGTATTGCCGCGCCTGTTTGGCGGTGAGGAAACCTCCAGCCGCGCAGCCCCTATTACCGAACGGGCGGAAGCGCCGTTTATCGGCCTGGCTGCCGGTGATGCCGAACAACTTGGGCTTCAGAACGGCGCCTCCGTCTCTCTTATAACCGGGTCAGCACACCTTACCCTGCCCCTGCGTTGCGATCAGAACCTGCCGCGTGGGCTGGTCAGCCTGCCGGCCGGGCTGTCTGCCGAATTCCGCAGCGGCGACTGGGCCAGACTGGATATTGATGGTGCAGGCCATGAGGAGGTGCGCACATGAGCTGGGCATTTCTGAGTAACCTGCTCCCCGAATGGCTCACCCCGGCGGTGCTGGACATCCTGATCGCCATGGCTCAGGCCGCGGTTATTCTGCTGGCTGCCGTACTGATTGGCGCGATTCTGACGGTGGTAGAGCGCCGTCTGCTGGGCTGGTGGCAGGACCGCTACGGCCCAAACCGGGTTGGGCCTTTCGGTTCGCTACAGCTGATCGCCGACATGATCAAAATCTTTTTCAAGGAAGACTGGATACCGCAGTTTGCCGACCGGACTATCTTTGTATTGGCGCCGGCGATCGCCATGGCCTCGTTGCTACTATGCTTCATGATTATTCCCATCACCCCCGGCTGGGGGGTGGCTGACTGGAACATTGGCCTGTTGTTCTTTCTCGCCATGGGCGGCATTAACGTGTATTCGGTGCTGCTCGGTGGCTGGGCCAGCGCCAACAAATACGCGCTGATTGGTGCCATGCGCTCGTCGGCCCAGACCATTTCTTATGAGGTGTTTATGGGGCTGTCGCTGATGGGGGTCGTGGCCATGGCCGGCTCCTTCAATCTGCGCGAGATCGTCAATGCCCAGCAGGGTATGTGGTACATCGTTCCTCAGTTTCTGGGCTTCTGTAACTTCCTGATTGCCGGCTTTGCGGTGGTACACCGCCACCCCTTCGACCAGCCCGAGGCCGAACAGGAGCTGGCCGATGGTTACCACATTGAATATTCCGCCATGAAGTTTGGCATGTTTTTCATTGGCGAATACGTGGGCATGCTGCTTATCTCAGCCTTGGTTGTCACGCTGTTTTTCGGCGGCTGGCATGGGCCGCTGTTACCGCCCATTGTGTGGTTTATTCTCAAAACCGGATTCTTTCTGATGCTGTTTATTCTGGTGCGGGCCGCGCTGCCCCGGCCAAGGTACGACCGGGTAATGACCTTTGGCTGGGTGGTTTGCCTGCCACTGACACTGATTAATCTGCTGGTGACCGGTGCCGTCATTCTGTTGGCCGGGCCGGGCTGAAGCCATGATTAACAAGGAGCAACGGCTATGTACAAAGGGCTCTTGAAAGGAACCTGGACGCAACTGCGTACCCTGGGCATGATTTTTATGCACGGCTTTCGCAAGCGCGAAACCCTGAATTACCCCGAGGAAGAAGTGTACCTGTCGCCGCGCTATCGCGGGCGCATAGTGCTCACCCGTGATCCGGACGGCGAAGAGCGCTGCGTCGCCTGCAACCTGTGTGCGGTGGCCTGCCCGGTCGACTGCATTTCATTGCAGAAGGGCGAACAGGAAGATGGCCGCTGGTACCCGGAATTCTTTCGCATCAACTTCTCCCGCTGCATTTTCTGCGGCATGTGCGAAGAAGCCTGCCCGACCTCAGCCATACAACTGACCCCGGATTTTGAAATGGGCGAGTACGATCGTCAGGAACTGGTCTATGAAAAAGAAGACCTTCTGATCAACGGGCCGGGTAAAGACCATAACTACAACTTCTACAAGGTTGCGGGGCTCGCCATCGCTGGCAAAGACAAGGGCAAAGCGCAGGCGGAAGAAGAACCGATCAACGTCACCTCGCTGCTTCCATGACACAGCGTTGCCTTGCTGAAACGGAGGGAACATGGAATACGCTTTCTACCTGAGTGGTCTGGTTGCGGTGCTGGCAACCCTGGGGGTGATCAGCAACACCAACCCGGTACACGGGGTGCTGTATCTGGTGGTGTCCCTGCTGGCGGTGGCCATGGTGTTCTTTGCCCTGGGTGCCCCTTTTGCCGGCGCGCTTGAAATCATCGTTTACGCCGGGGCCATCATGGTGCTGTTTGTGTTTGTGGTGATGATGCTCAACCTGGGCCAGGCCGCGGTTGCGCAGGAACGCCTCTGGCTGCAGCCGCGCACCTGGCTGGGGCCATCACTGCTGGCCGCCGTTTTACTGCTGACACTGATCGACACCCTCTGGCGGGGTGAGCCCGGCATTCTACTGCATGGTGATGCCCAGAGTGCCCGGCAGGTGGGGGCCATCCTGTTCGGCCCCTGGTTGCTGGTCGTTGAACTGAGCGCATTGCTGTTGCTGGCCGCCCTGGTTACCGCGTCTCATGTCGGGCGTTTTCACCGGTCGGGAGACACCTCATGAACGGCGTACCTATGGAACACGGCCTGGTACTGGCGGCCATATTGTTTGCGCTGGGTCTGGCCGGCCTGATGTTCAGGCGCAACATGATCTACATTCTGATGAGCCTTGAAATCATGCTCAACGCCGCCGGGCTTGCCTTTGTTGTCGCCGGTTCCGGCTGGCACCAGCCGGAAGGCCAGGTCATGTACCTGCTAGTGATCACTCTGGCAGCAGCAGAAGCCAGTGTAGGCCTGGCTTTACTGATTCAGCTGCACCGGCGCTTCAAAACTCTGGATATCGATCTGGCCAGCAGGATGCGAGGATAATGAATAGCTTAACGTCACCCTCCGCTACGGCGCTTTTGCTGCCACTCACGTTCCTGCTGCCCCTGGCGGGAACGCTGATTCTGGCGTTTTCCCGGGGCACTTTCAGCTACCGGGCAACCGCGCTGGTGGGGGTTGGCAGTGTCGGGCTGGCGGCGCTGGCAACCGCGTTTCTGACCGCCGGATTTACCGGCCAGCCCCAGGTCATTACCCTTTGGACCTGGATCTCCGTGGGTGATTTTCAGCCAACCATCGGGCTGGCTCTGGATGGCCTCTCGCTGACCATGCTCGGCGTTATTACCGGCGTGGGCTTTCTGATCCATCTGTTCGCCGCCTGGTATATGCGTGGCGAGGAAGGCATTACCCGCTTTTACACCTACATGAACCTGTTTGTCTTCAGCATGGTACTGCTGGTGCTGGGCGATAACCTGCTGCTGCTGTTTCTGGGCTGGGAAGGCGTTGGCATGTGCAGCTATCTGCTGATCGGCTATTACTACGAAAACAGCGCGAACGGCTGGGCCGGGTTCAAGGCGTTCATTATCACCCGTATTGGCGATGTCTTTCTGGCCATTGGCATGTTCTTGCTGTTTGCCCGGCTGGGCACCCTGAACATTGCTGACATACTCTCGCTGGCACCGCAGGTATGGCAGGCCGGCGATTCAACCATAGAGCTGGCTGCTCTGCTACTGCTGGGCGGCGCGCTGGGCAAATCGGCACAGTTGCCACTGCATACCTGGCTTGCCGACGCCATGGCTGGTCCCACGCCTGTGTCTGCTCTGATTCACGCAGCCACCATGGTCACCGCCGGGGTTTATCTGATTGCCCGTATGCACGGCGTGTTTGAGCTGGCCCCGACGGCACTTTATCTCACCGGCCTGATTGGTGCCCTGACGCTGCTGATGGCCGGCTTTGCCGCCCTGGCCCAGACCGACATCAAACGGGTACTGGCCTATTCCACCATGAGCCAGATTGGCTACATGTTTCTGGCGCTGGGGGTGGGAGCGTTCAACGCCGCGATTTTCCATCTGATGATTCACGCTTTCTTCAAGGCCCTGCTGTTCCTGTCTGCTGGCGCGGTGATTGTCAGTTGCCACCACGAACAGGACATGAGCCGCCTGGGCGGGTTGTGGCGCAAACTGCCTCTGGCGTATCTGGGCTTTGTGGTGGGCGGCTCTGCCCTGGTGGCGTTACCACTGGTTACCGCCGGCTTTTACAGCAAGGATGAAATTCTCTGGCAGGCCATGGCAGCCAATCAGCAAGGGCTGCTGGCCGCTGGTCTGGTGGGCGCGTTTCTGACTTCCCTGTACACGCTGCGGCTGATAATCGGCACCTTCCACGGCACCGCAAAAAGCGAAGGTGCCCGCCACGCAGAACCCGGAACAGGCCTGGCTCACGGCCTGCCGCTGGTGGTTCTGGCAGTGCTTTCAACGCTGATCGGAGCCTGGATTACGCCACCGCTGAGCGGGGTATTGCCAGCCGGCCCCGGCGACGGCATAGAAGCCGGGCATACCACTCTTGAGCTGCTTGCCTCTGCCACGGCGTTGATTGGCCTGGGCTTTGGTGCCTGGGTGTTTATTCTCCGGCGCGACTGGCTGGCGCGTATCACTCAGCGGGGGCTGGGCGCCTGGCTCTGGACCTGGTGGCATCTGGCCTGGGGCTTCGACCTGGTATTTGACTGGTTACTGGTAAAGCCCTGGCGGGTGCTGGTGTACCTGATGCGGGGAGATCTGTTTGACGGCTTTTTCCAGCTGGTTACCCAGATTGTGCGCTTTGTGCATATCCGGCTTTCCAAGACCCAGAGCGGCAAGCTGCGCGGTTATGCCGCCACCATGGTTTTCGGGGCAACGCTGATCTTGCTGAGCCTGGCGCTGGTGCTTTAAGGATATGCAACATCCGGACAAGGAGATGCAACACATATGATACTGGTGTGGTTAATTGTGATCCCCTTCGTTGGGGGGCTCTTGTGCTGGCAGGCAGAACGGCTTGGCGACAGGCCGACCCGCTGGATTGCACTGGCCACCATGCTGGCCGAGTTGCTGATCTCGCTGTGGTTGTGGACGCAGCTCGATTTCCACCTGCCGGCACTGGATGGCACGGTTACCCAGTGGGCACTGGAGTATCGCGTTGGCTGGATTGACCGCTTTGGTATCAGCTTCCACCTGGCCATGGACGGGCTGTCGCTGGTGCTGATTGCCCTGACCAGCTTTCTTGGTGTACTGGCCGTCCTCTGTTCGTGGAATGAAATTGTTCGCCGGATGGGTTTTTTCCACCTCAACCTGCTGTGGATTCTGACCGGTGTGGTTGGTGTGTTTCTGGCCATTGACCTGTTCCTGTTCTTCTTTTTCTGGGAAGTCATGCTGGTACCCATGTACTTCCTGATCGCCCTGTGGGGCCACAGCGGCTCCCAGGGTAAAACCCGCATCAGCGCGGCCACAAAATTCTTCATTTATACCCAGGCCAGCGGCCTGCTAATGCTGGTATCCATTCTGGGGCTGGTGTTCGCACACCATGCCAGCACCGGCCAGTATTCGTTCAGTTACCCGGTATTGCTGAACACACAGCTCTCGCCCACGCTCTCCCTGTGGCTGATGCTGGGGTTCTTTATTGCTTTTGCGGTCAAACTGCCCGTGGTGCCGCTGCATGGCTGGCTGCCCGACGCCCACGCCCAGGCCCCCACTGCCGGCAGTGTCGATCTGGCCGGGATACTGCTGAAAACCGCCGCCTACGGCATGATGCGGTTCGCTTTGCCACTGTTTCCCGATGCCGCCCAGACATTCGCGCCCGTTGCCATGGGGCTGGGGTTGCTGGGCATCTATTACGGAGCAGTACTGGCCTGCGGACAGCGAAACATCAAACGGTTTATCGCCTACACCAGCATCGCCCACATGGGGTTCATACTGATTGGTATCTATTCCGGCTCGGAACTGGCCTTGCAAGGTGTTGTGGTGCTGATGCTGGCTCACGCATTTTCCGCGGCCGGGCTGTTTATCCTCAGCGGGCAGCTGTACGAGCGCCTGCATACCCGTGAAATGGAGAAAATGGGCGGCCTGTGGGGGCGCATGGGAACCTTGCCCGGATTCTGGCTGTTTTTTATTGCCGCGTCGCTGGGCATACCGGTAACCGCCAATTTCATTGGTGAGTTCATGGTGCTGTTTGGCACCTACGCCAGCGCCCCGGGTGTAGTGGTTATTGCAAGCTTTGGCCTGGTGCTGGCGGCCATCTACTCACTGATACTGATGCAGCGGGTGCACTATGGCCCGCCACGCAGCAAAACCCCGTTAAGGGGGCTCGATACCCGCGAATTTGCCATGATGCTGAGCATTGTTGCCCTGCTGATATGGCTGGGCATTTACCCTCAGCCACTGCTTGATACCACTGAAGCGGCGATGAATGAGGTGCACCGGCTGTATGAACCCTCTGCCGCGCCTGCGCCAGATGTTCGTAGCAGCCAGGATGAAGCCGTCGCGCTGATACCGGAGGCCCACTGATGCCGTTATCGACGCTTATCGCCTATTTGCCGATCATCCTGGTTTCCGCAACGGCTATTGCCGTGATGCTGGGCATTGCCTGGCGGCGCGAACACGCGGTCACGGTTGCTGTCAGCGCGCTGGGGCTGGTACTGGCGCTTATTGCTCAGGTCTTTGTCTGGCAGAAAATGCCAGTACACACCCCCCTGCTCGATTTTGACGGCCTGGCCCTGCTGGCCGGGCTGTTGATTCTGGCGTCCACACTGGCTTGCGTAATTCTGTCACACGCCTACCTGGAGTCGTTCCGGAATGCCAGCGAAGAATTTTATGTACTGCTGCTGTGTGCGGCCGTGGGCGGGCTGGTTCTGGCCGCAAGCCGGCACCTGGCCGGTCTGTTTATTGGCCTGGAACTGTTATCCATGCCTCTGTATGGCATGCTGGCCTACACCTACCACAAACAGCGCTCGCTGGAAGCCGGCATCAAGTATCTGATTCTGTCAGCGGCGGCCAGTGCCTTTTTACTGTTCGGTATGGCCCTGCTCTATGCCCAGGCGGGTGACTTACGAATAGACAGGCTGATGGCCAGCCTGAATGAAACAACCGGTATCTGGGGGCTGGCCGGCATTGGCCTGATGCTGGTAGGGCTGGGCTTCAAACTGTCGGTTGTACCCTTTCATCTGTGGACACCGGATGTTTACGAAGGTGGCCCGGGGCCGGCCGCGACCTTTCTGGCCACCGCCAGCAAAGTGGCCGTATTTGCGGTACTGCTGAGAATCATGCTGTCGATACCCGTTGATGAGGGAAGCTGGCCCCGCGCGGTACTGACTGGCCTGGCCCTCGCCAGCATGCTGGTGGGTAACCTGCTGGCACTGACCCAGTCAAACATCAAACGCCTGCTCGGTTACTCATCCATTGCGCACTTCGGGTACCTGCTGACCGCGCTGGTGGTGGCTGATGGCCTGGCCGCAGAAACCGGCGGGGTGTGTCTGATCACTTATGTACTGGCCACACTTGCGGCCTTTGGGGTCGTCATTCTGGTCTCAAGCACAACCAGCGACGAAGACGCAGCGGCGCTGCACTATTACCGCGGCCTGTTCTGGCGGCGCCCTTATCTGACTGCGGTGCTGACGGTAGCCATGCTGTCACTGGCAGGCATTCCCGCCACTGTCGGTTTTATCGGCAAATTCTATGTGATTGCCCTGGGGGTTGAGGCCCAGCGCTGGTGGCTGGTAGGCGGCATTATTGTTGGCAGCGCCATCGGGCTTTACTACTACCTGAGGGTAACCATCACGCTGTTTCTGGCCCAGCCCGGCATGCGCCGCCGCGATGCCTCTGACGACTGGGGCATGCGGGCTGGTGGCCTGGTGGTGCTGGGTGTTGCGGCCCTGGTGGTACTGCTGGGGCTGTACCCTGCGCCCATGATTGAACTGGCGCATTTGCTTGGCGGGATAGCCGTTCGCTGAATATCAGGCATAAGCCCCATAACCCTGAGTGTATCAACCAGTTGCTATGCCGGGCTGGGTACTGCTGCGTGCTTTGGCGTAAAACGCTGAAAGATCACCATACCCACAGCAACCAGAGCGCCTGCCAGCGCAAAGTTTGGCGGCACGGCCTCCCCTAATGCAGACACCGCGATCACCGTACCGAAAATGGCAGCAACGGTACCAACCTGGCTCAGGTACACCGGCCCCGCCAGGCGCTGTAACACAAAAAACAGAAAATAGAGAATGGAGAAAACGGCCACTTCCACCAGCAAAAGCCCTGTCACAAACGCATATTCGAGGACAGGACGTGTAGTAAGGAGATGCCCGCGCTCGACACCCTCACGATGTCCACAATCGCGAATCTGGGGGAGGCTAACCGGCTCATGGCATCCCAATACCTGACCCCGTTCTTCCGCAGCTTTAATCTGCAGGCGGGCGAGTTTGACGTACTGGCAACGCTGCGTCGTTCAGGCAGCCCCTTTTCACTGGCACCCACTCACCTGTTCAAGGCGCTGATGGTTTCTTCGGGTGGAATGACCAATCGTCTGGACAGGCTTGAGAAGGCAGGACTGATTGCCCGGGAGCCCAACCCGGACGACCGGCGCGGCACTCTGGTCTCACTGACAGAAAAGGGCATCACCTTGATTAACACCATGATGCCGCTTCATGTCGATAATGAAATGAAGGCACTGGGTGGGCTCACCCGGGAGGAACAGAAAACCCTGAACCACTTGCTGGACAAGCTGGTTACCGGGCTGGCAGACGAGTAAAGCCGCCCACAGTGTCACCACAGGCAGGCACACAGGGCGGCGGGCAGCGTGTTCATCCAGGCGTTACATTGCCTGCAGGCGGAACATCGCTATTTTATTGATTTCTTTAAGGGCACGCTGAAACTCCTGCTCCTGCGTGTTGTTCAGGCGCTCCTCGAATGAAGCCAGAATTTTGTGCCGGTCGCTACCTTTCACGGCCATAATAAAAATGAAGCCGAATTTTTCTTTGTAGGCATTATTAAGGCGGACAAACCGCTCGAACTCTTCCGGCGTGCAATCCTGAATGCCCGCACCCGCCTGTTCGCTGGTGCTGGCAGCTGTCAGCTCTCCCCGCATAGCAGCCTTACCCGCCAGGTCCGGGTGGGCATTGATGAGAGCCAGCTGGGTATCCCGGCCGGCATTGAGAAGAGTCGTCGCCATCCGCTCGTGCAGCACTTCGATCTCGTCTACAGTCTCGTCGATACCCTGATCGTAAACCTGCTCGGCTACCCAGGGTGAGTGCTCATAGATGTCGGCGAACGCAGCAACAAAGGCATCGCGTTCCAGGCCGGAGGGGGTCAGGGTTTGAAATTGGCTCATTCGTTGCTCCTCTGGCAAATTGTCGCAGCTGGTTTCGTGCAAAATCTTAAAGTTTTATGTATACAATACGATTAGAGTATAGATTGTCCAGTGGTTCAACAACCTTTTTATTTCATACGGGAATTCCACGTCGTGCATCCTGTACCCCTGAGGGATCCGTACTGATTACGGGTCGTAAGCTGCCTACATTACATTAAATCAATGTATACAAAAAATTATAAAAATGTCTTTTATTGTCGCCAATCTGTGCTAGTCTCTTATCCTATACACATAGCCGGGCGCAAAATATAATCTTGTCCAATTGGTCAAGTTATAGATTTTCTGACCTCGCGCTTATGCCTGCTGCTCACACCTGATCTGCCTCAGTGTGTTATTTACCCGCCCCTTGGCGGGTCTTTTTGTTTCAGATCATGCGATTTTCTGTTCAAATATCCGTGTCGTTCCAACTAAATGCGCTCATTTTTCGTATACTATGTATATAGTCGGGCGGGAGATGCGAAAGGCGTTTATACCATGCCCTTACACTACCTATTCGCGAGAGATTATGAGTAAACAAGCAGACTCAGCCAAACATACCAGCCGGGCGTTCAAAAATCGCAAGAGTACAAAAAGCGATACGATATACGCTCACATTTTTGACGCCATTCTGGAACATCGTCTTGCTCCCGGAACCAAGTTAAGTGAAGAGGCTCTGGGAGAAATCTTTGGTGTCAGCCGCACCATCATCCGGCGTGAGCTGCTGCAACTGGCGCACGAGGGTGTTGTGTCTATCCGCCCTAACCGGGGTGCCATGGTAGCCAACCCCAGTGTGGATGAAGCCCGCCAGATTCTTTTTGCCCGGCGCCGGGTTGAACGAACCATTACTGAACTGGTGGTTCAGCACGCAACTGACAAACAGATTAAAGAGTTACGGAAACTGGTTCAGGAGGAGCAGGACTGTTTCGCCCGGGGAGAAAGCGGCACAGGTATTCGTTTATCTGGCGAGTTTCACCTGAAACTGGCGGAGCTTGCGGGTAACGGCCCCTTCATTGGCTTCCAGCGTAGCCTGGTGTCGCAGACCTCGCTGATTATTGCCCAGTACGAAAAAGTGACTCGTTCACACTGCTCTTTCGATGAGCACAACCAGTTACTCGATGCTATCTCAGCCCGCGACACCGAGAAAGCGGTCGCGCTGATGATGCGCCATATGGATCATATCGACGAGAAGCTGAGCTTTGATAACGACGGCGCAACCGATGATCTGCACGCAATTTTTTCCCACGTAGGCCAGGCAGAAAGCCAGAGCAACGCGGAGCATTAAGCGCAGTCCGTACGCGGAAGAACCAGAGTCGCCGCTTTGCCAGATGTCTGCATGGCACCTGGCAAAGCAACCAATCACCGGGGTAAGGTGACTACCCGCCTGTTTTAACCTCAATAATTTTGAGTGTATTGGTACTGCCATCGGTATTCATCTTGTCTCCCCAGGTGAAAATCACCTGGTCGCCCTGCCGGGCAATACCTTTAGACACCAGCAACTCCATCGCATAATCGTGCAGCTTATCTGCCGGCATGGTGCTTGTGTCAAAAAGCACAGAGAACACACCCCGGTACAGGGCCATGCGCCGCTGAGCCACCGGATTGTGTGCCAGCCCCACAATGGGTAAGCCTGAACGAATACGGGAAGCGAGCAGCGGTGTCCGGCCAGTGGTCGTCATGCAGGCAATAGCCGCAACCCCTTCAAGGTGGTTGGCGGCGTACATAGCAGACAGCGCTACGGCCTCTTCCGTGCGGGTAAATCCCTGATGTATACGATGGCCGGATTCCTGGGTGCTCCGCTCCCGTTCCGCGCCCAGGCACAGCCGGTTCATCGCTTCTACGGCTTCCACCGGATAGTCTCCGGCTGCGGTTTCTGCTGACAGCATGACCGCATCGGTGCCATCCAGCACGGCGTTGGCCACATCGAACACCTCGGCGCGGGTGGGCAGCGGCGCCCCGATCATGGTTTCCAGCATCTGGGTGGCCGTGATGACCGCCCGGTTGAGTTGCCGGGCCCGCTTTATCATGCGCTTCTGCACACCGATAAGCTGAGCATCCCCGATTTCGACACCAAGATCGCCGCGGGCCACCATCACCGCTTCAGAGGCACTGATAATGCCATCAAGGGTGGCTTCATCGGCTACCGCTTCAGCACGCTCCACCTTTGCAATAAGGCCGATGTTTTTTCCGGCCTCGCCGAGCAGTCTGCGGGCCTCATGCATGTCATCGGCACTGCGCGGAAACGACACTGCCAGATAATCCACGCCCATATCAACGGCCGCTTTAAGGTCTTCGCGGTCTTTATCGGTCAGTGCAGCGGCAGACAGGCCACCACCCTGCTTGTTGATGCCCTTGTTGTTGGACAGCTTGCCCCCGACAACAACGGTTGTGGCAACCTCGGTCGCGCTGACACGATCAACTTCAAGTACCAGTCGCCCATCATCCAGCAACAGGCGATCGCCAGCGGTTACGTCATCTGCCAGCTCTTTATAGTCACAGCCTACCCGCTGGCTGTCTCCGGCATCGCTGGCCATTCCCACGTCGATAACAAATGGCTGGCCTTTTTCGAGCGTTACCGCACCGTCCTTGAATCGTGCAATCCGGATCTTGGGCCCCTGCAGGTCACCAAGCGCGGCCACGGTTTTTCCCAGCCGGTCGGCAACGGCCCGAACGTCGGCCAGCCGCCGGCGATGATCATCGGCTGTGCCGTGGGAGAAGTTGAGACGAACCACATCCACTCCGGCCTTAATCATGGCCTCAAGCATACCGGGACGGTCACTTGCCGGGCCTAATGTCGCCACAATTTTTGTGCGGCGAATTGCGTTCAATGGTTTATTCATACATTCCTCGGGAGCACCAGTATGGCGCGGAAATCATTAACATTGGTACGTGTCGGCCCGGTTACAATCAGCCGCTCCAGCGCCTCAAAAAAACTGTAGGCGTCGTTATTGGCCAGGTACGTCTCCGGGTTCAGCCCCAGATTCCCGGCCCGGAACCAGTCGTCTGGCCCGAACACCGCACCGGCGTTATCTTCCGAACCATCAATGCCATCTGTGTCTATGGCCAGCGCATAGATATCAGCCGCCCCCTGAAGGGCCGCAAAGGCACCCAGCAGGTATTCTACATTACGGCCGCCCCGCCCGTTGCCATGCACGGTTACGCTGGTTTCTCCGCCGGACAGAATCAACAGTGGCTTTTTCAGATCTTTTTGCAGTTTCAAAGCCAGAACAACATGATCCAGCCCCAGTTCCCTGGATTCGCCTTCCAGGTCATCGCCCAGCAGCCGGACATCCACACCCGCGGATTCGGCCACAGCAACGGCCGCGTCAAGCGCATCGCGTGCTTTCGCCTGAACCAGTGCAACATCATGGCGGAACTCAGCTGCATCGGGTGAGGGTGCGGCTTGATCATTCTCTAAATGGTTTCGCACCACATCAGGAATATCAATAGCGTACCGCTCCAGTATGTCCAGAGCATCCTGCGGTGTTGTGTTATCTGGCAGCGTCGGCCCAGAGGCAATCAGCACCGGATCGTCCCCTGGCACATCTGAAATCAGATAGGTGACCACCTTTGCCGGGTGCGCAGCCACAGCCAGGCGGCCGCCCTTGATGGCAGAAAGGTGCCGGCGCACGGTATTGATCTCGCGTATCGGTGCACCACAGCGCAGAAGTTCTTTGTTGATGGCCTGCTTCTGATTCAGTGTCAGCCCCTCTGCGGGCAGCGTCATAAGAGCTGAGCCCCCGCCGGAAACCAGCGCAATCACCAGATCATCGGCGGTCAGGTCTGCGACCGCCTCAAGCATACGCCGTGCAGCTTTCTCGCCCAGTTCATCGGGCATGGGGTGAGATGCCTCCAGCACCTCAATGTGTCGGCACTCGGCACCATGGCCATAACGAGTGACCACCAGGCCGGAAATATCCACATCCGGGTAGGTCTGTGCCCAGGTACGTTCAAAGGCGGCGGCCATAGCGGCGGCGGCCTTGCCCGCACCAATCACTACGGTACGCCCGGCGGGGCGCTCCGGCAACTGGTCTGGCACAATCAGTGTATCGGGGTGTACGGCAGAGACGGCAGTGTCGGCAAGTTGCCTGAGCCATGCGGTTATGTCTGCCGGGTGTTCAAAGGTAAGCGCATTGGATGAGACACGCATGGGCGGGTCCTCGCAACGAAATACGGAATAGAGCGGAAAAGCCAGCAGGCGCTGTTATGGCAGAGACCAGCCGGAATCCGCCACAACGCAAAGAGTAAACGCCGGCAACAGCCGGCGTTACACTGATCAGCTTCCCACTTCGTGATTAGCCAGTTTCTCCAGAGCCCTGACGATACCGGCGTGGTCCCAGTCTGCGCCATTATTCGCTGCGCAAGCCTGGAAAAGCTGTTGGGCATTCGCCGTACCAGGCAGTGACAGATCAAGGCTGCGTGCACTTTCCAGTGCCAGATTCAGATCTTTCTGGTGCAGCCGGATACGGAAGCCAGGGTCGAAGGTACGGTTGATCATACGCTCGCCGTGAACATCCAGTATCTTGGACTGTGCCAGGCCACCCAGCAGGGCCTCACGCACCTTGCTCACATCGGCACCCGCCTTTGACGCAAACAGCAGGCCCTCGGCCGTTGCCTGAATGGTCAGAGCCACAACAATCTGGTTGGCCACTTTACAGATCTGGCCGGCACCGTGCTCACCAATATGGGTGATGGTTTTGCCCATCACTTCCAGTACAGGCAGGGCACGGTTAAAGCTTTCCGAGGGACCACCCACCATGATGGTCAAAGCCGCATTAATTGCACCGCCTTCGCCGCCGGATACCGGCGCATCCACAAACTCACCGCCAGCTTCGGTTATGCGCCGGGCAATTTCCTGAGTCGGGATCGGCGCAATCGAGCTCATGTCGATAACCAGAGCTCCTTTCTGGAGGCCTTCAATAACGCCATTTTCGCCGAGAATCACTTCCTCAACGTCCGGAGTGTCCGGAACCATGGTAATGATAATGTCGGACTGCTCCGCCACCGCTTTCGGGGTATCGACCTGAGTCATACCTTTGGAAGCCAGCTCTTTGTCCAGCGTACCGTGCTTAACATAGGTGACCAGCTCGTGACCCGCTTCTATCAGATGGCCTGCCATCGGGCGGCCCATAATTCCGAGACCGATAAATCCGATCTTGCTCATAATCTTCTCCTTCTGGATCAATTAGGGATGGTTGTTATTTTGTCTGGTCCAGCCAGCCTAGCCCTTCAGTGGTGGAGTTTGCGGGTTTGTACTCGCAGCCAATCCACCCCTGGTAGCCCAGGCGGTCGAGATGGGCGAACAGGAACGGGTAGTTGATTTCACCGGTCCCTGGTTCATGGCGGCCCGGGGTATCAGCCAGTTGTATATGGCCGATTTGCGACAGATTGGCTTCAATTGTCGGGGCCAGGTCGCCCTCCATGATCTGCATATGGTAGATATCGTATTGCAGCTGCAGGTTGTCACTGCCTGCATCTTCAATGACTTTCCTGCCCTGTGCGGTGGTGCTGAGGAAGAAGCCAGGAATATCACGGGTATTAATGGCTTCAATCAACAACAGAATGCCGGCTTTTTTCAGTTCACCGGCCGCGAACGCCAGGTTCTCCACAAACGTTTTATAGGCCTGCTCGTCACTCACACCTTCGGGTTTGATGCCGGCCAGGCAGTTCACCTGCTTGCAGCCCAGAACGGTCGCGTAGTCGATGGCCTTCTGAACACCCGCTCTGAACTCGTCAACACGGCCCGGATGGCAGGCGATGCCACGCTCTCCGGCACCCCAGTCGCCGGCTGGCAGGTTGTGAAGAACCTGAGTCAGGTTATTGGCATCCAGCTGCTTCCTGAGCTCTTCTGCCGGGAAGTCATAGGGAAAAAGATACTCCACTCCCTGGAACCCGGCGGACGCAGCCGCCTGGAAGCGGTCGAGAAAGTCCACTTCGGTGAACAGCATGCTCAGATTTGCGGCAAACTTAGGCATATAGAATCTCCTGCTTGTCCATTTATGTTTGCTGGGTGACCCGCCGTTTCTCTCAGGAGGCAAACGGCGGGCTCAGATCAGGCTTTCAGGTCAGGCTGGCAATGGATGTCGGAGCATCCGTCACATTCTCAGCCAGATCTTCAAACTCGTTAACACCAGCAAGGTCAGTCCCCATGGCAATGTTGGTAACACGTTCCAGAATGACTTCCACTACCACCGGCACCTTATGCTCATCTCTCAGCTTACGCGCTTCTTCCAGTGCCGGGGCGATCTCATCCGGCTGGGTCACCCGGATAGCCTTGCAACCCAGGCCTTCAATTACGGAAACGTGATCAACACCATAGCCGTTGATCTCCGGGCAGTTGATGTTTTCGAACGCCAGTTGCACGCAGTAGTCCATATCGAAACCGCGCTGGGACTGGCGAATCAGCCCAAGATACGAGTTATTAACCAGTACATGGATGTAAGGCAGATTGAACTGCGCACCGGCCGCCAGTTCCTCAATCATAAACTGGAAGTCGTAGTCCCCTGAAAGTGCCACAACTTCCGCGTCGCGATCGGCGCGGGAGACACCAATTGCCGCCGGGATGGTCCAGCCCAGAGGGCCTGCCTGGCCGCAGTTGATCCAGTGGCGCGGCTTGTAGACGTGCAGCAAGTGGGCACCGTCAATCTGTGACAGACCCCTGGCCGTCACATTGCGGGCCGTTTTGCCAAACACCTTGTTCATTTCTTCATAGACACGCTGCGGCTTAACCGGCACGCTGTCGAAGTGAGTCTTGCGAAGCAGGGTACGCTTGCGCTCCTGACATTCTTCCGCCCAGGCACTGCGGTCTTTCAGTTTACCCGCGGCCGCCCATTCCCTGGCCATGTCCACCAGTTGTTGCAGCGCGGCTTTGGCATCAGAAACAATGCTGTAGTCCGGTCCGAAGATCTTGCCGATCTGCGTTGGCTCGATGTCAATGTGCACAAACTTGCGGTCTTTGGTGTAGGTTTCAACGTTACCCGTGTGGCGGTTCGCCCAACGGTT
>CAYUTG010000016.1:0-28301 GCA_964447555.1 uncultured Marinobacter sp.
TGCAGGGCGTACTCACGGAGTGAGCGACCACTGTAACACCCGAATTAACACGACATCCGCCCGGTAACCTTGCTTAAGGAGGCCGGCACACCATGGGCTGTATTGCCCGCGATGAGAGAAATACGGAGCAACGATCATGGCGACCACCGACAAAGAGGTGAACGAGCTGATCAAACGGGAGTATGAGCACGGCTTTGTGACTGACATAGAAGCCACTACGTTTGAGCCCGGCCTTAACGAAGACGTAATCGCTCGCCTTTCTGCGATCAAGGGAGAGCCGGAATGGATGCTGGAGTGGCGTCTGAAGGCTTATCGCCGGTGGCTTGAAATGGACGAGCCAGACTGGGCCCACGTTCATTTTCCCAAGGTCGATTTCAATGCGATTTCCTACTATTCAGCCCCGAAAAGCAAAGATGATATGCCGCAAAGCCTGGATGATGTTGATCCGGAGTTGCTGGAGACCTACGAGAAACTGGGTATTCCGCTGCATGAGCGGGCCGCACTGGCCGGCGTTGCGGTAGACGCGGTGTTCGATTCCGTGTCGGTTGCCACTACGTTTAAAGAACCGCTGGCCAAGGCCGGCGTTATCTTCTGTGCGATTTCCGAGGCCATTCGCGACTATCCGGAGCTGATTCAGAAATACCTGGGCACGGTTGTACCCCAGGGCGATAACTTCTTCGCGGCTCTGAACTCGTCGGTCTTTTCGGACGGCACCTTTGTGTTTGTACCCAAAGGTGTGCGTTGCCCCATGGAGCTGTCCACTTATTTCCGGATTAACGCGGCCAATACCGGCCAGTTTGAGCGCACCCTGATTATTGCCGAGGAAGGCGCTTACGTCAGTTATCTGGAAGGCTGTACCGCCCCCATGCGGGACGAAAACCAGTTGCACGCCGCGGTTGTTGAGTTGGTAGCACTGGGCGATGCCCAGATTAAATACTCCACCGTACAAAACTGGTACCCAGGCGATGAAAACGGCCTGGGTGGCATTTACAACTTTGTGACCAAGCGCGGTGCCTGCCTTGGCGACAACTCGAAGATTTCCTGGACTCAGGTAGAGACCGGCTCTGCCATTACCTGGAAGTACCCCAGCGTTATTCTGCGGGGTGATAACAGCGTGGGCGAGTTCTACTCAGTAGCGCTGACCAACAACTTCCAGCAGGCAGACACCGGCACCAAGATGATTCATCTGGGCAAAAACACCACCAGCACCATCATCTCCAAGGGTATTTCTGCCGGCAGAAGCTCCAACGCGTACCGGGGTCTGGTCAAAGTGGGGCCGGGTGCAGATGGCGCACGAAACTATACCCAGTGCGACTCACTGCTGATTGGTGACCGCTGTGGCGCGCACACCTTCCCGTACATTGAGAGCAAGAACAAGGCCGCGATTGTCGAGCACGAGGCAACCACCTCCAAGGTCAGCGACGAGCAGCTGTTTCTCTGCCGTCAGCGCGGCATTGACCCCGAGCAGGCTGTTTCCATGATTGTGAACGGTTTCTGTAAGGCGGTCTTCAAAGAGTTGCCCATGGAGTTTGCAGTGGAAGCCGGCAAGCTTCTGGAAGTGAGCCTTGAAGGCTCGGTTGGTTAAGTTGATTTTTTTGCATCTGGTTCAGATACATACATCGTTTTCAGTTTACAGAGAGAAGCCTACACATGCTGAGCATCAAAAACCTGCACGCATCCGTTGAGGGCAACGACATCCTCAAGGGCATTAACCTGGAAATCAAAGCCGGGGAAGTTCACGCGATCATGGGGCCAAACGGTTCTGGTAAGAGCACCCTTTCTCAGGTGCTGGCTGGCAACGAAGCCTTTGACGTGACCAGCGGTGAAGTCACGCTCAACGGTGACAATCTGCTTGATAAAGAAACCGAAGAGCGCGCCCGTGAAGGCGTCTTTCTGGCCTTTCAGTACCCGGTAGAAATTCCAGGGGTGAGCAACCTGCAGTTTCTGCGCACCTCAGTGAATGCCATGCGGGCACACCGTGGCGAGCCTGAAATGAACGCCGCCGCCTTTATGAAACTGGCCAGAGACGTCTCCAGGCAGGTCGACCTGGACCCGGCTTTCCTGAAGCGTGGTGTTAACGAAGGCTTTTCCGGCGGCGAGAAGAAGCGCAACGAAATTCTTCAGGCGCTTCTGCTGCAGCCCAGCCTGGCCATTCTTGATGAAACAGACTCCGGGCTGGACATAGACGCCCTCAAGGTAGTGTCTGACGGCGTTAATGCCCTGCGCTCCAACGACCGGGCCATTCTGATGATCACACACTATCAGCGCCTGCTTGACTACATTGTTCCCGACTTTGTACACGTTCTGGCCGATGGCAAAATTATCAAATCCGGTGGCCGGGAGCTTGCCCTTGAACTGGAAGAACGCGGATACGGCTGGCTGGGCATTAATGAAGAAGCAACTGCTGATGCGTCAGCCAACTAAGGAGGCCGCAGAATGAAACCAGCACCTACTCTTTCTGCTGAATTCCTGAAACCGGCGGGCGACACACTGCCTGCCGCGTTGCTTGAGTTGCGTAAGCAGCGCGGTACCGCATTGGTAGACATGCCACTGCCAACCCGCAAAACGGAAAACTGGAAATACTCCAGCCGGTACCTGAAGCTGACGGATGACATTGCACCCGCCTTGCCATCAACCGGGAAAGCCGGTAACAGCCTGGCTATTCCAGGTTACAAAGTGGTTTTCCTGAACGGTGTTGTGGTACCGGAAGCCAGCGATTATCCCGATCTGGAAGGCATCAGCATTCAGCGCTTTGGTGATTTAAGTGCAGACGAGGCCGCCGATCTTGCCGCCCGGCTGGATAGCACGCTTGACAGTAAATCCGCGCAACTGGCCCTGCTGAATACCGCAAGATTTGAAGACGGCCTGTTCATTCGTCTGAAGCCAAATGCCGTTCTTGATCAGCCCTTATTTGTGATTCATGAGATCACCGCCGGCGCCAGTGGATCTTCGTTTCCCCGCATCTTTGTGGATGCTGCGCACCACAGCCAGATAACGCTGGTGGAAGAGTACATTTCTGACGGAGCCGGTGCGGCCATGACCAACGCCGTTACCGAGTTTGATCTGGCCGAAGGTGCCAGCGTCACCAATATCCGTGTGAACATGGAAAGCGAAAATGTTCAGCACATCGGGGCCACGGCTGTTCGCCAGCAGCGCAGCTCGCGCTTTGAAAGCCACACTGTTGGCTTTGGTGGCCCATTGCGCCGCCATGACCTGCAGGTTCGCCTGGAGGGCGATGGCTCTGAATGTAAGCTCAATGGCGTAGTCGTGGTGCAGGGCAAACAGCATTACGACAACCACATTACCGTTGAGCATATTGGAACCAACTGCAACAGCGAGGAAACCTACCGCAACATTGCAGCTGATAAGTCCCATGCGATTTTCAACGGACGGATTCATATCCACCAGGATGCTCAGAAGTCCAACGCGGATATGAGCAACAAGAACCTGTTGCTGTCTAACGGGGCGGAAATCGACACCAAACCCGAGCTGGAAATCTACGCCGACGACGTTAAGTGCGCACACGGGGCAACCATTGGCCAGCTCGATGACGTATCGCTGTTCTACCTTGTATCACGCGGCATTGGCCGTCGTGAGGCCAATGTGCTGCTGACCATGGCATTCATTAATGAACTGGTCGAGCAGATTCCGGTCGAGGCTGTACGCGACACCTCACAGGCACGATTGAGCCAGTTTTTCGATCAGGCATTTCAGGAGGTTTGACCGGTTATGACAGATTTGTCCGTGGCAAATAGAGCTAAAGCACCTGCCTTTGATGCAGAAGCTGTCCGGCGTGATTTTCCCATCCTGTCGCAACAGGTAAATGGAAAGCCACTGGTTTATCTGGACAACGGCGCATCGGCTCAGAAGCCAACCGCTGTTCTGGATGCCATGGACCGCTATTACCGGGAAATGCACTCCAACGTACATCGTGGTGCCCACACCCTTGGCGACCGGGCAACCGCCGCGTTTGAAGGTGCCAGGGAAACCGTCCGCCAGTTCCTGAATGCCGGCGAGACCCGGGAAATCATCTGGACACGGGGCACCACAGAAGCCATCAATCTGGTGGCCAATGGGCTGGCACCACGTCTGAAATCCGGCGATGAAATACTGGTCAGCGAAATGGAGCACCACGCCAATATCGTGCCCTGGCAGATGGTGGCTGAGCGCACAGGGGCAAAGGTGGTTCCCATCCGGATCACACCTGAAGGTGAGCTGGACCTGGAATCCTTTGCCAGCCTGATCAGCGATCGCACCAGGGTGCTGGCCATTACCCACGTGTCCAACGTGCTGGGTACGATCAACCCGGTGGCCACATTAATCGACCAGGCCAGGGCGAGGGGCATTATTACCGTTATTGACGGAGCTCAGGCTGTTCCTCACCGCCAGCCGGACGTACAGGCGCTGGGCTGCGATTTCTATGCTTTCTCATCGCACAAACTGTTTGGCCCCACCGGCATTGGCGTACTCTACGGCCGGGCAGAGCTGCTGGAAGAGATGCCTCCCTACCAGGGTGGCGGCGAGATGATTGAGCGAGTGTCCTTTGAGAGGACAACCTGGAATACGCTACCCTACAAGTTTGAAGCAGGTACGCCCGCTATTGCTGAAGCGGTGGGACTGGGCGCAGCCATTGATTACATTAACGGCCTGGACCGGCAGGCTATGGAAGCCGCAGAAGATTCGCTGCTCGCCCATGCAAACCAGTTAGTCGAAACCGTGCCCGGCATGGAAATTATTGGTACCGCCAGGCACAAAGTTCCGGTCATGTCCTTTAAAATTGACGGGTTACACCCCAGTGATATAGGTACGTTGCTGGACCAGCAAGGCATTGCCATTCGCACCGGACATCACTGCGCCATGCCTTTGATGGCGTACTACGGAGTTCCCGGTACAGCGCGGGCTTCGTTCGCGTTTTACAATACTCTGGATGAGGTAACTGCCCTGTTTACCGCCCTGCAAAAAATTCAACGCCTGTTTGTCTGATGGAGGTGAAGCCATGACAGCTGAAGTTTTCACTCCGACTGTCGCCGTTACAATGACACCCAGCGCGATTAAACACGCGCGCAAACAACTGGACAAAAGGCCAGAAGTGAAAGGCATTCGCCTGGCCATTAAGAAAAGTGGCTGTTCAGGCTTTAAATACGAAACCCAGTGGGTGGAGGAAGCCGAGCCGGCAGACAAAGTATTCCACTTTGAGGGCGTAGACCTGTATGTCCGGGAAGCTGACTTACCGGTGGTCAACGGAATCGAAATTGATTTTGTCACCGAGGGCGTCAACTCCATGTTCCAGTTTCGCAACCCGAATGCGACCGCAGAATGCGGCTGCGGTGAAAGCTTCACCATCAGCTGAGGCCGCCTGACTTCAGGCGGTACGCACGTATTCAGACAAACACCCTATATAACAGTGAGGCCGGCTCGGGCATGCATGAACGAGAAGTAGTACTGACCAAGCGTGATGTTGAAGCCCGGATCGTTCCCTCCGGAACGGAAGTGATGATTCCCGCGGACAGCTTTGTCACCATCACTCAGTCTCTTGGCGGTACGTTCACGGTAGCTGTGAATGGCAATCTGGCCCGCATTGAAGGCCACGACGCAGACGCCTTGGGCAAAGAACCTCTGACAAGCAGTTTTGAAACCCCGGACGACGGTTCCGTTAACGAAAGCCAGGTCTGGGAAGCCCTGCGCAGTTGCTACGACCCTGAGATCCCCGTGAACGTTGCAGACCTGGGCCTGATTTACGAGTGTAAGATTGAAAACGACACCGAAGAAGGCAATACGGTTTATATCAAAATGACACTGACCGCGGCAGGCTGCGGCATGGGGCCGGTTATTTGTGATGACGTTCAGCGCAAAGTTGAGCACGTTCCCCACGTTGATAAGGTGACGGTCGATCTTACCTTTGATCCGCCCTGGAACTACGATATGTTATCCGATGAGGCGAGACTGGAACTGGGAATGCTTTAATGGCCGCAAGCGAGCAGGATTTTCTGAATAACCCACTGGGTAGTGAAACCACCATCGACGATGTGACCGGTGCGTTTGAGTTCCTGGATGACTGGGAGGAGCGTTACGCATTCATCATTGATATGGGGCGCCAGTTGCCAGCGTTTCCTGACGATGAGCGCATTGAAAAGAATTATGTGCATGGCTGCCAGAGCCAGGTCTGGCTGATTCATCATTACGACGAAGCTCAGGGCAGGCTGTACCTGCTGATGGATTCAGATGCGATGATTGTTCGTGGCCTTGCGGCTATCGTACTGGTCGCCCTGAACGGCAAAACCCCCAGGGATTTGCTGGCCACCGATATAGATGAGCTGTTTGAACAGCTGGACCTGTTCAGGCACATGTCCCCCACCCGCGGTAACGGCCTGCGCTCAATGGTGGGCAAAATCCGGGATCTTGCCGCTACTCTGGCTGCCTGATACTGCCCACCCGCCAGCAGGCCTCTTTACGGTCACCAGGCAATGGCAATATCGTTCCGCTGAATGTTGACCTGCGAACCCGCCTTTTGCATACGGCCATTACTGAAGTCCGGATGCACGTTATCGAGCGTTACAGTAATCCCCGAGTCGCTCAGTTCAGGTGTACTGGAGGGCGAGTCAAAGTACCGGGCGCTGCGGTAAAGGTGCAGCTCATCCCCGGGGCGAAGCCCGGCAGTGGCTCCGGCTGAAAGCGTCAGATTTTGCCCGTCAGTTCTGGTAATTCGGGTCATAAATGGCTGACATGCCAAAGCACGGGTTATTGTCCGGGCCATATCCGCAATAACCCCTTCAACCGCCTGCCCATAAGCTGTTTTCTGAAACCCACCGGAACCAAAACCGGTGGAAGCCCCCGGCCCCGCATTCCACTCTGCCGAGACCGAAAACCGCTTCTGGTAGATTGGCGACCCACTGAAACCATCAAAAATCATCAAATCCACAACAAACCGACGGTTCTGATCCACCGCGCCAATGCTGCGCTGGAATTTATCCAGCACAGACGATCCCCAGGCATCAGGGTCAGCCACCCGAAGATCCCGGATAACCCCCGTGACCACAAACTGAACGCCCATCTCCCTGGCCAGTTGCAGCACGTTATCAAGCCGGTTGTTACTTTGTTGCACTGTAGGCGCGTTGGACAGATCATCAAACATCCGGGCCCCGGCAGCACTGAACACCTGAAGCCCACCGGCATCACGCAACCGCGCCTGAAGCTGTTGCGGCAATACCTGGCCGGCATCATCAATACGCCCTACCCGCCCCTGATCTGGCTCCAGCACCGGAAAACCGGTTACCGCTACGCGCTTTTTCAGCCTGGCAGCGTCCCCGGTGCTGCAGCTTGCCTTGCCGTCAGACATGTCAGCCCGCACCACAACCCTGAGCAGGTTTCCACTGCGGTATTCATCTACAATACGGGCATTCCGTATTCTGGCACTGGCGGCCACCCGCGTTCTTGATTCTGTCAGTACACCATTCTCAACCGTGTCACTGGTGCTAACCTGCGCCTCGTACTGCAGGGCAAGGTCTCGCAAAGCCGCTTTGCGGGCCTGGGCTCTGGCGGTATCAAGATCATTATGGTGAATGTTTGCGTGCCCCACACCTTCCAGCACAACCGCCTGCGCGGTGCCGGCAAAACACAGCACAGCAATCAACAGAAAGCGCAGCAATATCACGAATGAAAACCCCATTGAATTGACAGGCTGACGGGCCATGGCAATACGCTCATTGTTCAGTCCAGGTAGTACAGGGAATCAACACTTTTGCTCTCAACATCACCCACGCTGTCGTTCGTGCGTGGCATGGGTATCGGGCAAAGGTCCTGCACTTCATCATGGGCCACCTTTGATACACAGGCACGGAATCTCGGCTCCAGCTTCAGTTCCATAACGGTTTCCACAACGCCGTCGCTGTGCTCATTCACGGCCACCATTTTTGCACCGCGAATATAGCTGTCTACATAGGTGCGGAAAGTATCGTTATTCAAGACAAAATCGTTAACGGTAGAGCTTCCGTAAATGACGGTGCCATACACCCGTTCAGCCAGATTACGATAGGCATCCAGTTGGGATGCCCGGCGCGCAAGCAAGCGTTTGCGGGTATTCAGCCGGCCCTTTGTTGCATCTTCATAGGTGCCAAAACCACTGACCCGAACGGTAATGGGCTCGAATTTCCTGGCGTTACTTTCCGCACCCTTATCGCTGCCCTGGTAAGCCCCGACAGGCGCGCAGGCAGCTACAATCAGAGCCAGAACGGAAACGAATACCCAGCGAAGGACCATTTTAATTCTCCAGAAACGTCATTTTACGAATACCATGAAATATTCGCGCCAATTTATATAAACAACTGATATTTATTAACTAATTACAAACAAATCGATAACCGGATAACGCCCGTGCGGCAAAAAAATGCCTCTATTTACAGAGCTTACAGATTAAAAACAAACCGTTACCCCATACGTCATGTATTCAACGGCGATCTGCTCTAACCTTTCTTTCATGTAATTTTCCAGATATCACCATCTCAACAATAGGAATTGTTATGCAGGTTTACCGTCTGACCAAACTCTCCCTGGCCATCGGCCTGTCTGTAGCAACGACATCTGTCATGGCCAGCCCACAGACATTCATGTCGTCACGCTCTTTTGCGATGGGCGGAACAGGTGTAGCCGTCTCTCATCCCGCCGAGGCAGCATCCAAAAACCCGGCACTGATGGCGGGTGATCAGCACGACTGGGCAGACGACTTTGGCCTGATGCTGCCTTCAGTCAACGTACGGGCGGCTGATGAAGAAGAGGTTCTGGACCAGATTGATGATATTCAGGACACCATCGACAACATTGATGCGGCCATCGACAGCAATAATGTTCCGGCTGCTCAAACGAATGCGGGTATTCTTCGCGGGCAGCTCAGCAAATTTGACAAGGACACAGTGCGGGCCAACATTGGCCTTGGGCTGAGCCTGGCCGTTCCATCCAGGTCGCTGTCTGTGGGCGTATTCACCACCGGTAATCTGGCCGTATCGGTACGTGGCAACTACGACAGCAAAGACGACGCAACACTGGCTGCCATTGAGGGAGGTGCGTTACCGCCCGGCGGCGTATCAGACAAACTGGAATCAAACGGTGAGGTTCTGGGCTCAGCGGTAACGGAAGTGGGCATTGCCTTTGCCCATTCCTTTGACCTGAACGATACAGATTCCATCGAAATCGGCATTTCGCCCAAGTACGTTAACCTGCAGACATTCCAATACAAAGAAACCATCTCTGGCTTTGAAGACAACGACTTTGATGGTGATGACTACCAGACCGAAAAGAGCGGCTTCAACCTGGACCTTGGCGCTGGTTACTCGTTTGGTGATCACAAGCAATGGAATGCGGGAGTTGCCATCAAAAACCTGATTCCCATGGAACTGGACTCTGCCCAATCCAGAGTTGGTGAGAAAAAATACACGCTCGAACTCAACCCCATGGTCACTGCCGGCATCGCACACAAAGGTCAGTACCATGTGGTGACTGCTGAGCTGGATCTGACCAAAAAAGAAGCTTTCGGCTATGAAGACGATACCCAGTGGCTGGCTCTGGGCGCGGAATTCGACGCCTGGCGTTACGCTCAGTTGCGCGTAGGTGTTCGCCATAACCTTGCCAGCAATGACAGCGATGACGGCGTTGCCGAGGAAACACAGTTTACCGCCGGTATCGGCGTTAACCTGCTGGGCGTTCGTATGGATCTGGGCGCGCTGTACAGCAGTGCCGATGTAGGTGCAGCCCTGGAATTTGGAACCGCGTTCTAACCACCAAAGCCCCTGCCCCGACCAAGCCCGCCGGATTCACTACCCTGCGGGCTTTTTTGTTTGTTTGCCTGGGCGCACCACAAGCCGGATAATCTCCGGGCACATTATTTGTTCAGAGATAAAAAGGGAACCGGTTCCGGATGCAAACTTACCTGGTGGGTGGTGCTGTACGAGATGAACTGCTTGGCCTGAGTGTTCAGGACCATGACTGGGTGGTGGTTGGTGCCACACCGGAAGATATGCTGAAACAGGGTTTCAAACAGGTAGGTGCAGATTTTCCGGTATTCCTGCACCCGAAGACCCGGGAAGAGTACGCGCTGGCACGTACTGAGCGGAAGCAGGGCCATGGCTACCATGGTTTCAGTGTCTACAGCGCGCCGGATGTGACGCTTGAGGAAGACCTGACCCGCCGCGACCTCACGATCAACGCCATGGCCAAAAGCGAGTCTGGAGAGTTGATCGATCCTTTTGGTGGCCGGCAGGATATCGAAAACCGGCAGTTGCGCCATGTCTCCGAAGCATTTGCGGAAGACCCACTGCGCATACTCAGAGTCGCCCGCTTCGCCGCCCGTTTTCAGCCGCTGGGCTTCCTGGTGTGTGAGGAAACCATGAATCTGATGCGCACCATGACAGACAATGGAGAAGTGAATCATCTGGTTTCCGAACGCGTCTGGCAGGAAACCCAGCGAGCTCTGCACGAAAAGGAACCAGGCACCTACTTCAGCGTACTTCATGGCTGCGGGGCACTGGCCGTACTTGTGCCAGAACTTGCAGACCCCCGGTACCTTGAGCCGGCACTGGCGGCACTCCGCTGCGTGCACAAACACTGCGGGTCTACCGAAGAACGCTTCGCGGCGCTGATGTCACCGCTGGCCAGCAGCACCTGCGTAGCCCGCGCTCAGGCTCTGAAAGTGCCCAACGAAAGCCGTGAACTGGCCCGCCTGACAACACAATTTCTATCAGATATAACCGAAGCGGCCAGCGAACGCGTCACAGCAGACACACTGTTATCGTTACTGGACATCGCCGATTACTGGCGGCGGCCGGACCGCTTTGCAGCACTGCTACGCGTGCTTGACTGCACTCTGGGAGACACTGCTGCCAGAAATCTGCCAGCGACCGGGCTACCCGTTACGGACCTGTTAGCCAGGGCAGCAACGGCGGCCTCTGGCGTGGAGGCCAGGGCGCTGATAGCCGATGGGTTTACCGGCAAGGAACTGGGCCGGGCAATCCACCAGCAACGCCTACAGCGTATACAGCAGGTGCTGGCCAACCACTCCGAATAAAAAACGGCCACCGCAGGCCCTGCAATGGCGGACGCAGCCTGGGCATACTAACGGTGTGCCCGGTAAATGAGAGGTTTCCCACCTGTTCAATTTGGGCCAGATGCCTGTTTCCGGATACAATGCCGGCACTTTACCTATTGCAGGCGCAAAACAGAGACTGCTCTGCGCCATCAAATCCGGAGAAAACCCATGCGTGATGTCGTTATTGTTGCAGCCAAACGTACCGCCATTGGAGCTTTTGGTGGCGGCCTTTCCAGCCTGCGTGCAGACCAGCTGGGCACCGCCGTTATCAAGGCCATTCTTGAAGAAACCGGCGTAGCGGCAGACCAGGTTAGTGAGGTTGTTCTTGGGCAGGTTCTTACTGCCGGATGCGGCCAGAACCCGGCCCGCCAGTCCGCCATCAATGCCGGCATTCCTGCTTCTGTTCCGGCCATGACCATCAACAAGGTGTGCGGTTCCGGCCTGAAAGCTGTGCACATGGCCGTGCAGGCCATTCGCTGTGGCGATGCCGAGCTGATGATTGCCGGTGGCCAGGAAAGCATGAGCCAGGCGCCCCACGTCCTGCCCAAAAGCCGCAACGGTCAGCGCATTGGCCACTGGACCATGATAGACACGAGGGTGAATGACGGCTTATGGGATGCCTTTAACGATTACCACATGGGCACGACCGCAGAAAATATTGCTGAGAAGTACGCCATTACCCGCGAAGAGCAGGATGAATTCGCCGCGAACTCCCAGCAGAAAGCCGTTGCCGCGCAGGAAGCCGGCCATTTCGACAGCCAGATAGTGCCGGTGTCGGTTCCTCAGCGGAAGGGCGACCCGGTTATCGTGAATAAAGATGAAGGCCCACGCCAGGGCGTAACCGGCGAAGGGCTTGCCAGGCTGCGCCCGGCATTCAAAAAAGACGGTACGGTTACCGCCGGCAACGCGTCTTCACTGAACGACGGTGCCGCAGTGGTGATGGTTTGCAGTGCAGAAAAAGCCAAAGCCCTTGGCCTGACACCTATGGCAACTATTAAGGCTCACGCCAACGCGGGTGTAGACCCAGCCATTATGGGCACAGGCCCAATACCTGCCAGCGAACGCTGCCTGAAACTGGCCGGCTGGAGCGCCAGCGATCTGGACCTGATAGAAGCCAACGAGGCCTTTGCTGCCCAGGCCATTTCCGTGAATCGTGAACTGGGCTGGGACACCAGCAAGGTTAACGTTAATGGAGGTGCCATCGCGCTGGGCCATCCCATTGGTGCATCCGGCTGCCGCATTCTGATTACGCTGCTGCACGAAATGGTGCGCCAGGATGCCCATAAAGGCCTGGCAACCTTATGCATTGGCGGCGGCATGGGTGTTGCCCTGGCCGTTGAGCGCTAAAACGAATGCTGCATGTGGTGCTGTATGAGCCGGAGATACCACCGAATACCGGTAATATTATCCGGCTATGCGCCAATGTGGGTTGCCAGTTGCACCTGATAGAGCCTCTTGGCTTTACGCTGGATGACAAAAGAATGCGCCGGGCCGGGCTGGATTATCACGAATATGCGAATCTGAAAATCCACCCGGATTATGCGTCTTTTCTGAGCAGCGAGCAGCCTGAACGGCTGTTCGCATTGACCACAAAAGCAACCCGCCAGTATCACCAGATAACGTACAAAAGTGGCGATTATCTGATGTTTGGCCCCGAAACCCGAGGGCTGCCCGCCAGCGTACGGGAGGCTTTGCCGGCGGAACATTGCCTGAGAGTGCCCATGCGCCCGGAAAGCCGCAGCCTGAACCTGTCCAATACCGCCGCTCTGGTTATCTATGAAGCCTGGCGGCAGCTGGATTTTGACGGCTGCGCATAACCACCGGCTATTGTTCCATCGGTCGGGATCACCACCGGATACCCTTCTTCCAGTTGCAGCACTCGTGCGGTCAGGCCGTACACCTCTGCAAGCACAGGTGCTGTGAGCACTTCGTCAGGTGTTCCTGTGCGGTAACATTCTCCCTGATCAAGCAGCATCAGCCGGTCGGCAAACCTGGCGGCCAGATTCAGATCGTGGGCGACTGCCAGCACCGCGAAGCCACGCTGTCTGGAGAGCTGCCGCAGCAATGAGAACACCAACTGCTGATGAGCCGGGTCCAGTGCCGACGTACACTCATCCAGAAGCAACAGCACAGGTTGCTGCGTGTCCCACACCTGAGCCAGCACTCTGGCAAGCTGAACCCGCTGCTGTTCGCCGCCAGACAGGCGCGAGGCAAGGCGATATCGAAGGTGGGTAATATCCAGTAACGTCATTAACTCGTCGACAATGGGCGCGCCTTTTGCCTTTGGTTCTGGCGGGCGGCCCAGGCGCACCACTTCTTCCGCAGTCAGGGGGAAGTTTACCTCTACCCTCTGGGGCATAACGGCCCGCTGCCTGGCCAGTTGCCGGACAGGCCAGCCCTGTAACGGCTGGCCCGCAAACCGGACGCTTCCGGATTCTGCTTTATGCTCACTCGCCAGACTTTTCAGTAGGGTGGATTTGCCAGCACCATTCGGGCCCAGAACCACCATCAGCTCGCCTTCATTCAGCTGAAACCCCAGATCACGAATGATCGGTTTCCCGGAAAGGCAGATCGTCAGCTCATCAACGTGCAGAAGCATCAGTTTATCCTTGTGCGCAGCAGTATCAGCAAAAAGAACGGCCCACCGATCAGCGCCATCATCAACCCGATGGGCAGCTCTGCCGGGGCCACGATCACGCGGGCCAGGCAATCAGCACCTACCAGCAAGGTTCCGCCCGCCAGGGCACTGGCAGGCAGTACAACCCGGTGCCCTGCCCCAAGGAGTTGCCGCACCAGATGCGGCACAACCAAACCAACAAAACCAATCAGCCCACTGACGGCGACCGCGGCACCAACGCCCAGCCCCGCTACGAGAATTGCCGCCCGTTTAGTCCAGTCCGTGTTATAACCAAGGTGCCCCACCACCTGCTCGCCCAGCAAAAAGGCATCCAGCGGCCGGGCCAGGAAAGGCGCAGCCAGTAACGCCAGAATCAGCCAGGGCGCGGCCATGGCCACATCACCCCAGGCGGCATGCCCAAGGCTTCCCATAGTCCAGAACGTCAGTGAGCGAAGCTCCTGATCCGATGCGTAAAACGTCAGCAGCCCCGTGCCCGCTCCCGCAACCGCATTAATTGCTATACCTGCCAGCAACAGTGTTGCTACCGACGTTTGCCCGGCCCTTCGGGCAATGCGCCAGGCCAGAAACACCGTGCCACTACCGCCCACAAAAGCCGCGACGGGCAACGCCCAGACACCGGCTAAATCTATCCAGCCACCCAGCCAGGTGCCACCCAGAACTATCACCGCAATAGCCGCCAGAGAAGCCCCCGCTGAAACACCAATCAAACCGGGATCGGCCAGTGGGTTGCGAAACAGCCCCTGCAAAATTGCACCAGAAACTGCCAGCACTGCCCCCACCATAAACCCCAGAATCAGGCGGGGCAGGCGCACATCCAGAATCACCATTCGGGCAACGTCATCGTGGAGTTCACCACCGATGAGTTGCAGCACCTCGCTTCCCGATAGCGGGTAGGCTCCGTTAGTCACGGAGATCATGGAGACCGCCACAGCGGCCATGAGAATACCCGATATCGCGGGAACCCGAGGTAGCCGGCCGGCACCATCAAGAATCATGGCTGGCGGGAGTCATTTCTGGCCACCTGCCCTGCTGGGCTCAGCACACTGGCAACCGCTTCCAGAGCTTGCGGCAGCCGGGGGCCAAACCCCAGCAGCAACATGGCATCGCCCACGTAATACCGGCCCTGCTTCCAGGCGTCCAGCGCGGCCAACTGAGGCCATTCAGTTATATTGAATTGGCCGGGCCTTGTTTCGGCAATAACAATGGCATCGGGCTGAGACGCCAGCAGCGCCTCCCGACCAGCCGGCTTATAACCAGCAACAGAAGCCATGGCATTGGTGGCACCCAGGGTTTCCAGCAGTGCGTTTGCGGTGGTTTCAGAGCCTGCGATTGTGACGCCGTGGCCGCCAGCAACCATCAAAAACAGGACACGCTGATCCGCATCCTCCACGGACCTTTCAAGGTGTTGAACCCGGCCCTGAATATCGGCAATCAAAGCCTCTGCCTTGTCTTGCTGACCAACAACCTCGCCCACCCTGCGAATGCGCTCAAGAGTGTCTTCCGGTGTGTAGGCCATCGGCAAACGAATCACATCCACACCAGCCTGAACGAGACGCTCCAGAGTTTTATCCGGTGCGGCCTCAACGGTGGTTAACAACACATCTGGCCGTAGTGCCAGTACACCCTCAAACGGCAGGGCTCGCAGATACCCTACCCGTGGCAGTGATTTGACCGCCTTCGGGTAGTTGCTGGTGGTGTCTACACCAACAAGAAGATTCTCTGCACCCAGGGCGTAGACCGTTTCGGTGATGCTGCCATCGGCACTGACAACCCGGAGCGGCTGCTCATCAGCCGTGGCCAAAGGCGCGGCCCCTGCCCCGACCATAAAGGTCAGAACAAGGGCCACGAAGGCTGAGTTCAGGCGCATAAAACGTTCTCCAGAGCCTTAACCTCCCGCCGCCACTCGTCTGGTTCAGGCTGGCCGGGCTTACGGTTACCAAACAGCGTGATCACTATGTCGCCTTCCGCGTTGTAGCCCTCAACGGAGGTGATATCGCCATCACTTGATGGACGAATAACGACCCACCAGTCAGTAATGCCATCCGTGTTTGCATGCAGGTTGAAGCCCTTATCAAGTACGTTCATCCATGGACCGGTACGCTTCAGGTTATCAACCTTGCCACTGAAAATCTGAACAAGACCGGGGTTACCGACAAACACCATGATCGGGCAGCCATTGGCTTTTGCCTGCTCCAGAATCTGGTCCAGCGGCGAAAGAATGCCCCCGGCCGATGATTTCAGCGGGCGGGCCCACTCAGGGCCAACCAGCTCTACGGCCGTAAGGCGGTCTACCTTGTTGCGCTTGAGCATGGCGTGAAAGTGGTGAACGTCTTTGATCTTTGACCAACTGTCCCGCAACACGTCTGCATCGATATCTTCAGCATTGGCCCGGGGGGTCGGCGCAGGTTCAGAGGTTACCTCCGGTGCGGGTTGTGAATTATCCAGATAACGCTCCAGCAGTTGCTCCCAGGCAGCCGTGTCTGTACCTTCGGTTTTATAGATCTTCTGCAACGCCAATCCATACGCACTGAAGAACTGAAGACTCTCGCGTACCTTTCCGCGAATTTCCTGGGTTACGTGATAGCCATAGGCCCAGTGGTTAAAAAACACACGCAGGTCGATATCACCGAGGGCGAGCCCCATCGCGCCTTTGCCCGTTACCACAAACTTATTGTAGGAAGCGGTTACCTCATGAACGACCTGCTCGTTTCGGGTAAGGATCATCACATCCCCTACCGGATCAAGCTCCTTCATCAAGGCTCCAAATTCCGGTTTCAGGGGGCGAATGCCTTCGCCGCGGCACAGCAAAAGTTCCAGTTCGCTTACCCCTAACTTCTGCGCAGCGTTGCGGATGCGCAGGCCGGGCTCCTCTGCCAGTAAGGCATCCCAGCGCAGGGCCAGTTCGGATACAGGTTTTTCAGCAATGGCTTCCATGATTATTTTCCTTGGTTGAGTGATACGTCTTTCCAGCGAACAACGGGCTGCCCGCTGTTACCGTCGGTTCCGTAATAACTGATGATTTGCAGGGCATACACGGGCGCAGAGGCATCGGTGGTATCGGCATTAATCAGGTACACCCGGTAGTTGGGCCACAGTTTGTGCGTACCCTGAAGGTTGTACTCGTACCAGAGGCTGTCAGTGAAAATACCGCCCGTGGCATCAGGCACATAAGCGGGCTTCAGGGATTGGCCGGTCGGATCGGTTGTCGCGCTGGTGTAGGTTTTTAGCTCATTCCAGTCGAACGGCCCTACCGCCGCTCCCTGCCCTGAGCCCGATGGGCCGCTGTTGGTCTTCAGATAAACACTTCTGCCAGCAATGCCTATCTTCACGTCCCACAGGCTGGAAGTTGCGCAATCTACCGTTGCATCGGCATCAAAATCGAAGCAGACATCCCCGCTGGTGTAACCGCCCGGTTGCTGGAATGTCAGCAGAGCCGGTGCAAACTGGGAGGTGCCACTGGCCTGCACTTTAAATTCCAGCTCAAACGTTTGAGCGCTCTGGCCGAAGCGCAGGCTTTTTATGCGCATCCGGGCGTAGCTGTCACCTTCAGCCGACCGGACCAGATAGCCGATATTATCCGCCTGAACAACTGTATGGCTGGCAAGGTCATAGTCGTACCACTCCTTGCCAAATGCAGACACTGCCGCATCGGTAACCCAGGTTGCCGGCTCTGGAAATGTCTCTTTCAGGTGGCTGAGCTCGCCGTCAGGAGACGCATTCAGGAACACATTGAGGTCCGGGTCACCCGAGGCTTTGTAAAAGCCATCCTGAGCATCGCCCAGGGCACCACCCACCTGGCCAGAGCCAGAGGCACCGCTGTTGAGCATGGCTGCATTCCGGTTAAATGCGATATGCCAGGTGTCGTCTTTGCCCACGGCCCTGCCGGTGGTGAGGTTGAGATAGCCTGTACCTGTCTGCGCATCAATAACAGCTTGCTGGTAATTGCCACTGTTGCTTTCATCGGAACCTGTGTCGGTGATGGCGTTATCACTGCCACCACCACAGGCGGTCATTGCCAGCCCCAGTGCCGGTACGATGTATTTCAAGCGTTTGCTATGCATTGCATCATTCCTTGTTTGCGGGTTAGCCGAAGACTTACTGGCCACCAAGTGCCAGAGAGAATCCGGTGTAAAGGAAACGCCCGGCTACCGGCCGGAAGTCATTGGAATCGGAAAAATCACGCTGGCTGTCGGTGAGGTTGTCCACACCAGCGTATAAACGCAGCTCCGGGAAAAGCTGGTAATTCAGTTTGAGATCCGCGGAGGTAAAACCAGGGGATCTGGAGCCAAGCCCGGCATCAACATATTCAGAGCTTTGATTCCGTACCCGAAGCGCCCAGGACAGATGGGGTATACCGGTTAATCCGTCTATCGAGAGTTGCAGTTGGTGACGAGGCCGGCGATTAAGATCATCCCCCGTTTCCCGATCTTCCGTTCGGGTCCAGGTATAACCGGCAGACAGCCGCCAGCCTTCTGAAATTTGCCAGCCGGCAGTGGTTTCAACCCCCCAGGTGCGGGCCTCATCAATGTTGCTGTAATGGTGAACCACAACATTATCGGTGCGGGCATCGGTTGCCTGCTGGTCAATCTCCGTCTGAATCAGCTCACTGATGTCATTGAAGAATCCGTTGATGTCGAACCAGACCTTTTTCTCGAAGTGGCCACCAAAGCCAAGCTGGTAACTAACCGAAGATTCTGCCTCCAGATCCGGGTTACCCAGAACCATGTAACCAAGCTGGCTGTGATCAAACCGATAGTGGCGCTCTTTCAGATTCGGAGCCCGGTAGCCGCTGCCAACACCGGCACGAAGGAAGCTGTCGAACCCCTGGCCATCCTCAAAACCAAGGCGGGCATTTATTTTTGGGGCAAAGTGGTACCCGAAATCGGAATCTTTCTGACCTCGCAGCCCGGTAACAACTTCGAGGCTATCCCGCGCAAACCAGGTATCCTGAAACCAGAGTTCATAGCTTTCCTTCGAAAACGCTTCATTGCCGGCAAGCTCGGAAACCCCATCCTTGACCTGTTCCAGCGTTTCTCTGCGCACGTCAGTTCCCAGCTGAATCTTATGGGCATCGCCAACGGCAGATTCCAGATGCCCGGAGGCCTGGGACAACCCAATGTCAGCCTTGCGACGGTCAAACTCCCCGGCGGCGGAATATTTCACCGTGTCATCGTCCAGCTGTTCATGCAGCAACGCCCAGTGGCCCCGCAATCCGCCACCATCACGGTGATCACCCGAGACGGCTGTCCGGTACCGGCGCACCTTCTCATCTTTGCCCTGATTCACCAGCCCGCCCGGCAACAGGTTAAACCTGGAGCCCGATGTCTCATCAAACACCGCCCCGGACCAGGCCAGTGTGCTGTTAGCGGTAGGGCGCCAATCGATGCGAACAGAGCCATCATTCCGGTCATACTCATCTCCCGGGCGCGCCCAGGTTTCAGGCTGTGGATCAATACCATCGGTGTGCTGTGATGAGCCGGAAACCCTCAGCCCCCAGTGTTCGCTGGCAACCGACACCATGGCGCGGCCACTGTAACTGGCCGTATCCCACGTATCTCCTGATGGGTTCTGATCTCCGTAGGTGCCGGTATCTGCAGACACCCTGCCCCGGATGCCCGGTTTAACGCCACGGGTAATCACATTCACAACACCACCCATACCGGCACTGCCGTACTGGGCAGATACCGCCCCCTTCACCACTTCTATACGCTCAATGTCCAGAACAGAGAGTTGACTGACATCCACCGCAGAGCCGGTGGTTGCAGAAACCGGCATGCCGTCTACCAGAACCAGAACCCGGTTTGCATCAATGCCCTGAAGCCATACCTCGTATCCCGGCTTGCCGTGAATCTCCCGCAGCTGCAGGCCGGGAACATTGGCCAGGGCTTCCTTCAGATTCCGGGCATGGGTTTCCCTGATTTCGTCCGCCCCCACAACCTCTGTGCGAACTGGCGTATCCAGAACCGTTCTCTCACTGCGCGTACCGGTAACCACCAGCTCATCAAGATACGAGGTCGATGCCGCAGAAACAGAAGTAGAAAAAGACGTAGCCAGGGCAAGCAAAACAACAGCTGGGATATAGCCGGCACAAACAGAAGCCCTTACAGGAAACCTCACAAATCACTCCCTTGATTTAGAATGCGAATGCGTTGTATTCTCATTTACAATTTAATGGAAATCAAGAATTTTTGTGAGATTTTTTCTCAGGAAGATCGAAAAACAGAGGTTTTCAGCAAAATCAGAATAGCGGAAAGGAATTATTTATCAGACAGTTACTATAATTCAGACAACAAAAAACCCGGGGTTGCCGGGCTTTTGTTAACACTGGGCCGGATAAGCGGCTTCGTAAGAACGTCAGTGTGTTTTTTGCTCTTCCTGGGCTTCGCCAGCAGCTTCTTCCTGCTTACGCTTCAGCGCCTGGGCGTAAATAGCATCGAAGTTTACCGGTGCCAGCATCAGCGCAGGGAAGCTGCCTTTGTTAACCACGCCATCAATGGCTTCGCGGGCATAAGGGAACAGAATGGTCGGGCAATAAGCCCCCAGCATCTGCCCCAGCTGGGCGCCTTCAATACCATGAAGCAGGAACACGCCTGCCTGCTGAATTTCTACGATATACGCAACCTTCTCACCAATTTTCGCCGTTACTGTCAGCGACAGAACCACTTCATATTGATTATCGCTTACCTTGTTATGGGCGGTATTCAGGTCCAGGTTAACCTCTGGCTTCCACTGTTCCTGAAATACCAGCGGCGAATTCGGTGATTCAAAAGACAGGTCCTTCACATAAATACGCTGAAGGGCAAACTGGGGTTGGTTCTCGCTGCCTGCTGCAGCCTGCTGATTTTCAGCCATGTTCAGTCCTTTCGTTCTCGATCATGGGCCAGGGCCCGTTTTTATAAGGTATGTTGCCAGCACAGTTTACTGTGTTGCTGCATCTGCTTGTGTGAAACAGTGCGGCAGATCGCGATTCAGATCAAGAGCCCCTGATGATCTTACTTTTTTACCAGGGGCAAATTACTGGCGCGCCAGTCTGCCACGCCACCATTCAGGCGCACCACATTGCTGAACCCCTCTTCGTTCAGTTGCTTGACGGCCATGGCGGCATGCTGGCCCGCTTTATCGACCACAATAATCTGTTTGTCCTTGTGCTTGTTCAGCTCAGAAACACGGCTTTTGAGACCACTGAGCGGAATATTCACAGAGCCGGTGATGCGGCCTTCGGCAAACTCTTTGCGATCGCGGATATCAACAACAACCGCCTCATCCTTATTAATCAGGCTAATAGCACCTGCGGCCGATATTTTTGCGCCACCCCGGCGGGATTCCAGAAACAGCAGAGCCAGCACAAGCGCTACAAACAGCGATACCAGCACGTAATGATTAACAACAAACTCAAACAACCGGTCCATGAATCTACCTTGACAATGTGTTTCGCGGGATTATACACAGCCACCCCCCCTGAAAGAAGGCAACAGAACTGGCCAGGAAATACGAAAATCGCTAGACTCCATTTTCCTTTCAGCAAATTTACCAGCACTTTACGCCCGGACTGACCAATGACCGCTACACGCAAGCCAACCGCACTGATTATTCTTGATGGCTGGGGCCACCGTGACCCAGCAGAGGACAATGCCATCAGCAGCGCAGAGACGCCATTCTGGGATCAGGTCTGGCAGAACCAGCCCAGAACTCTGATCAACACTTCCGGCATGGCTGTTGGCCTGCCGCAGGGCCAGATGGGTAACTCGGAAGTCGGCCACATGAACCTGGGGGCCGGCCGGGTGGTCTATCAAAGCCTCACCCGGATAGACAAGGATGTGAAAGACGGCGCATTTCAGAAAAATCAGGTGCTCTGCTCCGCCATCGACAAGGCCGTTAACGGCAAGCGGGCGGTCCACCTTATGGGCCTGCTGTCTCCCGGTGGCGTACACAGCCATGAGGAACACATTCTTGCTGCTGCAGAAATGGCGGCCGACCGCGGTGCAGAAGAAGTCTATATACATGCGTTTCTCGATGGCCGGGATATGCCACCTCAAAGTGCCAGGCCTTCTCTTGAAAGGGCTGACGCCAAACTGAGAAACCTGGGCGTTGGCCGGGTAGCGTCGATTGTCGGTCGCTACTATGCGATGGACCGGGACAACCGCTGGGACAGGGTTGAGCCTGCCTATAACCTGATGACTCAGGGTGTCTCAGAGTTTATCGCATCAGACCCGGTAACCGGCCTGGAGCAAGCTTACGAACGCGGCGAAAATGATGAGTTCGTGAAGCCGACCCGTGTATACGTCGACGGAGATCCGGACGGCACCATTAACGATGGCGACACCGTGCTGTTCATGAATTTCCGGGCAGACCGTGCCCGGGAAATGACCCGCTGCTTCGTCAGTGAGGAATTTACCGGGTTTACCCGCCAGAAACTTCCTGAACTGGCCGAGTTTGTCATGCTGACCGAGTACGCCGCAGACATAGACACCCCCTGCGCCTACCCGCCGGAACAGCTGTCCAATGGGCTGGGCGAGTACATGACCAAACTGGGCAAAACCCAGCTACGCATTGCCGAAACCGAAAAGTATGCCCACGTTACTTTCTTCTTTAACGGCGGCCTGGAAACACCGTTTGAGGGGGAAGACCGTATTCTGGTGCCCTCCCCCAAAGTGGCCACCTATGACTTGCAACCCGAGATGAGCGCTCCGGAAGTGACTGACAAGCTGGTTGAAGCCATCAAAAGTGGTAAATACGACCTGATTGTCTGCAACTACGCCAATGGCGACATGGTAGGCCATACCGGCAATATGGAGGCCGCCATCAAAGCAGCAGAGTGTATTGATCAGTGCGTTCAGCGAGTGGTAACCGCCCTTGATGAAGTTGGTGGTGAAGCTCTGATCACCGCAGACCACGGCAACTGCGAGCAAATGACAGACCCGAACTCCGGCCAGGCGCATACCGCACACACCACCGGGCCAGTACCACTGATTTACACCGGCCACCGCAGTGTTTCGCTAATGGACGATGGGAGCCTGAGCGATGTAGCCCCCACGCTGCTGGCGCTGATGGGCCTGGAGCCACCACAGGAAATGACTGGCCGCAGCCTGGTCAGAATTGGTTGACGGGCATAGCAATACCCGTGTTACGTACCCTCATGATTCTGGTGTTTGCCCTGAGCTTTTTCGGGGCAGCACCGGCGACAGCCGAAAGGGAAGTAACTCCCGCCCAGATCGAAAACCTCAAAGAGCGTATTGAGGACATCAACGAGTGGCTGGCGGATGCTGAACAGGATCGCTCATCACTTGAACAACAGCTTGCCGCCACCGAACGCAAAATAAGCAAACTGACCCGCGAGCGCCGGTCGCTTCAGAAGCAGGCCACAGAGCAGCAGCAACGGCTGAACGCCCTGAAAAAAGAAGAGCAGCAACTCACCCACACTCTCGACAGCCAGCGTGAAAGCCTGAAACGACAAATTCGTACGGCCTGGATGGAAGGCGATGCACCCGCCGTTAAAGTTCTGCTCAACGAGATTGATCCGGACAAAATTGCCCGAACCATGGTGTATTACGAATACCTTAGCCGGGATACCGTCAGCCGGCTGGAATCGTTTCGCAAAAGCCTGGAAGCCCTTCAGAAAACCCGCAACAAGGTTGAAACCACTCGGACAGACCTGGCAAAAACTGAGGCAGATGTCGCCAGACGGCAGCAACAACTGGTCAGCTCCCGCAAAGAACGCCAACAGACACTGGCCGCGCTGAAATCGGATATTCACACCCGGCGTAATGAACGCGACAGCCTTGAGGCAGACCGGAAGCGACTGGAAAAACTGTTGCAGGAAGTTGAGCAGGCCATTGCCAGCATCCCGTCGCCCAATGAATCCCAGCCGTTTGGCTCACTGCGCAAAAAACTTCCATGGCCGGTTCAGGGCAAGGTACTGAGTGGGTTTGGGGATCGCTACGCGGATGGCAAGTTGCGCCGCAACGGTTTATTGATCCGCACCAGCGAAAACGCGGAAATTACAGCCATTCATTATGGCCGGGTGGTATTTGCAAACTGGCTCCGGGGCTTTGGGCTGATCACCATTATTGATCATGGCGATGGCTATATGACACTTTATGGGCACAGCAGCAGCCTGTTTACCAGCCCGGGAGACTGGGTGTCCGCAGGCGAGCCCATTGCTGTTGCAGGCCAGACAGGCGGCACAAGCAGCCCGGCGCTGTATTTCGAAATACGCCACGATGGCAAACCGGTAAACCCAAGGAAATGGCTGGCCAGATGAACATCAGTATCAGGGCTGACAAATGCCTGCGCTAACGCCATACTGTCGAACATCAGAAAACCAGTCCAACTGTCGGAACAAAAACAGGATATGTGAATGAAACGGGTAAGACGTACACTCCAGGCCTCTCCTCTGTACTCCATTATTCTTGCCACCTGTTTTGCCACATCCTCCGGGCTGGCCTTTGCTCAGGACGCAGCGCCCGCCGGGCAAAAGCTGCTTGAAGGCGTAAAGAGCGGTGAGCGGGTAGAACTCAAACTGCCAGACCCCGAAAAGCAGTTACCTCTGGATGAGCTTCGTAAATTCACAGAAGTGTTCAGCAGGATCAAGGACGCTTATGTTGAAGAAGTAAGCGACAGCAAGCTTCTGGAAAGCGCGATCAAAGGCATGCTTGCAGACCTTGACCCCCACTCGGCTTACCTGGCGCCCAAGGATTATGAAGAGCTTGAGGAAAGTACCTCTGGCGAATTCGGCGGTCTGGGCATTGAAGTGGGTATGGAGAACGGCTTTGTTAAGGTGATCTCCCCGATTGACGATACGCCCGCCCAGAAAGCAGGCGTGCAGGCCGGCGACCTGATCATAAAGCTGGATGAAAAGCCGGTTAAAGGTATGAACCTGGAAGAAGCCGTACAACTGATGCGCGGCAAGCCTGGTTCAGTTCTGACACTGACGATCATGCGCGAAGGTGACAGCGCTCCGAAAGAAATCAAGGTTAAACGGGACATTATCAAAGTAACCAGCGTTAAATCCCGGATGATGGATGAAGGCTACGGCTATGTCCGGATCACTCAGTTCCAGGCAGAAACCGGCACACAGTTCCAGAGCGCCCTGAACAAGCTGGAAGAGGAATACGGCGGTGATCTGGAAGGTCTGGTTATTGACCTTCGCAACAATCCCGGCGGCGTACTGCAGGCAGCGGTCGCCACAGCAGATGCTCTGTTGGATGAAGGCCTGATTGTCTACACCGAAGGGCGAATTCAGAGTTCCCGGCTCCGCTTCAGTGCGAAAGCCGGAGACCTGATGGAAGGTACCCCCATCGTTGTACTTATTAACGGCGGGTCGGCTTCAGCGTCTGAAATTCTGGCCGGTGCGCTACAAGACCAGAAACGGGCAGTTATTATGGGTACCCAGTCATTCGGTAAAGGCAGCGTGCAAACCGTTATCCCGCTGGACGACACCCATGCTATCAAGATGACAACCGCCCGCTACTACACGCCCAACGGCCGCTCCATTCAGGCTACCGGCATCAAACCAGACATTCTGGTGCGCCCTGCCGAACTCAAGGAACTGGACAGCCAGCCATTCTTTACCGAAGCAGACCTGAGCGGCCACCTGCAAGGGCAGAATGAAGGCAAGAACAAACCGGAGCAGGCCGATACCGGCAAGAGCAAAACAGGAACAGCCTCGCTGGCTGACCGTGATTTTCAGTTACGCTCGGCGCTCAATCTGCTGAAGGGGCTGCATATTCTTAATAAAGACCAGCCCGACACAGAGGCGCAGGAAGCAGTACAGTGAAAGTGCTTCAGTATGTTGTGCTGGCCATGGCGGCGGTTATGGCCAGCGCCAGCCAGGCGATGGCAGATACCAGCCAGCCGGTTCCAGACACAGCCCTGCCACCGACCATTGCCATCATTATTGATGACATGGGCTACAACCTGGAGGAAGGCACCCGGCTGGCAAACATGGACCAGCCACTGACCCTGGCCTTCCTGCCCTATCGCCCCTATACGGTGCCGCTGGCACAACTGGCACACCGGCATGAAAAAGAAATTATGCTGCATGTCCCCATGGCTAACACCCACCATTTCGGGCTGGGAGCCGGCGGGCTGACGCCAGACATGGACGAGCAGCAGGTAACCAGAACACTGCGCCGGGCCTTGCAGTCTATTCCGTATGTACGGGGGGCCAATAATCACATGGGCAGCCTGCTAACCCAGCAACTGAAACCCATGGACTGGGTAATGAAAGAGCTGAACCGATACCCCCTGTACTTTGTAGACAGCCGCACCATTGCAACCTCGGTAGCCAGCGATGTCGCAACGGCTTACCAGATTCCCAATCTGGAACGGGATATTTTTCTGGACAACGAGCAAACCGAAGAATCTCTGGACAAGCAGTTCAGGCAGCTGATCCAGAAAGCCAGAAAGAACGGTACGGCGATCGCCATAGGCCACCCGCACAAAGTGACAGTGGACTACCTGGAAAAACACCTGCCGGAACTGGATGCACAAGGCATTGCCATTGCGACCGTGAGCGGGCTCTGGGCAATACGAAACAATAACAGAGAGATGTTTGCAGAAGGGAAAAAGCAGGCCATTCGGCCCACTTATGCAAAACACGACTAGCCGTTGCTAGTCGCGAACTTCGATACCCTGCGCCTTCATGAAGGCCTTGGCCTCGGGGATGGTGTGTTGCCCGAAATGAAAAACAGATGCAGCCAGTACGGCATCTGCACCACCCTCGGTAACGCCATCAGCCAGATGCTGAAGCTCACCCACCCCGCCAGAGGCAATAACCGGCACACTCACGGCATCACTGATTGCCCGGGTAATGCCAAGATCAAAACCAGCCTTGGTGCCATCCCGGTCCATACTGGTCAGCAGTAGTTCACCAGCGCCCATCTCCACCATTTTTCGGGCCCAGTCTACGGCATCCAGCCCGGTCGGTTTGCGGCCGCCGTGGGTGAAAATTTCCCAACGTGCCTCTTCGCCTTCAGCGCTTACCCGCTTGGCATCAATAGCAACCACTATGCACTGGCGCCCAAAGCGTTCAGCGGCCTCACGTACAAATTCCGGGTTAAATACGGCGGCCGTATTGATGGATACCTTATCCGCACCGGCATTCAGCAGTTTACGAATATCGTCCACCGTACGCACACCACCACCAACGGTCAGCGGTATAAATACCTCAGCAGCCATCCGCTCAACGGTTTCATAGGTGGTGTCGCGGCTCTCATGGCTTGCGGTAATATCCAGAAAAGTAATTTCATCGGCACCCTGCTCGTTGTAACGGCGTGCCACCTCAACCGGGTCTCCGGCATCACGGATATCAACAAAATTGACACCCTTCACCACACGGCCTTTGTCTACATCCAGGCACGGAATAATACGCTTTGCCAGGCTCATGCTTCGCTCCCTCTCACCCACTTACGCTTTCAGGCTGTCACAAAATGCCTGAGCTTCGGCAACATCCAGCGTACCTTCATATATTGCCCGGCCAGTAATAGCACCGAGAATTCCTTTGCTGGCCACAGGTGCCAGGCGCTTCAGGTCGTCCATGTTGGTCACGCCGCCAGAGGCAATCACCGGAATACCACCGGCTTCGGCTAACGCTGCCGTGGCCTCCACATTGACCCCCTGCATCATGCCATCGCGGCTGATATCCGTGTAAACAATGGAGCTCACGCCATCATTCGCAAAGCGTTTTGCCAGATCTGTTGCCATGACTTCAGAGACCTCAGCCCAGCCATCTGTGGCCACCCGACCATCTTTCGCATCCAGGCCAACGATAATATGGCCGGGAAAACGCTTGCACATATCCGTGACAAACTCTGGCTCTTTCACAGCCTTGGTCCCGATAATAACCCACTGCACGCCCGCCTTCAGGTAGGCTTCAATGGTGTCTGCAGAACGGATGCCACCACCAATCTGTATGGGCAAATCCGGATACTTCCGGGCAATGGCCTGCACAATTTCACCGTTCACCGGCTCACCGGCAAAGGCACCATTCAGGTCAACCAGATGCAGTCGACGGGCACCCGCCTCTACCCATCGGGTAGCCATATCTACCGGGTTATCTCCGAATACAGTTGAGTCATCCATGCGGCCCTGGCGCAGGCGCACACACTTTCCGTCTTTAAGATCAATGGCGGGAATAATCAGCATAAAACACAGTCCGTATTAATTATTCATGCCGTCCGGCGCTGCCGGGGCAGGATTAAGAGTCAAGGATTCAGCGGCCAGACCAGCCAACAAAGTTTTTCAGCAGTTGCAGCCCCGCGCCGGCACTTTTCTCCGGATGAAACTGCACGGCAAAGATGTTGTCTCTTGCCACTGCGGCCCCCAGATCCACTCCGTAATGGCTGCGACCAGCAAGCTCATTATTACCCGCCGATTCAACGTAGTAACTGTGCACAAAATAGAAGCGCTCGCCATCTGGAATCCCCTGCCACAGGGGATGATCAACCGTCTGGAATACTTCATTCCAGCCCATGTGCGGAACCTTCAGGCGCTCACCGTTTTCTACCAGGTTCTCACCAAAGTAGCGCACCTGAGAGGGGAATAAATTGATGCCATCAACACCATTATTTTCCTCACTGCGCGACATCA
>CAYUTG010000017.1:0-25391 GCA_964447555.1 uncultured Marinobacter sp.
TCCACTTCAATCAACAGATCGCCAGCCGGCCCACCACCAATTCCCGGTGAGCCCTGCCCTTTCAGGCGCAGGTGCTGACCGTCTTTCATGCCAGCGGGTATTTTTACCTTCAGGGTTTTCTGGCGGGCGACAACACGGCCCTGGCCATCGGCCTCATGCACCGTGAACGACACCTGCTTTTCACAGCCATGGAATACTTCTTCCAGAAACAGCGCCAGCTTTGCGTGTACATCTTCACCCCGCATACGCATCGTCTGCCGTGCGCCACCAAACCCTCCGGTAGGGCCGCCCCCGAAAATCTGCTCGAAAAAATCGCTGAACTGCGCGGCATCTGCTTCCGTGTAGCCGCCGCCACCAAAACCGGAAGCACTTTGCCAGCCAGGAGGCGGTTCAAACGAGCCGTCTGCACGGGTACCATACTTACGTAACTGATCGTACTCGCTACGTTTTTCGGGGTCTTTCAATACTTCGTAGGCTTCACCAACATCCTTGAATTTTTCATCGGCATTGGTTTCCTTACTGACATCCGGATGATACTTCCGAGCCAGTTTCCGATAAGCCTTTTTGATGTCCCCGGGAGAAGCAGACTCGCTCACACCCAGTACGGCGTAATAGTCTTTGAAGTCCATTAAACTCCTCACATCTGATCAAAGATTGTTCTCTGGCTATATATAATTGGCGCAAATGCGGGAAATACAAGGCGGGATGTCACTGGAAGATGCAACTGCTCCGCCAGTAATTAGTGGTGCTACTTCGCCAGATGCCCCACATAAGCAGCAATAAAAGCGGTTTCCTGAAATACCTTCAACCCGGTATCTGCAAAAGGAACCGGCAGCGGGTTGGCAGCCAGCGTAGATTTGATCTGCGCTGACGAAAGCAAAGCAACCTCTACTCCAGGCGAGAGCATCAACTGGATAGCCGCTTCCAGCTTAAAGCTGATGGCCCCACCGGCAAACTTCCCCTTCTGCATGCGTTCTTTAATCGCGACCTTCTTAACATCATGCTCCGTAAGAAACTCCGCAAACGATGCCTGAAACTGTTGAAGATCTTCTCGTGTGTGATTCTTCTTCAGTGTCAGTTTTCGGGTTTTGCTCTCGGGCAACGTGAATTGCCCCTTCCCCATATCTAACAAACACACCACGGCATCACTGCCGCTCAATTCAACCCCACAAAAAAGCATGCAAATTCCTCAGTAAACACTAACCGCAACACTTCTTGAATTTAAGGCCGCTGCCACAACTGCAGGGATCATTGCGGGCGGGCGCTTTCGGCTGCTTAACCGTCCCACCTTTATTCAGAATGGCCGTGAGCTCAGCAATGGATTCAACCGCACTTGCACGGGTATCCAGCGTTATGTTGGCGTGCAATTGCGCCTCGGCAACCAGTGCTTCAACCTCTTTTTTACGAGCTTCGCTGGTAACAACAAGTGTTAAAGGGTACTTCTTACTGCCGCTTTTTTGAGCGGCATTGGTTTGGAAGCCACCATAAGCCGTGTGATGCTGGCGTGCATCTTGCCGGCCTTTAAAGAAAAACTTATCAGACATGCTGAAATCCTGAGGAATGGAGAGAGGCAAGTGCCTCGTCAAGAATACCATGCCATACCGATCAGGCCCTATTTTTAGCGTCTGTACCGCCCGCCTGTACTTCCTGGTCTCTGCCGTACGCAGGGAGTGTTCCATTCCAAACTGGCAGGGCCATATCTTCGGCCTCCTCGTTAGGACCACCGGTGCGGCTTTTAAAGGCACCCTCCTCAATCGGCACACGAAACAAAGCTGTCGCTTTACGCTCTTTGGCATTCGGTGCCCGCACCTGCTCCCAACGCCCTGGTTCCAACTGATTAATGATGGCCTGGAATGCGGCATCGAATGCTGCATCGTCCGTTACTGGCTCGGCCTTCCCAAACAGTACCAGTGATGAGTAATTGGCGCTGTGGTGATAGGCGGATTTACTCATTACCCACTCATCTGCCACCGCAAACGAGATGCAGAGTTGCGCACCAGAACCCAATTGCCGGGATAACCTGCCGCCGTTCAACACATGCATATAAAGATCACTGCCCAGACGCCAGGCGGTAATAGGGACAATGCGAGGCTCACCCTCTTCCACAAAGGCCACATGGGCGGTCTTTAACCGGTCAATCAGCACATAGGCCTTGGCGCGATCATAACTGGCATTTTTAACAGCCCGCTTCACCTGACTGCGTGGGCAGCAGGAGAGTGGCGTTCGAAGTTCAGACGAAGTTGTCGATGGGGCCACAAGCCTGGGGTCCTTTTGTGTCATCACATGTTCCTTTTATGAAATACACCACTATTAAAAAGAACATCTGATACCATCAAAAGATCCAGATCATGATTTTAATTAGGGCCAGTTAACGTGATTGACGATATTCGGTTAGATGCCGCCGCACCACTGCAAAAACAACTCTACCAGCAGCTCTCGCAGCGAATTATTCGCCAACGTTACCTGCCCGGCAGCCGGTTACCCTCCAGCCGACAGCTAGCCGCAGATCTCGGCGTAAGCCGAAACACGGTCAACGCCGTTTACGATCAGCTTAAAGCAGAGGGCTTCCTGCAAAGCGTTACCGGCAAGGGTATTTTTGTGCATGAGGATATCCTCGCCGCTTTAAATCAACCGGGCCAGGCATCTGCGCGGGCTGAAAATATCTCGCTTCCCTTGCCGCCATTGCCCACCGTACCAAAACACAGCATGCGGCTTGGGGAAGATGCCAATCTGCCTTTTCAGCCAGGCTTGCCAGATCTGGATGCTTTTCCCATCCGCAGCTGGAACCGTATTCTTCATCACCAGGAAAACCGCAGAGCATTAAGAGGATACGATAACACTCAGGGGTACCAGCCACTGAGGCGTGCCATAGCCGATTATGTGCGAACCTCCCGCGGCGTTCGTTGCCAAGAGCATCAGATAATTGTTACCAGCGGCGCTCAGCAGGCACTGTCGCTGATTGCAGATGTGTTTTTACAAGCCGGCGACCGGGTATTTTGTGAGAATCCGGGCTACCGGGGTGCCCGCTACGCGTTGAGCCGATACGGCAACCCCCTGATACCAGTGCCACTGAAACATCAGGTTCTGGATGTGGATACACTTGCCGGCATGGGAGCCGCCAGACTGCTTTTCTGCACCCCTACGCACCAATACCCCATGGGTGGAGTTCTGGATATTTCCCAACGCATGGCGCTTGTTCAGTGGGCGCAGAAAAACCAGAGCTGGATTGTAGAAGATGACTACGACAGTGAGTTCCACTTCCATAACAAACCCTTTGCTGCCATACAAGGCCTGTTCACCAACACGCCGGTTCTGTACGTAGGCAGCTTCAGCAAAACGCTGCTTCCAGGGCTGAGAGTGGGCTATCTGATTGTACCTGAGCCTATGGTTGAGGCATTCCTGTGGGCCAAACGCATCAGCGGCGGAGAAACACCACTGCTGACGCAGGCGACCATTGCAGAGTTCATTGAAAGCGGCCAGTTCACCCGGCACCTGCGCCGCATGCGGCAGCTATACCGGGAAAAATGGACCTACTTCCAGAGGCGGGTGCAGGAAGAGCTGGGCGGGCTGGTAACCCCCGTGGCCGAAAGCGCCGGCATGCACCTGGTATTGGAGGGTAGCTTCGATGATGTCCGCCTTAGCCAGCAACTGAGAACTTACGGCTTTGGCAGCACGCCCCTGAGCGCACACTTTGTTGGTGACACTACCCAAACCGGGCTGGTTATGGGCTTCGCCAGTGCGGATACCCGGCAGACTGAGGCTTGCATCTCAGTGGTGAAATCGTTGCTTCAGGTTTAATGCCCACAGATCCGGATCAGAAGAAATCAGCTATGTAGCGTGAAAAGCTCCACACCCAGGCAAAACGCGCCACACTCTGGAATAATACACATACAACATCATCCAACGAGCTAACTCATGCATTCAACGAGTAACCACAAAAGCAGTACGCGGGGCTTTACGCTGATTGAGTTGGTCATGGTGGTTGTCATTCTGGGAATTATTGCAGCCTTTGCGTTGCCACGCTTTGCAGACCTCTCATCCAATGCCCGCCGTGCCGCTCTGGACGGGGTAAGTGGCACGATGAAGAGCAGCATTGCAATCGTACGAAGCAAGGCTTACGCACAGGGGCTTTCTCGCGCAGCCAGCAACCCCGGCGGAAGTGCTCAGACAGGTTATATTGTTGAAACAGAAGCCGGGCGTTCAGAAGTTGACTGGCGAAACCTCTGCCCTGAGAGCCGGGCCGAAGTGGCCGATTCGCTCACCATGCTGGATTTCATTTCAGTAAAGGTGAACGATAGCCAGTTCAAAACCAGTGTGGACAACCGCTATACAAGGGTAGGCTTCAACCTGCCACCCGACCCCGGCCCGGGGTGCTATGTGGAGTATGACTCCTTTGGCAACCCGGACTGTACCGTCACTCAGGTTGTGTCCGGATGCTGAGAATCATTTTAGGGCTCCACGGCCTCTTGTCTGGCAATCAACGATTCCAGGTATTTGGTCGTCCCCGCTAAACCGGCCCGATCAAACTTATCCATTTCCGGTTTGCGCTCACAGGCCAGAAACGCCTCAAACTCCGCATCATTCAAATCCCTGAGATGCAGATATCTGATAACTGTACTCTCCAGATAAAACGCATCTGTACGCGGCGCTGAACCTGCATTATCCAGCATTTCCTGAATCTGGCCCCTGGTTCTGGCCAGCATGGGGTACACCTTCTTCAACTCGAGCATGAATAAAACCAACAGCGGCTCTACCATGCTTTTCTCGGCCTCCCAGTCGCCCTGGCTTTTAGCACTCTCAAGAATGGCCTCCTTTCTGGCCACGTCCATGGCCTCAATGCCGAGCTCAACTGCATTTTTTTGCCGTTTAAAGGCAGTATCTCCATCTTTGGTCAGGGTGCGATACACCGAAGCCTTATATTTTTTTGTACCAGAGTTCTCAAAACAGGGTTGAAGGGCTGCCAGGTCGGATTTATCAAGGGTGTTGGCGAGCTCATAAAATACAACTGTATAAAGCTCCTGAAGGTTAATGGTCTGGAAAAAATCGGAATACACCTGCCCGAATTTTGCTGTTGGTGCCCCTCGCATCTGCAACTCAATCATATTGCGGATATCTTTACCCCACGCCATAACGGTCACATCAACTCTGGAGAGCTTCACAAGAGCCAGAGTTTCGTCCCGGGAAAGTTGTGCAGAACAAACAGAGGGAATGAAGAGCAGAGCAGCAAAAACAACCGCAAATTTAGACATTAATACAGCTACCGGGATGGTGATCCTGAACGGAAATTTAATGAATGGTTACCCGATTTTAACAAATCAGCGCACTTTTTCAGGACTCGGGTCTCAATCACCATAATAATAGTGGAGCACGTTCTGTTTTCCGAAGGTGCCCCGCAAGTTTCACCTGTAGTACCCCTGCGTCACTCTACCAGCTTCCGGTATTGCCCATGCTCACCCAGGGCTCCTCCGGTGGCAGTGGTTCACCTTTTTGCAGCAGTTCAATCGATATATTATCGGGAGTGCGAATAAACGCCATGCGCCCGTCACGCGGTGGGCGGTTGATGGTTACCCCGTTTGCCTGCAGTGTTTCGCACAATTTGTAGATATCATCCACCGCATAAGCCAGATGGCCAAAATTGCGGCCGCCTGAATACTCTTCAGGATCCCAGTTATAAGTCAGTTCAATCATCGGCGCCCTGCCTTCCCGGGCGCTGGCTTCATCACTTTCTGCCGCCAGAAACACTAGGGTAAAGCGGCCTTTGTCACTGTCTTTACGGTTAATTTCAACCATTCCAAGCAAGTCGCAAAAAAAGTGCAGGGTTTGCTCAAGATTGCTCACGCGAATCATTGTATGTAGGTATTTCATGCTTGCTCCTGTCGGGTATTTACAAGGTTGGCACAAGGCAGTTAATCATCGTGATCGAAAGATCCCGAAACACAGTCTTGGAAGCCACAATGTCTGGGAAACGCTCATAAATTCCACGGCGGCAAGCCGAGGTACGTGCCTTGCTTTGCTTAACGCAGTCAGCGTGAGCATCGGTATTTTTCGATTGCCCGGTCACTTGTTCACATAATGCCGGGATCTCTGTGATCAGCCAATCGACAGCCACGCTACGCTCGACGGGGTTTGCCGTCAGGTTGGTAAACCGGCTGGCATCGACGGCTTCAGGCTGTTCACGAAACTGATGCCAAACAACAAACAGCAGCGCGGCGAAAACCAGAACGACGGTTGCCACCGGAAATTTCACAGGCATCTTTGGCACGTTAGTTCACCACCGGGTCGGATTCAAAAAAGCGATTGATGTGCCCGGCAACCTCTTCCGATTTCTCTTCATGAAGGAAGTGACCGGCCTTCACTTGCACAACATGAATATCCTTGAAGCAACTCTCAATGTGATTCAGATATTCCGGAATGATCACGTAGTCTCGGTTGCCGTAGATATAAATACTCGGCATCGGCCACACATGGCCAGATAGCGACACCCAGCGTTTCGCGTCAGTGTCGAATGTTCGGTAATAATTGGCCGCCGCAGCCGGCGTGCCGGGAATCGAGTACATACGCACGTATTCAGCAATAGAATCTTCCGGGACAGGCTGCTCCGCGCCCCTCAGAAAATACCGAACCCAGACTTCCTCATTTCCTGGAATCATCGCTTCCGCCATACCCGGTGCTTGCTGGAAGTGTTGATACCAGTTTGCTTTGCCGCTGCCAGAGCGCACTTTTTCAACAACCTCCATATTGCCTTTCAAATTGTTGATCACGGCAATGTTCATGATTCCCAGCCGGCTAACCCGCTCCGGGATGGCTAGCGCAATTTCCTGCGCCACAATGCCGCCCCAGTCGTGCCCTACTAGCTGAAACTGCTGAACACCCAGGGCGTCCAGCAGGCTGATTACATCCTGCGCCAACTCCGCCTTAAGGTAATGTTCCTTGCCGACCGTGCGCTCGCTGTCTCCCAGGCCTCGCAAATCAGGTGCGATGATATGAAATCCGGCGTTCAGGTATTTGCCAACATGTTCCCAGGAATAAGAGCTTTCCGGCCAGCCATGAATCATTACCAGCGGGGCACCACTGCCGGCGCTTCGGTAGGTAAACGTGCCACGAGGTGTGGTTCGTGTTTTGGGATCGCTCAGAAACATTAGCTGATGAGTTCCTTGTTTTTAGAGTGGCCAGCATGTTGGAGTTATCAGAAGACCGCTGGGGAGAGTAGACTGAAGCCACCACGTTCCATAGAGAACATCATAACACCGACATTTTATCAGGAGTGAAATGGGGAATACCAAGCAGATCAACCGGGGCCAGCCAAGAGCAGTTAGCTACAATAACACCTAAAAACGCCCTCACTCTTTATGCGCGCTTTGGCTACGCAGCTCGCGGCATTGTTTACCTTTTGGTCGGAGAACTTGCGGCAGGTTGGGGTCGTCGACTTGCTTTGATTGGGGTTGGGATCGCTCACGCTGTTAAAAGCGCAAGAGCGAAATTTGGTCACCTTTTTGACATGCCCTCTGAAATCCGTCGCTGGGTATGCCGGGGAAGCCTTTTATCGCCACATAGACCCATCGTCCGGGCCCGATTGATACACGATGGCCAGCTCATCCATCAATCGGACCCGAACATTGGCGGTGGATGGCTAGCTTAGTGCTTAACTTGCTCAAAGTAGCCGTTCAGACGGTCCTTGTTAACGGCAGCACCTTCAGTCAGCTTATCTACCGCTTTTTTAGCACTGTCGTAGTTGGTTGCTTCGCCTACCTGAATGATGCCGGTCATGTTGAGAGCCGCATGGGGAGTGCATTTATAAACGTAGACACCCTCCTTATCCAGGGTTACGGTAACGCCTTTGTTAACGCCACCGTCCCAACTCTTCGCACCTTTCGGTACTTCAACGGAAGTAGAATCATGGCCCTGATCAACGAGGACAAATTTAACGGTATCGCCCGGCTCGGCCTTTACATAGCCCGGCTCAAACACCATAGAGCCATCGGCACCGGCGTTTTTCATTTCAACAACGTGCTGGGCTGCGAATACACTCGTGGATAAAACAATCAGGACAGCTACGGCTAATACTTGCTTAACGGTAAATTTCATAATCATCTCACCTCATTTGCTGGGCTCTAAAATTGCATAGAACACTATAGAAGTGTGACGGATTGAAATCGGTTTTTGCGCTACGAGCATATACTTACGAGGGTTACAGGAGTTTTATTAAACCACTATGTCATCATCAAGCCCCCGCACTTTGCCCCCATACCTGGCCTTCCTCGGCGCCACCTTTTCGTTCAGTGTTGTAATGATCGGCACCACTATGCCCACACCGCTCTACCCGATGTATCAGGAAACCTTCGGGTTTTCGCAGTTGATGATCACGATTATCTTCGCGGCGTACGCCTTCGGGGTGATTGCTGCTTTGTTGATTACCGGGCGCTGGTCGGATCAGTTGGGCCGCAGGCCGTTGCTGCTGGGCGGGCTGGTGTGTTCGATGATCAGTGATCTGGTGTTCTGGCAAACTGACGGGCTGGCCATGATTATTGCTGGCAGGGTGCTGTCCGGAGTCTCAGCCGGCATTTTTACCGGCACCGCGACCGTAGCGGTACTGGAGCTGGCCCCACCACACTGGCGTGACCGGGCCACCTTTTTCGCCACCGCCGCAAATATGGGCGGGCTGGGCCTTGGCCCTATGCTGGCAGGTGCCCTGTCGGAATACATGCCCTCTCCACTGGCGCTGACCTACCTGATACACACGGCACTAGCTGTACTGGCGCTCATCTGCGTTTGGTGGGCTCCAGAGACCGTAAAAAAGCCGGCGCATCCGAAGCTCTCACTACAACGCCTGAGCGTGCCCCCGGAAGTACGTGGTGTGTTTGTGCCCGCAGCCATAGCAGGGTTTGCTGGCTTTGCGGTGTGTGGCTTTTTTACCTCGATTGCGCCGGCGATGATGGGTAGGGTGCTGGGTTATGACAACCGGTTATTGGTTGGCGTTGTCGCGGGCAGTATTTTCATTGCCTCAACACTGGGCCAGTTCCTGCAAGATAAGCTGCCATTACGCTGGCGCCTACCCATCGGATGCGCCACGCTTGTGATTAGCGTAATACCGGTCGCACTCGGTATTTATAGCCAGTCGCTTGCACTGTTTATGTTAGGAGCAATCGTCGCTGGGATGGGCCAGGGCATCGCGTTCCGCGCTGGGATGGGGGCCATTACCGCAGCCAGCCCGCCAACAGAACGTGCAGCTGTTACCTCCACGTTCTTTGTGGTTGCCTATATTGCCATTTCAGTGCCGGTGATTGGCATTGGCCTGATGGCCAGTGTAATCAGCCTGCAGGCAACCGGTATTATTTTTTCTGTGTTTGTCGGCGCTATGGCAGCCTTGGCACTGATGATTCTCATGCAGCCAAACCATCAATCAGGTTAGCCTGCAAGCCGGTACCGTGCGGCGATATTCATTTGTGGGGCGGTGTCCAGACCGGAACATCTTCAGGTTTTGGCTCTTCCCAGTTTCGGTGCATGGTACTGTTTAAGGCTTCTTCCAGCTTTATAAACAGCTCACCATACCGGGGGCTGAAGTTAATGCCCTCCTCAAGCTCTTTCCAGGCCTCGAATAATTCGTCTTCGTGTGCCCGTTCGTTATCTACAAACGCCCAGGTCATCTGCCGCGCCCGCATCGGGTGTACGCCCACCGCTGTAAGCGCATGACCACCCAACTCCAGTGCAGAATGATAGGTTTCACTGATCACATCATCAGCACCGGCTTCCCGAAGCTGGTAGCCGTGGCCACGATCGAACGCCCGTGCCAGCACCCAAACTCCCGGGAAAAACTTCTTCACGTATTTAACTATACCGAGGGCGCGCTCCCGGTCATCAATGGCCACTACCAGTAACCTGGCCTGCTCTATGCCTGCGGTTTCCAGTAAGCCAGGCCGGCTGGCATCACCAAAGAAGCTCGTATTGTTGATTTTACGAAGGTTCTCAATCTGCTCAAACTCGTGATCCAGTGCCACAACAGGAATATCATTGGCCCGCAGCAAGCGGCAGATAACCTGCCCAAACCGCCCCACTCCCGCAACAATAACCGGTGCCTGCTCATCAATAACATCGGCTTCCCGCTCATCGTTTTTCGAGCGCCGGTAGCGGGGAAGCACAACCCGGTCATAGACAATAAACAACAGCGGCGTCAGGAACATCGAAAGCGCTACAACCAGCGAAAGCAGTTGCGCAATATCTGCCGGAATCACACGGTTCTGAACACTGTACGTAAGCAGCACAAAACCAAACTCACCGGCCTGCGCCAGCCCAAGGGTAAATAACCAGCCGTTGCTGCCGCGAATTCCGAACTTAAACGCAATAACAAGCAGAACCAGAGCCTTACCGACAATAACAGCTGCCGCCAGAGCAACCACTGTAGCCCATTCAGTCACCAGCACCCCGAAATTGATCCCGGCACCCACGGTGATAAAAAACAGGCCTAACAACAAACCTTTGAAGGGTTCGATACTGGCTTTCAGTTCATGGCGGAATTCACTGCTTCCCAGCACCACACCGGCCAGAAACGCCCCCAGCGCTGGCGACAGGCTCACCAGGCTCATAAGTGCGGCAATCCCTATAATCAGCATTAAGGCCGTGGCGGTGAAAATTTCACGCAATCTGGACTGCACGACATAGCGAAATAACGGGCGGCTCAGGTAATAGCCTCCTACAATAACCGCCGCGATTGCCCCCACAACAACCAGAGCATGCCCCCACCCCGGCAAGGCAGAGACCAGGCTCAAACCGGTATCGTTATTGAGCGAGGCACCGGTTTCGTCCGCCAGCCCCGGCAGTGCCAACAGAGGAATCAAAGCAAGTACGGGAATAACGGCAATATCCTGAAACAGCAGCACGGCAAACCCGCTACGCCCGCCTTCCGTCTTCGACAACCCTTTTTCCTCAAGGGTTTGCAGAACAATGGCGGTGGACGACAGAGCGAAAATAAAACCAACAGCCAGGGCCGCCTGCCACTGAATACCGAACCACCAGGCGACCGCCATTCCGGCAACCGAGGTTAATGTCACCTGAAGGCCGCCCAGCCCTATAAGGCGCGCTTTCTGGGCCCAGAGCGCCCGGGGGTCAATCTCCATGCCAACCAGAAATAGCATCATTACAACACCAAATTCCGCGAAATGCTGAATGGTGCTGGCCTCCTGGCCTACCAGACCTGTTACGGGCCCAATCATAACTCCGGCAACCAGGTAACCCAGTACCGAGCCCAGCCCAAACCGCTTTGCCAGCGGCACGGCAATTACAGCAGCCAGCAGATAAATAAACGCCTGAATGAAGTAAGCGGTCATAACAGGATTATCCCAACGGTATCGGTAAATAGCTCAACTGAGAACGACAAGGGGCGCATGCAATCTGTGGTCACTCTGGATTAACAATTCAGCAGGCCAGTCACAAGGCCTCATTGTCCCCCGGGAAAAAACGAATGTTATTTTTGCCCAGGCTTTTGGCCGCGTACATGGCCACATCAGCATGCCGGATCAAATCGGTGGCTGTATCCCCATGTTCCGGAAACATGGCAATGCCCACCGAGACACCTATTTGAGGTGCACTGCCAAGAATCTCAATGGGCTCACTGATTGAGCTGACAATGCGGTTAGCAACATCGGTGATGTCGTCCTTCCCTTGCGGGCTGTTCAGAATAAAAATGAACTCGTCACCACCCACCCGGGCAACCGTATCTGATTTGCGGACCAGAGCCAGCAACCGCAGTGCCACGCTTTTCAACAGATCGTCTCCAACATGATGGCCAAGCTGATCATTCACACGCTTAAAACCGTCAAGATCCAGAAACATCAGGGCAAAGTGGCTCTTTTCGCGCCGGGCACTCAGCAATTTCTGATCAATTCTATCCATCAACAGCGTTCGGTTAGGCAAATCCGTTAAGGCATCGTGAAACGCCAGATGCTTAATCTGCTCATCTTTGCGCCAGAACGTCGTAATATCACTGAACACAGATACATAGCGCATCGGTTCGCCGTCTTCACTGCGCACCATGCTGATGGTCATACGCTGCAGGTAAAGCTCTCCGCCTTTCCGGCGATTCCATACCTCTCCGTGCCACTGGCCATCGTTTTCTATGGCTTTCCACAAGGCAATATAAAATGCCTGGTCGTGCCGGTTAGATTGCAGAATACGCGGAGTTTTTCCAACAGCGTCTTCGGGCGTATAGCCCGTTATTGCCGTAAACCCCGGGTTAACCGATATAATCGTCCCGTTAACGTCAGTAATCAGAACGCCATCGAGTGTATTCTCGAAAACACATGCAGCCAGTTTGAGCTTTGCCTCTGTTTCTTTGAGAACCGTCACTTCACTGGCCTGAATGGAAAAGCCCCGGACCTCCCCATCGGCATCCACATCAGGAATGTAATGCCCGATGATATGCCCCACACTGCCGTTCACTTTGACCAGCGTGCGCTCAAAGCGTTGAGGCTCACCGGCCAGGGCCCGCTCAATATGCACCTCATTCATCGCAAACAGCTTTTCGCCTGTCAGATCCCGAAACAGCATACCGACTATCTTCTCGGGCGGTATGCCAAACCACTCGCTGTAAGCATTATTGGCATAGCGGCAGCGTAAATCCCTGCCCCAGTAACCAATCATATTGGGGACATTATCAATGATATTTCTGACAAACTGCTCACGCCCGGCACTGGCTTTGGCCTCGGATTCAGCGTGAACAAGTGCCTTTTGAGTGCGATGCATGGCACCAACCTGAAACACAATCAATACACAGATGGCAGCGGAAACAGCCACTCCCAGCAAACCAAAGCCCTGCCCGATAAATGATTGGCGAACGGAGAACGGCAAAAAGAGCGCCGCCAGAAAGCCCGCCAGACTAATGACAGCAAGTGCAACGAAAAGATATTTGATTCGTGGTGAGGTCATTCCAGTACTGCGAAGGCACATTATTGCTTATCCGGGCGCTGCACAAACAGGGAGGCCAGCGCCAAAGCTGCCGACCCGATCATCAGTAATACCGATACCGCATTCAATACGGGCGTTGAACCTTCCCGCAAACGATCAAACATGGCAATGGTGAGTGGGGCATCAGAGCCAACCAGCATCAGAGTGGTGTTGAAATTCTCAAACGACATCAGAAAGGCCACAACACCCGCACCAAACAGCGCGGGCTTCAGGAACGGCAAGGTTACTGTTGTTATTGCTGTCAGCCGGCTGGCGCCAAGGTTCATGGCAGCTTCTTCCTGAGTTGTGTCGAACTTGCGCAGCCGGGCGGAAATCACCAGAGTGGCAATGGTAGTAATGAACGCAAACTGGCCGAGTGTAACCAGCACCAGGCCTGGGCGCAGGGCTTCAATATCATAGGAAAACTGCATCTCAACCCAGTTGGCTACGGTACTACTGAATACCAGAATGGAGACTCCCAGTATGACCCCGGGCACAACCAGTGGCATCAACATGAGCACGTAAAGAAAGTTCTTCCCGGGAAATTGCTCCCGCTCAAACAGAAAGGCATTGCAAGTTGCCAGTGCCACGCTTGCCAGTGTAGTAACAATGGCCACCTGGATACTCACACCAATACTGTCAAGCAAGGCCTCATCATGAAACAGCCCAAGCCGGGGGGCATGCTCACCAAAATACCAGTCCAGAGTAAAACCATTCCACGGTAGTGAGGGAAACAGCGAGTCGTTAAACGAGAACGCTGCAACAACCAGCAGAGGTGTGATTAAAAAGACAAAGAACATCACCACATAACACAGGTAAGACACCCGGAAGAAACGGCTACGGGGCATAGAAGGGATCATGACATTACCCGCGTAAACGACTGCCTGGTAAGTTTAAGCCCCAACCACACAATCAGTGATGACAACACCAGCAATAGAATACCGAAGGCTGCGCCCTGTTCCCAGTTAAAGCGAGTAATAAACTGGGTGTAGATTTGCTCGGTGAACCACAGGCTGCTTTTACCACCCAGCAGAGTTGGTGTCAGGTAGTTCCCGAGTGTCAGCATGAACACCACAATGCAGCCGCTCATAATGCCGGGCATGGCGTGCGGAACGACAATACTTTTCATAACATGCCAACTGCTACCGCCCAGATCATAACCGGCTTCAATCAGGCTGTTATCCAGGCTATCCAGGGTGGTGACCAGGGGCACCACCATGAACAGCATGGAGGTATAGATCAGCCCCACCATAATGGCGACATCGTTATACAGCATTTCAACCGGCTGATCGACAAGCCCCAGCCACTGCAACGCTCCACTGATTAACCCGGTTTCCCGCAGCAGAATCATCCAGCCATAGGTACGCACCAGCTCGCTGACCCAGAAGGGAATCAGGCACAGAATAAACAGCGCTATTTTAGGCCGACCACTGAGTACTTTGGCAATATAAAACGAAACAGGAAAGGCAATAACCAGTGTAAGCAGCGTTGCAATAATGGACATCACGGCAGTGCGAACAAAGGTATTCCAATACAGAGGTTCGGTAAAAAATGCGGTGTAATTGCTGAAACTGAAACCGTATTCCCGTGAGGCTATGCGCTCCCGTAGCGACACCAGCACCATATCAACGTGCGGTAAAATAATGAGCAAACCGAGCCAGAGCACAATAGGCGCTAACAACAACCAGAAACCCAATCGGTACTGCGAACGGTTGAAATTGTCAGCTGCGTTGCTCATTGGCCAGCCTCTGCCCAGGCAGCGGGTGTTGCAGGGAAACACAGGCATTGACTGGCCTGCCAGCTCACATGTACCTGGCGGCCCGGTTTCAGAGCCTGAAAATCTGCGGTTTGCGGCAGAGCTACCGTGAGGACAGCCCCTTCGGCCGTCGTTACCTGAAGCTGGCTGCGCGCACCGTCAAACAGCATACGAACAACAGTAACTGGCAGGCAGTTATCCAGTTCAACCTCAGGTTTCAGCAGGCTGATCTGCATCACCTCCGGGCGAATGAACAGGGTTATAGCGGAGCCCAGCTTTATCGGGTGCTGGCTTTGGGTCCGAAAACGTACACCCTGCTCAGTCACGATGGTGACAGCCTGCCCCGATTGCGCCTGAACCCGGCCTGCGTATTGATTGCTATCACCAACAAAACTCGCAACAAAGGCCGTTTGGGGCTGATAGTACAGTTCTTGCGGCGTGCCCACCTGTTCAAATCTGCCCTGATTCATCACTGCCACCTGATCAGACATTACCAGTGCTTCTGACTGATCATGGGTGATGTACACAAACGTGGTATTAAACTCACGCTGTAGCCGTTTAAGCTCAATTTTCATTTGCTCACGCAGCTTCAGGTCCAGCGCGCCCAGAGGTTCATCCAGCAATAACACGGCAGGCTTCAACACCAGGCATCGGGCTATGGCCACCCGCTGTTTCTGCCCACCAGAGAGCTGATCAATCCGTTTGTTACCGAAATCAGGCAGGTGAACCTTGGCCAGCACCTCATCAATCAGGGTAGCGTGTTCACGCCTGGGAGCTCCTTTGCGCTTAAGCCCATAGGCAATATTCTCCGCCACTGACATGGTGGGGAACAACGCCAAATGCTGAAACACCATATTTACGGGGCGCTTGTTCGGGGGCGTATGCAATACCGAGCGGCCCTTTATCAGAATGTCACCAGAATCGGGCTTCTGGAAACCGGCCAGCATGCGCAACAGCGTTGTTTTCCCGCAGCCCGAGGGGCCAAGAATGGAAAAAAATGCGCCACGGGGTATGCGGAATGAAACCTCGTCAACAGCGGTAAATTCACCAAAGTGCTTGCTTAGCAGAGTGCAGGCAAGGTCTTCCTGTACTCCCACATCGGCACTCGAAACAGCGGTGTGATCCGACATAGACAACAACCTTAGTCGTTCTTAGTGAGCGGCTTTAATCCGATCAAGCACCTTGCCTTCCATCTCTTCCAGGCCAGCAGGAACAGGCGGATACCAGTTAATGTTATCGAGAGCCGCTGGCGGGAAGCTTTCCTTGAACTGCGCTTTCAGCGTGTTGTTTACAAAGTCGTCGCTGCCTTTAGAGGCTGTGAAATTGCCAGACGATTCGGTAATGCGTGCAGCCACTTCTGGCTGCATTACAAAGTTGATCCACTTGTACGCAGCGTCTTCCGCTTTGGTTTTGCGAGGCAAAACAAAAGTATCAATCCAGCCGAGCGCACCGGATGTGGGCGCCACAAAGGTGATGTCGGGATTTTCTGCGTTAAGTTTCCAGCCACCGGCATCCCAGGCCATCGCGGCAGATACTTCCCCTGAGCGCATCAGGTTCAGCAAGGCATCACCACCAGACCAATAGGCTTTCACGTTGCTTTTGCAGTCAATCAGTTTTTTTTCTACCTTGTCCAGAATGGTCTGATATTTCGCGGTATCGTCATAAGCTGCGAACGGGTCTTCACCCAAAGCAAAAGCGAAGCCAATCAAGGTTGGCCGTTTAAGGCGGTAAGACACAGAGCCTTTCAGCGAGCTATCACACAGATCAGTGTAATCCTTTACCGTACCGGCTGCCTTGCGGTTGACGATCAGCCCGCTGGTGCCCCACACATGAGGAACACCGTACACCTCGCCTTCAAATTTTGTATTTTTCTCAGTTGCGGCCAGCATTGACGGAATAATCTTTGCCGTCTCGATTTTGCTCATATCCATTGGTTTATAGATATTGAAATCGGCCTGGGCACTCACGATGCGGTCCTGGCTTGGCTGAGCCAGGTCGAACCCAGAGCCACGCGTGGCTCGCAACTTTGAAATCATATCTTCGTTGTTAGATAGAGTAACTTTGACTTCGATACCGGTTTCTTTCTCAAACTGCTCAACCACATCCTGCGGTGCGTAACCACCCCAGGTGAGCAGCCGGAGGGTTTCAGCATGGGCAGAAACAGAAAATGCCGCCGATACAGCTGTGGCCATTGCCAAAACCTTGAATTGACGCAGAGATCTCATGATGTGGCCTATCCTTGTGTGCGCGAAGAAACAATCTAGGGGAACTCATGTGACCTTAAATGTAGTGTGTTACCGCGTTTTGACAAGGCACACATTCGCACAACTTATGGACCAATGCGTCGAAACTGCATTTCCTGAAAATAACTCAGAGCTCAGCGAACGGATCACTCACTTTCTTGCTGAGGTGTACGGGCCAACAAAACATCCCGAAATGAAAGGTAGTAAGCACCACTGAGTATTAAACCCCAGACAAACGAGGCCAGCATCATGACAACGCTTACGCCAATAATTGAAGCGTTTGAGGCCCCAATGATTAAAGCGGGAACAAACAGCAGGTTGCTTAGGAAGACAGCGTTAACCGCGAAGAACATCAACACGAACAGGTTTTTGGTACTGGCCCGAAAACTGTTACCAATAGCCGAAAAAACACTCTGTCTGGAAATCACAACCAGTGGGATCGCATAGAAAAACAGGGCGGCGAACACCGCGAACAATACAACCCCGCCAAACGCTATCACCACCATTCCAAGCATGGCACTTCTAGCGCCTTCGCTTGCATCCATCATATTGCCAAACTGGCTTGCACTGGCAAGTGAACCCGAATACCCGATCAGGTTCGTAACCCCATAGCCAATAACGCCCAGCACCGCAACGGACAGCACCATACCAACCAGCAGGAGCAGAATATGCAGAACCGCTCGGCCGCTAACCCCGGAAAATACGTCTGCAAATCGCGGGTAGCCTTCAGACGCCCCATGAAACACAGCCACAAGTCCTGCATTTAACACTATAGCGACGACGAGGGCCCCAATCACACTCAGCGTTATCACAAAAACACCACTGTCGGAGATAAGTGCAAACACACCGAGCTGGACAAGGACGGTTACAGCCATTACGAATAGATAGGCGGCTATAAGCACGCCGAAATTCCTGCGCAGCAAGCCAACCGATTCGGAAATCCAGTTCAGGGGTGGTCCTGCCTTCACTTTACGCGGGGCGACGACAAACGGCTGAAGGGAGGAGGTGCCAGCATGAGCATTCATTGTAGTAAGTCCTTAAATTACTTTCTGTAAACAGCGGCCATCCAGATGGCCGACACGAAGCCCGCAACCATATCAAAACATGTACACATCAAAAGGCGGTTACTGCCCTTAATTCCTGTGCGACATTCGCCACCCCCTATAGGCTGGGGCGAACAACCGGGCGATTTCTATCAACGAATTAACAAAACAGGAACGCGAGAGCCCACCGACTGAACTAAACTGCAGGTGGCTCTGCCTGTACGACCATTTATCTGGGGACAAGAACAGCATGGCTGAATCCGAAAAGGCTTCGAAACCCGGCCGCACCGCTGTTGGCCTTGCGGTGCTTGGCATTGTCTATGGTGATATAGGAACCAGCCCGATCTACGCGCTGCGTGAGTGTTTTCGTGGCGTAAGCCCCGTGCCTATCACAGAGGCCAACATTCTTGGCATTCTGTCGCTGATTTTTTGGGCACTTATCATCGTTATCTCCCTGAAATACATGATCTTCATTCTGCGTGCCAATAACCATGGCGAGGGCGGTATCTTTGCGCTTCTGGCCTTATTACGGCCAGATCAGGACCAGGACAGCCGGCCCCGTCGGACATTGATTCTGGTTGGTCTGTTCGGCGCAGGTTTGCTGTACGGAGGCACCATGCTGACACCGGCTATCTCCGTGCTCAGTGCCGTAGAAGGGCTGGAGGTAGCAGCCCCGTCACTGCACAACTACGTGCTTCCGATAACAATAGCCATTTTGCTGGTACTGTTTGCCATGCAGAAGCATGGCACTGCCAAGGTAGGTGCTATGTTTGGCCCAATCATGGTGGCCTGGTTTCTCACTCTGGCAGCGCTGGGCGTGAACAGCATCATCGGGCATCCGGAAGTTCTTAAGGCTGTGGCACCCTGGTACGCCGTGCAGTTTCTTGCCAGCAATCACCTGACCGGGTTTCTGGTGCTGATAGGCGTTTTTCTGGTGGCCACCGGTGGCGAAGCGCTTTACGCAGATCTGGGCCATTTTGGGCCAACACCTATACGGATGGTTTGGTTCTGCTTCGTACTGCCTGCCCTGTTACTGAACTATTTTGGCCAGGGGGCTCTGTTGCTGGACAAACCAGAAGGCTCACTTCAGCCATTCTTTCACCTGGCACCGGACTGGGCATTGTTTCCGCTGGTAGGCCTGGCCACAGCCGCAACGATCATAGCGTCACAAGCTGTGATCACCGGCGCCTTTTCACTCACCCGACAGGCCGTACAACTCGGCTTTGCGCCACGCCTGCGGGTTCAGCAAACCTCCGAGTATTCCCACGGCCAGATTTACATGCCGGGCATCAACTGGTTTCTGATGATTGCAGCCGTTGCTCTGGTGCTGACATTCCAGTCGTCCAACAACCTGGCGGCTGCTTACGGGGTTAGCGTGAACGCCACCATGCTGGTAACCACCATTCTGGCATTCGACGTCGCACGGGAACGTGGCGGCTGGAGCCTGGCCAAAGCAAGCCTTTTTCTGCTGGTGTTTCTGACGGTGGATGTGGCATTCCTGACCGCTAATGCCGATACCATTCCACGTGGTGGCTGGTTCCCTGTGGCCATGGGAGCGGTTATTTTCACCGTTATCGTTACCTGGCGCCGTGGTACTGAACTTCTGATTCAGTCATACGAAGCCAACGCCATTACCATTGAAACCCTGCTGGGACACCTGAAACACGACCCACCCCATCGCGTACCCGGTACGGGGGTATTTTTCACCGCCCGGGCGGAAGAAGTGCCCAATGCCCTGATACAGCTTCAGAAGCACAACAAACTGGTGCACGAAACCATTGTGATTGTTAATGTGAAAATGACGCGAAATCCACGGGTGTCTAACGACAAACGCATGCAGGTAAAGGCGTTTGGACAGGGCGTGTATGAGGTTAAGCTCAATTACGGCTTTATGCAGGGTTACAACATTCCTTCAGACCTTTCTTACTGCATTTAGCACCACTATTCACCGATTTATCGGGACGACACCACCTATTTCGTCGGCAGGATATCCGTTATCGCAGACAGAAAGAAAAACGGCATGATGGCCTGGCGCGATAAACTGTTCGCGTTCATGGTTCGTAATACCCTGCACGCCACCTCGCTTTACCAGATTCCCTCTGGCCGGGTGATTGAAATCGGGCTCCAGTTGGGAATCTAGGCGTATGTATTGCCAAGCTATTCTATTTATCTGCATATTTTTTATGCGAACGGAGTTTCTGCATGATTACAGTTCACCACCTTAATAATTCACGCTCGCAACGCGTTCTCTGGATGTTGGAAGAGCTAAACCTTCCCTATGAAATTCAGCATTACGAACGCGACGCGAAAACCATGCTGGCCCCAGACAGCCTGAAAAAAATACACCCACTGGGGAAATCACCGGTGATCACCGACGGCGATCTGGTGGTGGCAGAGTCTGGAGCCATTATCGAATACCTGGCCCATACTTACGGCAAAGACAGCATGTTACCTGAGGGCGGCGGCCAGGCGTGGCTGGATTACACCTACTGGCTGCATTACGCCGAAGGCTCATTGATGCCACCGCTGGTTATGCGACTGGTATTTGAAAAGGTAAAAACCAGCCCGATGCCGTTTTTTATCAAGCCCATTGCAAAAGGCATTGCCGACAAAACCAACCAGATCTTCATCGGCCCGATGATTAAAACGCACCTGGATTTTGTTGAGGCTCATTTAGCAAAGAACAGCTGGTTTCTGGGGGATAATCTCAGCGCTGCAGATATTCAGATGAGCTTCCCGCTGGAGGCCTCAGTAGCACGGGGCATCGTTGGCAGAAACCGGCCCAACATCACGGCGTGGGTGAAGAAAGTCCATGCCAGGCCGGCTTATCAGGAAGCCCTTGGAAAGGGTGGTGATTATGATTTTGCCTGAATAGGCACAGTAGCGTTTGGGAGCCTGTCAGGCGTCCTCACCCGATATCCCGGCAATCTCCCGGAACGTTTGCACCAGCGTTCCGGGCTCCTGAGCGCCAGAGATGAGGTACTTACGGTTGATAATAAACGCAGGCACAGACGATATACCGGCCTGCTGATACGTGGCCTCATCTTCCCGTACGGTTTGGGCGTACTGGTCTGAATTCAGTATCTCTTCGGCTTTTTCTGAATCCAGCCCCAGGGCCCGGGCACATTTCACAAGAACCTTGTGATCAGAGACATCCTCAGCACGGCCAAAATAGGCCTCAAACAGCGCTTGCTTCATTCCGGTTTGCTGGCCCTGCTCCCCCGCCCATTTAACCAGCCGGTGGGCGTCAAAAGTATTGCAGGTAAACCGCTCCTGCAGTTTCTCAAAGTTGACGCCGAGATCCTTTGCAATCGCCATCATCTGGCTCTGACTGGAACGCATCTCGTCTTCGCTCCGCCCATACTTCCGGGCCAGGGCAGGCAGAATTGGCTCACCCGGCCCGCTGTGATCCGGGTTCAGTTCAAACGCATGCCACTCAACAGTGAATTCGTAGTCAGGGGCTAATTGCTCCATAGCCCTTTCCAGGCGGGCGTGGCCAATTGCGCACCACGGACAGGCGATGTCGGAAACAATATCAATATGCATCTTGGTCATTATGGGCTCCGGATAAGTGGCGGGGAACATTGATGGCCTGCACAACCTTACTTCGATAATTTTTCGGACCGCTGAGACTAATCTACTACGTTTAGCCACGCGCGGTTTATCGATTTCCGGTTTAGAATCCATTAAGCTCGATCGTACCCTAATATTTAGCAGGGGTGCATCTTCAAATGCGTTAACGCTTGATTCATCAAGGAATAATCACAATGAAAAAACTGACTGTGAATACGCTGGCGCTCGGTCTCTCTCTGGCCATGGCCAGTACCGCTTTTGCTTCTGACTTTACCGACATGGACCCGGTTACGCTCCGCCTGGCTCACGTGGTGAACGAACAGGATGGTTTCCATCTTGCGGCCGTTAAATTTAAAGAGTTGGTGGCAGATCGCACCGAAGGTGCGGTGAACATAGATATTTACCCGAATGCCTCTTTGGGTGACGAGCGCACGCTGCTGGAGGGCATGCAAATTGGCACGGTTGATATGGGCGTCATCACCAATGGCCCGGTTGCTAATTTTGTTGAAGAAATGTCCGTTTTTGAGCTGCCATTTCTGTTTTCTTCTCCACAAGCTGCCTACGGCGTACTGGATGGCCCCATTGGCCAGGAACTGCTCGACAAGCTCTCTGATGTTAATCTGAAGGGCCTGGCCTACGCCGAGCGCGGTTTCCGGAACCTGACCAACAGTAAGCACGAGGTCAATACGCCAGAAGATCTGGATGGCCTGCGCATTCGCGTGATGGAAAACCCTGTGTATGTGGACACCTTCCGTGCACTGGGTGCCAACGCCATTCCCATGGCGTGGACCGAGGCCCTGACCGCCATGCAACAAGGCACCATTGATGGCCAGGAAAATCCGGTCAATGTGGTTCACTCGTTTAAACTCAACGAAACACAGAAGTACATGACCCTCACCCGGCACACCTATGCTCCGGCTATTTTTGTGATGGGCATGCCCGCCTGGAACAAGTTGCCGGAAGCCGCTCAGGATGTGCTGACTGAAGCCGCCCAGGAGGCCTCCGAATATGAGCGCGAACTGAACGCGGACATGGCCTCCAGGCAACTGGCCGATTTGCGCGAAGCGGGCATGCAGATTAATGACAGCCCGGATATAAAGGCTTTCCAGGCTGCCGTGAAGCCTGTGTATGAGAAATACGGTGAAAAGTTTGGTGATTACCTGCCGCGCATTCAGGAGGCGCTCAAGTAAGTGACCACCACTCAACCGCTGGTAAAGCTGTTAAAGCGTATTGAGTGCGGGCTGGATGCTATCGTTCAGCCCGTGGTCTTTGCGGGTATGGCGGCACTTATTGGGGTAATTACCCTGCAGATCGTCTCCCGGGTGCTGTTCAGTGCTGTCGGCTGGACGGAGGAGGTCGCACGATTTTTACTGGTGTGGATCACCTTTCTGGCCAGCACCCTCGCGTTTCAGCGCGGGCGGCATATCGCGGTAACCTTTGCTGTAGATGCCCTGCCCCGGCAGGTTCGAAAAATCGCACACATCATCGCTATTCTGTCGGTGATTGCCTTCATGGTAGCTCTTGTAGTGATCGGTTATCGCTACATGCAGGTTCAAAGTTTTCAGAAATCGGCCTCCTTGCGTATTTCCATGTCTTACATTTACGCCGTAATTCCTGTCAGCGCTGCTCTGATGGGCTGGTATGCCCTGGTCGATCTGGTGGAACTGATGGCAGGCAAAGAGCCTGCTGAGGACGCCACCCCATGACGCTGCTGCTGTTCGGGCTGTTTTTAGGGCTTATGCTAGTGGGCGTGCCCATAGCCCTGGCGATAGGTGGCAGCACCATGATCGCTCTGAGCCAGGCGGGCGTACCGTTAATGGTCGTCACTCAGCAAATGTTTCAGGGCATCAATTCGTTCGCCCTGGTCGCTATTCCCATGTTCATTCTGGCCGGCGACTTGATGTCGCAAGGCGAAGTGAGTGAGCGATTAGTGAGCTTTGCAGATTCGTTATTCGGCTTTCTACGGGGCGGGCTGTCCGTCGTATCGGTCATGGCAGGTATGTTCTTCGCCGCCATCTCAGGCTCTGGAGCGGCAACCACGGCCGCCGTAGGTTCCAGCCTGGTGCCGGAATTGCGCAAAAAAGGCTACGACCCAGCTTCTGCAGCCAGCCTTATTGCCGCCAGCGGAACCATCGGAGTCGTCATTCCACCATCCGTGCCGATGATCATCTACGCGGTGATTGCCCAGCAGTCTGTATCCAAACTATTCCTGAACGGTTTCGTACCAGGAGTGGCCATGGGGCTTGGATTGATGGCCATTGCCATTTTCCAGGCTTACAAACGCAAATACCCTAAAGGCACTCCGTTGTCCCTTCGCACCATCTGGCGAACACTGAAAAGCGCCAGTTGGGGGTTAATGACACCCGTGATTATTCTGGGCGGCATATTTTCGGGCATATTCACGCCCAGTGAAGCAGCCGTAGTGGCGGTCAACTACGCCTTGATCGTCTCACTGTTTATTTATCGCGACCTGAAGCTGGCCGACGTGTATAGAATCTTGCTTCGTTCGGCCATGACCACCTCTGTGATCATGCTGGTGATTGCCACCTCAGCGGTATTGAGCTGGACTCTGTCCAGCTGGCAGGTGCCGGGGACTATTGCCCAGGCGGTGCTGTCTGTCTCCACCAGCCCTTACGTGATCATGCTATTGGTGGTCGGGGTCATTCTGCTGACCGGCGTATTTCTGGAAACGGCCAGCGCCCTGATTATTCTCACTCCGGTCTTATTGCCGCTTGTGCTTCAGCTTGGCATCGACCCAATCCATTTCGGGTTGATTATTGTAGTAGGGCTGGCAATCGGCATGATCACTCCGCCCGTGGCGATTAACCTTTACGTTGCTTCATCAATCACTGAATTGCCTCTGGAGCGCATTACCCGGGCGATCATTCCCTATCTGCTCGGATTGATCACGGTGTTGCTATTTATCGTGTATGTTCCCATTCTCGCCGGCTGGTCAGGCGGATAACCGGAGATCACAGGGGCGCTGTATACTTACAGCGCCGCCCGCACCTTCTTACTAAGGTGCCCCATATCGACCCGGCCAAGTACCAGGGGCCGCAACGCGTTCATCACCCGTCCCATGTCCTGTATTCCCTGGGCATCGACTGAGCTGATGGCCTGGCGGATCAGGCCGTCCAGCTCATCCTCAGTCAGGGCGGCAGGCATGAATTCCTCAATAATCACCATTTCTGCCCGTTCTTTATCGCCCAGTTCCTCACGGCCGGCGTCGTCGTACTGGCTGGCCGCGTCACGGCGCTGTTTGAGCATTTTGTCCAGCACCTTCAGAACGTCGTCGTCACCCAGTTCACGGCGCTCATCAATCTCGATTTGCTTGATCGCAGCCTGCGCCATGCGCAGAGTGACAAGCCGGAGTTTATCCCGGTTACGCATTGCGTCTTTGACCGCGCTGGTCAGTTGGTCTTTGAGTGATAGTTCAGCCATTATTGGCCTCCTGTTCTATGAATAAGTTCGCACTATGCTAGAAGTAAGGTTCGCCCGCCGGGCAGCAGCAAGAACATACACCTCTGGAGAGCCGGGGAGACAAACCATGAAGGGGCGGCCAACGGGATTCCTACAGTGTTCAATGATACTTTGGGTGTTTTTCCTGTGTACAACCCTGGCTTCTGGCTCTGCCGTGGCAGCCGCAGACGATGAGCCCGTCAAGCTGGTCAGCGGCCCGCACTTTCCTCCGTTTTCCGACGAACACTTACCCAGTAATGGGCTCGGCCCTTTTCTGGCCAAACGCATTTTTGAGACCAGTGGCAGAGCGGCTGTCTTAGGATTCCGCGGCACAAACAACTTAAACTACGCCTCCATACTAAACAATAAAGCCGGCCTTTT